>NZ_JAMPJY010000030.1:0-76863 GCF_039961875.1 Trichocoleus sp. ST-U2 | reverse complement strand
CAATTTCTTGGTGAATTTGGTCTGTGGATTAATTGCCTATTGCCATCAGCCCAAGAAGCCCTCTCTCAATATCAATGCGTTTTTCCTCCCTTCTGCTTAACCCGAACTCAGGTTACATAATTCAATATTTTAGAAGTTTTAATGAAGTTTGATTTGCTGTTCTTGACGGTTTCACAAATAGTAGCTTTCAATATAGTTAACTCGTGTTGGATGTTACAAGGCTAGAGTGAAATTTCCCAGTATTTCAGGGGAATAAAAGAGGCGTTCGCGCCTCTTTTATTTAAGCTGCATTGTATAGGCACTGGTTATACATATTAATTGTCTTGAGTTTTTTACTTAACGAATAAATGTTTAAAATTAATATCCAGGAAATAGAAGCTGTAAGTTCTAGGTTCCAAGAAACAGCCTCAGAGATTGTTTCAAATACTCAAGGTGCAGTATCAGAGGCAATCTCAACAACCCAAGAGGCTACAGATAGTGCAATTCAAGAGGTTTCCAACTCAGTCACTTCCATAGCTTCTACGTTTCAAAAAACAGCATCAGAGATTGTTACAAATACTCAAAATGCAGTATCAGAGGCGATCTCAACAACCCAAGAAGCTGCGAGTAATTTAATTATTGAAGCTCAACAGACTTCTAGCGCAGTTACTGGCGCTGCAACAATTGCTGCACAAGAGGCATTCAAAGTTGCTCATAATATTAAATTTGAGAACTTACCTCACAACTTACAACTGAAATTTCACCGAGCTGGGGTACGCGAAGGCATTCGTAATGTTCAAGAAGCTGCCAAGGTGTATGAGACGATTCCAGCACAAATTCGCGCTCAAGGATATGAGGCGATTCGCGAGTTTTGCAGTGATAAGGATTGGAGCCATATAAAAGCACACGTTAACGGTGGAGGAAAAGAAGCTTCAAACGGCATCTTCGAGAACTTCCGAATCAACCGATCTCGTGGTGGAGTTGATATGACTCCTGAAGAACTTGCAGCAGCACGTAAAGTCCTTGGCGATGCAGCTTTTAAAGCAAGTTTAGAGCAAGTAATTGGAGCCGTTGTTCAAGGTGCTTTGGTAGCAGCGGTGATTGAGCTTGTCTTCTCAACTTTAGAAAATTCACTGTCCTTTGCTGAAGGAAAAATTACGCAAGATGAGCTAATTCGTAACGTTGCAGTTGCAACAGCAAAAGCTGGATTAGCTGGTGGTGTGATTACAGCTATTTTGATGGTCATCTGTATGATTTTCCCACCAATAGCGGCTCTACTTGGTTACGCCGCTGTTCCTCTGGCAGTAATTGGTATCGGTTTCATGTGCGTTCGCGCCTGGGAAATCTTCATCCGTGCAGATAAGCTTTTTGGAATTACTGAAGAACTGGTAAAATTTACCCAAAACATTGAGCAAACCATTTTGAATTTTGACGCTTTGGGATAAGCGATCGCTCTTTGTTAAACTCAGTTTACACGCACTCAGGTCCTATCAAAAAATCTCCAATTTTGAATGAACGGTGGGAGCGATCGCGCTAATTAGTTAACCAATAATTCTAGAAGTCTTTAAATATGATAGGAAATATGGCTGCTGGTGCATTTTATCCTTTGACAGGCTTGTTTGAGACTCTTATCAAAGAAGTTTATGCTGAGAAGCAAAGAAAGCATGAACAGCGAATGAAAGAACTTCAAATTATTGCTGATTCTAGCCTTCGCGATGCCTATGTACAGCAGCTTTTACTTGATAAGTTTCTTGCTCCTGTTGAAAATGCACAGCATCAAATTCAAAATACAGCTAAACACGTACAGTATTTAGCTGAAACCTTTAACTATTACTATCAAGACCACAGCGCAACAAAAGAAGAAGCGAAAGAAATATGTTATCAACTTCGGGTTTTGGCAATTAATATCTCTCAAGTTGATTCACTCTATGAATTAAAAGTAATTTATCAAGTAGCTACTCTGTTTGTTTATCAATTATCAAGATTTCAACACAAAGAACGCAAATACTCTTTAGAGAGAGCGCTCCGCAAAAACATATTAGATGTATTAAATACTTGCATTGCTGTTGAGACAAATTTTCAAAGACGAGTTGATTTTATGGGTGTTAACTGAGGTGAAAATTGCCAGAACAAACCAGAGAAACTGAGCCAAGAATTAGAAACTAGATAAAAGAATCACGATTGTGCTGTGTCATCGATGCATCAGTAAAACCTCGGCCTGTACCAAGTTTGCAAGTTGAGAGAGGGACGCTTTTTAGCTTCTGGTTGCGTGGTTCAGATGCGATCGCTTACTGGTTTCATGGTTTGTTCTCCTTTCCACACTGGAGATAAGAGCGAAGTCTGAAAGAGGGCGACTACAGTGCAGCCACCCTTAACAAAATTAGGAAACTAATGAGCGATCGCCAACGCCAACTCGATCGCGATCGCGGGCATCAACTGCAAGTACGAGACACAAAGCAGCGATCGCTGTTTGCCATTCCTGACGCACTTGGGCATCCTCTACAGCCTCAAATAATCCTACCAGGCGAGGAGTTGAGCGTTCTAGAGCGAGACGGGGAACGGGACGATGCAGCTCAACTAAGCGCATCAGGCTTTCCTGACGCTTTAGGAAATTAACCACCCATTGAGTCGTATGATCGGGACCATCTGGGACGCGCTGCACCTTTAACTCGTTTTTGAGCCAATCATAAAAAGGCGGTAGCTTGTCTTCCAAAACAGTCTTTGCTATAGGCAAAGTTTGTTGCAGCAACGCGATATTTAAACTATCTAGTTTCTGCTGAATTGCAGGCGAGTTGAGTAAATCCTGCAAGCTGAGTGAGAGTAGCGTTTCTACTTCAGAAGTCGATAGGTTGAGGTGTTGAGTAAAAGTATTCAGCATGGTTAATTTCTTGGTGACTGAGTATTAGTATTGCAGTTTGAAGATGGTGGGACTATGAGCTACCTCAGTTAGTCGCCACTTATTTTTGTTGGGGATTTTCCGAAAGCGTCAGCAGAAAAGCTAGATTTTCTTCGGCTTTCAAAGCGTGGGGAACATTGGCAGGCATGAAGATAAAACCGCCCGGTTCAAGTGCTATTTCTTGCCTTTGCAAAGTTAATAGCCCTCGCCCTTCAATGACGTGGACGGTTGCATTTCGAGGCGAGGAGTGTTCAGAAATATTTGTACCTGCGGCTAGACACAACAGCGTGTATTGACAGCAGGAATCTTTAAGCAAAACTTTGCTGAGGACTCCCTGCTGGGGATACTCAATCTTTTCTGACAATTGAATCGCTAAAGATGGATGAGGTATCAGTGTATTAGTCATGATTGATTCACTTTTTTAGGCGCGTTTTGCACGCAGGACGATGTAACCCAAATCCTGTTGATATTGCTGGAAGACACGGCGCATTGCCAAAACTCGTTTCCGCAGCGCTGGGCGCGTCAGAACATTCCACAGAATCCGGAGGGTATCCATAACGCCTTCGTCTTGAAGTACCCGATGCAGATTCAACAAACCCATTGACCCGGTTTGATGCTGTTGTACTTGCAGTCCAGCAGCTTCACAAGCAGCCAGCCAATTTGCCTGGGATAACGGGGTAGAATTGACCCGAATTACCTGTGCTAAAGCTTGATGAATCTCTGCTTCCTGGTTACGGGCGAGTAATTCGTGGCAAAGAAATTTGCCTCCTGGCTTCAAGCGATCGCGCACCCCAGCCAAAATCTTGGCTTTCCCTGGTACAGATTGCATGGTTAGAATCGCTTCTGCCAAAACATAATTAAACTGTTCGGAAATGGCATCCAGGTGGAACACATCGCCCTCAATGATTTCCACCTGACCTGTTAACCCCGCCGCCTCAATGTTGGCACGGGCACGGGCTACACTTTCGGGGTTTTTCTCTACGCCGACCACCCGCACGCCGTAGCGTTGAGCCAGAGCGATCGCGCTGTAGCCAAAACTAGAAGCTAATTCCAGAACTGTCTCACCTGCTTGGAAGTCTGCCCACTCAAACAATTGCTCTGTCGCAATTCGTCCGCCGGGTCGCAACATTTTCTTGCCGGCTGCGGCTAGAACTTGATGTCCGGTAGCGGTTTGGAAGTCGAGGGTAGCGTTGGTCATTTCTTTGACCCTCCTGTGTGGTGATATCTTCACTTTGACAGGAAGGTTCAAGTAAGTCTTTGAGCTAGCTCATATTGGGGAAATTCTCTACAGCAGTTCTTATACCGAGTTGTTCTTGTTCGTTTGTAGATGGGGTTGAGCCAGAGCAAAACCTCATCCCCTATGTCTGAAAGCAACTGCTGAATGGGGATTCAATCATTAGTAAAGTTCACATTTTTTAGGGGAATGGCAGTACCATTCCCCTAGCGATCGCCCCTTTCCTGGGAAGGAAAGGGTTAACTGAGCGTCAATTAGCTGGACTGAGTAGCTAGTAAATCAGCAGGGAGACGCTTGAAGGCAAGGCGCTCATTTTCCACATCAACAAAGATGGTGTCGCCGTCGTTGAATTCGCCTCGCAAAATCCCTTTAGCGATTTGCGTTTCCAGTTCCCGCTGAATCGCACGCTTGAGCGGACGCGCTCCATAAACGGGGTCGTATCCGACTTCCGCTAAGAAGTAAAGGGAAGCATCGGAAAGTTTCAGGGACATCTTGCGATCGCTCAACCGTGATTCGAGTCGCTTGACTTGCAACTGGACAATCTGCCGCAATTCCTGCTTGTTCAAGCCGTGGAAGATGATAATCTCGTCGATCCGGTTTAGGAACTCCGGACGGAAACTCGTCCGCATCGCATCCATCACCCGACTCCGCATTTCTTCGTACCGAGATTCATCGCTAGCAATATCTAGGATGAATTGCGATCCGATATTGCTGGTCATGATAATAATCGTGTTCTTGAAGTCTACGGTGTGACCGTGAGAATCGGTGACGCGACCATCATCAAGAATTTGCAGCATGATGTTGAACACATCCGGGTGTGCTTTTTCGATTTCGTCGAACAGCAACACCGCGTAGGGACGACGCCGGATAGATTCTGTCAGCTGTCCGCCTTCGTCATAACCGACATAGCCAGGAGGCGCACCAATCAAGCGAGAGACGCTGTGCTTCTCCATATACTCGGACATATCGATCCGTACCAAGGCTTCTTCGGTATCGAACAGATAAGCCGCCAAGGCTTTTGCCAGTTCTGTCTTACCGACGCCTGTGGGACCAAGGAAAATGAAACTAGCCGTCGGGCGATTTGGATCGGCTAAACCAGCACGCGCCCGTTGGATGGCATCGGCAACTGCTGTCACCGCTTCGGCTTGCCCAATCACGCGCTTGTGCAGTTCATCTTCCAATTGCAGAAGTTTTTCTTTCTCCGATTCAACAAGTTTGCTGATGGGGATACCCGTCCACTTGGAAATGATTTCAGCAATATCGGATTCGGTGACTTCTTCTCGTAAAAGTGACTTACCACTATGCTGAGTTTGAACGAGTTGGGCTTCTGTTGTTTCTAGCTGATGTTGTAACTCGGTCAACTTGCCGAATTTCAGCTCAGCAGCTCGATTAAGATCGTATTCTCGTTCCGCTTGTTGAATTTCCACATTCACCCGATCGATTTCTTCTTTCAGGGTTTTGCGGCGTTCGAGAACATCTTTTTCAGCTTGCCATTGTGCATTCAGTGTCCGTTGATCTTCTTTTAGATCGGCAAGTTCTTTTTCCAGTCTTTGTAACCTTTCTCTAGAAGCCGGATCGCTTTCTTTTTGCAGAGAAAGCCGTTCCATTTCCAACTGGAGGATCTTGCGGTCGATTTCGTCGAGTTCCTCTGGTTTGGAGGTACTTTCCATCTTCAATCGCGCCGCCGCTTCATCTACCAAGTCAATCGCTTTATCTGGGAGAAAGCGATCGCTAATATATCGAGTAGACAAAGTAGCCGCTGCCACTAACGCACTATCAGAGATTTTCACGTTATGGTGCGTTTCGTAGCGATCTTTCAAACCCCGCAGAATCGAAACCGTATCTTCTACACTCGGCTGATCGATATAAACTTGTTGGAAACGACGTTCTAGCGCCGCATCTTTTTCGATGTATTTGCGATATTCATCCAGGGTTGTTGCACCGATACAGCGCAATTCACCCCGCGCCAACATCGGTTTGAGCAAGTTACCTGCATCCATCGCGCCTTGAGTCGCACCCGCACCAACAACGGTGTGAATCTCATCGATGAACATGATAATGCTGCCTTGAGAATCGGTGACTTCCTTGAGAACCGCTTTCAAGCGTTCTTCAAATTCACCCCGATATTTGGCACCCGCAATCAAGGCACCCATATCCAGCGCAATCAGTTTGCGATCGCGCAACGACTCCGGCACATCCCCGCTGACAATTCGCTGTGCCAAACCTTCAGCGATCGCTGTTTTACCTACCCCCGGTTCCCCAATCAGCACCGGGTTATTCTTGGTGCGACGAGACAGAATCTGAATCGTGCGGCGAATCTCATCATCGCGCCCAATTACCGGATCTAACTTCCCTTGGCGAGCGAATTCTGTCAAGTCGCGCCCGTATTTTTCTAAGGATTCGTACTTGCCTTCTGGATTTTGGTCAGTCACTTTTTGGCTCCCGCGAACTTGGGCGATGATAGTTCTTAGCTTGTTTTCGTCCAGCTTAAATTCTTGAAACAAAGCCTTACCAAAGCGATCGTCTTTGGGATAAGCCAGCATCATGTGTTCGATGGAGATAAAATCGTCTCCATACTCTTTGCGAAATGCTTCAGCCCGATCCAGCATAGAATCTAAGCTACGTCCGACATAAACTGAGGTGCTACTGCCGGAAGTTTTTGGCTGACGCTTGATGAAATCTTCGGTGCGTTCTCTGACTCGCGACACATTTACGCCCGCTTTGTTCAGAATACTGCTGACGAGTCCTTCTTGCTCCAGCAGTGATTTCATCAAGTGTTCGCTTTCGATTTGTTGATGCTGGGCAGATTTAACAATATCTGGGGTGCGAGTGATGGCTTCCCAGGCTTTTTCTGTAAATTGGTTGGGGTTGGTTGGTTGCATAAGGAGTTACTCAATTAATAAACCCTAGAGACACCCATAACATACAGAAATTTGCAGTTCATCCCACTTATGGCTGTCCCTATCAGTCATTGTAAGTAGACTGGCTACACTCCTAGGATCGGTGTTCACGGCTTTTGAGATAGGTATCTCCGTCCGTTTTTGGGCTTCTGCTTCAACTTCTAGCCTCCGTAACTGTGCGGCTAATCATTCGGCGCGTTGGCTTTCTTGCTCGGCGCGTTCATAACCCGTCAACAAGAGATTTCCTTCTCGATGCCACCAGCACAACCGGGGCAGCGTAGTATTTTAATATTAACCCTCTCAAATTCCCAATTCTACTCTTAGCAGTGAAATTGGATAGTGTCCCCGCTCGTTAGCACTCTCAATTGAATTTTTGGCGTTGCTGAATGACGGAATGATTTCTTCTGATTAAAAATGAAAAATCAGGAACTCCAGCCGCCAATTCATCCCTATGATCAGCAACGCCGAATTTTTATGCCCATAACGATTAATTTCTGTTATTAACTCTTAGATACCAGATGTTTATTCATCACTGCCTTTTGTTGGTGCAAATGGATAAAGCCGAGCTAAGACCTTACCGAAAATGCCTCGCTAAAGCGGCGAGTCACCGGCTCAATTAAGAAAGTGAGAACTGATTTTTTTCGAGTAATAATTTCTCCGGTTGCCGCCATCCCTGGAGTAAAGGCAACTTTTTGATTTTGCACCTGAAGTGAATTTTGTTTAAGTTTAATTCGGGTGGGGAAAACTAAGCCTAATTCTTGATCAGCGATCGCATTCGGACTCACTTGCACCACTTCACCCTCAACTGTGCCAAATTCCTGAAACGGGAAAGTAGCCATTTTGACTTTTGCCTTCATTCCCTTACGGATAAAGCCAATATCGCGGTTGACGACTTTCACTTCTACCAACAATTCTTCGGATTCGGGAAGAATTGATAACAACTCCTCCCCCGCCTGTACCGGCCCTTTGGTTGCTTTGACACTGTAGACTGTCCCCGTAACTGGAGACTCAATAGTTTCTACTTCTCGCTGCTTTTTCGCTACCTCCAACTGACCAGCAACAGTGGTTAGTTCTTCTTGGCGCTGGTTAAACTCACTTAGAATTTCACTTTGACGCACAGACTTTAATTGGTCTGCCTGATTGCGAACAGATTGATACGCTTGTTCAGCTTGGCGAATCGCTTGCACTTGAGCAGCGATATCTTTTTCTAGAGAAGTTATTTTGTCCTGAGCTTCCGTGACTTTGTTTTGAACATTCGTAATATTATCTTGGGCTGTGGTAACTTCAGCTTGCGCCCTCACGACTCTCTCTTGTGCATCAACGTAATCGAGTCGAGGGACAGCACCGGGAATTAGGAGAGTGGTAAGCGCCTTTTCTCTTTTTTCGGCTAAAGCGAGGCTGTTGTTCGCTTTGTTGAGAAGGCTTTTGCTGTTGGCGAGATTGGTTTTGGCGTTGACGAGGTTGATTTTGGCGTTGACGAGGTTTTCTTGCAGGCGGGTGAGGCGAACTTTGGCTTCATTGATGACTGCAATTTGGCGATTCGCTTCTGCGATCGCACCCGCTCTTTTTGCTTCAAAATCTTGTAAGCGAGCGGTTAAAAGCTGATCTTGCAAAGCGGTTCCGGCAGTTGCACCTCCCGTTCGTTCGGCTTCCAGACGCCCTAAATCTTCCCGAATCAGCTGGGTAGATTTGGCGAGGCGGTCAACTTCTGCTTGCGGCAGGTCGGGGTCGCGTTCGATCAGGATATCGCCTTTTTTTACGCGATCGCCTTCTTTGATTTTTACGGCTTTGATTGTGCCTCCTCCTAGCGATCGCAGGGGTCGCACTTGCGTTGAGGCAATCAGTTCGCCGCGAGTGATCGCGACTTCATCCACTTGGCTGTAGTGTGCCCAAGCGATCGCCCCAAATACCAGTAAGCTAATGCTTGCTGCCAATAACCGCGTGTACAGTGGCGGCAGCTCTTGCACTGCTTTCCCTAATTCATAGGAGAGTGAATCCTCTGGATTCGCTAGCTGCTGTCTTGTTTGACGAGCTTGAGCAGGTGTTGACGCTAAGGGCGATCGCATAAAATTTTGACTCAAATGCTTTGAGCGGGCAGAGAGACACTCTAGCTGTGATTCTATCGACTGAATCCGGCAATGGATTGTCGAAAATTAAGAATTTTGGCGTAAGTTATTGTAATTGTAAGTAAATTTACGCGAAAAACTATTGTCCTTCTCCCCTTAGAGAGATTTTGATCGAGTTATATATAAGATACTTTTTTTGAATTGTTGGGTGCATTTAAAACTGTGAATGTGGTGAGCAAGACCTTAGATACGCTTGGCATCGACATATCGCGGCAAATCCTCAGATATTCAATAATTTCGATTACCTCACCATTGGCAATTGGCGCAACTTCAATTTTTGCATTCATGGCTTGAGAGAAAGTGCTAGTTGTTGCGTTCAGATAATTTAAAAACCACTGTTTAGTCAATTAATATAACTTTATTTATTGCGCTTGCGATCTTAGCATTCTTAAAAATGTTCTGTCTCTAGATTTAAGGGATTACCCCGTTGTTGCACAATTTTGTGAAGACTTAAAATTGGTAATATATCAGTCTTACGATGCTCCATCGTGGAGAAAGCAAGCAAATGTTAAATGGATTTAAATTCTCAAATGAGCGCCAGTTTTTAAGTGCAGATTTCGCTAATTTTGCACCGCTAGAGTTTGATTCAAAAATAGCCGGAATCTGGTCAGGATTTAGAGGGCTGGGCGATCTGCTACAGCAAAGAAGTCTATTTAAAAGTAGCGCGATCGCTGCGGCTTCTACCATCAGTGAGGTCGGCGGTACAATCGACACCACCGATTTGAAAAACCCACTCCGTGGCGGTAGCCTTCGGGATGACTATCTGTTGACTGGCATTAGCGCCGGAGAGCAGGTGGAGGTGAAACTAAACTCCACAGAATTTGACGCTTACCTGCAAGTGGTAAATGCCTCTACTGGAGCGGTTGTTACCTTCAACGATGATTTTGAGGGTCTGAACTCTCAAGTAACTTTTACAGCCGCTCAGGGTATTGATTACATTGTTCGAGCCACGACTTATGAACCAGATGCTACTGGTAACTATACTCTTCGTAGCAATTTGGGAGTCCTCAAACCAGCGTCTCCCATCAGTGGAAACCAAAGCTTTAGCGGCGCGATCGCGAATAGCGACCCAAGCAACCCCATTCGTGAAGGCAGTTTTTACGATGGCTATGTGTTAGGCGATTTAGTTGCCGGTCAGCAGGTGCAGGTGAACCTTGATTCGCCTAGTTTTAATGCCTACCTGCAAGTGGTGAATGTTGGAACCGGAGCAGTTGTTGCAGAAAATAATGATTTCAGCGGTACGAACTCGCAGCTAACTTTCACGGTTGCTGAGGGAATTGATTATATTCTGCAAGCTACAACTTTTGAAAAGGGTGCGACTGGCGGCTACACTCTAACTACTAAAATCGCAAGTATTCCAGACCCTTTAGATGCCGGTAATACTCTAGGAACCGCAAAAGCTCAAACTTTAGCAGTTTTCTCAAACAACCAACAAGTCAATGCTAGCGATCGCGATGACTTTTATAGCTTTAATGTTGCTCAATCTGGCATCTTTACCGCTAATTTATCTGCATTGAGTGGTGATGCCGATGTCCGACTCATTCAAGACAGCAACAACAACAGCATTATTGATCAAGGCGAAGTGTTGGGTTGGCAATGGGAGCGCGGGACTAGCAACGAATCAATTCGTCGTTTCCTGAGTGCTGGTAATTACTTTTTGCAAGTAATGAGCTACAACAACCAAGCTGCTAACTATTCTGTGGCGACTACCTTTACTGCTGCTACCAGCGATCCTCTCAGTTTTTCAATCAAAGTCAATTTTGGTCAAGGCTTGGGTAGTTTGAGTACAGAAGCTCTCAATGCTATTACAGAAGCTGCAAAAGTTTGGGAAAAAATTATTCCCTACAGCACCTTTAGCGATTCCCAAATTCTAACCATTGATGTTACGGGGGATACTTTTGGTGAAGATGAATTTCTTGCTTTTGCAGGGCCAAAAGCCTTAGCCTCCGATGCTTTTGGTAATCAAATGACGATATCAGGAGCTTCAACGATTAACACGAGCTTGGCAAATACATACAACAACAATCCAAGTTTCTTACAAGAAACGATGGTGCATGAATTTGGTCACGTTCTAGGAATTGGAACACTTTGGTCAGATTACGGACGCGATTTCATTAATGTCTCCGATGCGACGTATAGTGCTAACACCTATGCAGGGTGGGCTTATGGAGAATTAAAAGGTACATTTTTACAAACTGCTGTTCCCGTTCAAAAAGGCGTGTTTGGTCATTGGGATGAAAATGTCTTTGACAATGAATTAATGTCACCTATTGCTGAAAAAAGCTCTGAGTTATTGAGTCAATTAACGATTGCTTCTTTAAAAGATATTGGGTGGAATGTGAACTATGGGGGAGCGGAATCTTATACTCTACCTGGATTCAAGACTCCTTCAAATTCATTAAATGCTAACGCTTCGCTGATGAATTCATCTTTTCCTTTACGCTGTGGCTGTGCCGCTCACTTAGCATCTTCAAGCTTAGCGACACTCGGAGCTTCGAGCTTAGCTGAGCATATATTTGGTAAAGTGGCTTAATTCTCATCTTTCAAAATAATGCACAACCCCATAGGATTTAGAAACCTCTGAGGAGCTTTTGAGTCAAATTTGCTATATTCCGACCTGGGAGGAATTCTTTCGTGGATTTTCTAACCTGCGTGACTTACATAACGATAGGAACTCATACCAAGTTGCTTTCAGACAGGGTAGGTTGGGGAGCCATACAAAAAGCAGGGTTTCCCCCGTTGAGCGCCGTAGTGTTTGAGGTAACGAAACCCAACAAGCCGTTTGAGTTTGATTTCGCGCTCGTTAAAACTAACCTACGATCTTCTCCTCTACAAAGTTTAAGTAGGGAAAGGCAAATTGGGAGCAATTCTCAAAGAGCGAATATGACGATGACAATCAAGTTACTTCCCTACGAAATTTTAGCGAGAACCGCAATTAGCTATGCTGATATTTCTCTGAGTTTTACCAATCCATCTAAAAAAAATCAGTTGATTGAAATTAGCAAAATAGAAATAGTGCCAGCGAAATCTGAGGAAGTTCTTATGAGTGCAACTCCTCAAGAATTGGAACGTCCCGCTAAAGTAGTGCTAAAGCCAGGAGAAAGTAAAGTATTGGAGTATCGCCTCAAATGCAAATCGAAAATTTATCGGCGGGGTGAGAACGCGATCGCTCGCATTCACTATCAGCTAAATGGTCAAACCCAAACTGTTGCTCAGTCAGAGTCTCAAGCAGTTGCCTTTATGATTCCTTAGAATGACCAGACAAGTCTGAATAACAGTGACATCTGCATCTGGCGGTGCAAAATCAAGTACCCATATAACGCCGCAAGAAAGCCTCTAAGGATTCCATCTTCATTCCAAAAATCGACTCTAAATGCTCAACTTCCTGGGGTGTGCAGAAAAATTCATTATCCAGTAACGTCCGGAGAGTCCCCAAAGCTTTAGACGCTTGAGGATTCAGCAATCCCAGCGCCCCGCGTACCCCATCAAACACCAATAACGGTGGGTTAATCACGATCGGTTCCTGATTGAAGATGCGACTAAAAATGCGAGGAATATCTTGGCGCTGGAGGATATCTGGACCTCCCACAGGGAAAATTTGATTCCGGGCACCTTCAACGTTTACGGAATCTATCGCAATCCTCGCTAAGTCATCGGTACTCACAATCGAAGTCCGGCTTTTGGGATCGCCGATAAGCAGATAAATCCCAGTATCCCGAAATCGTTCTGCTAGGGGTAAAAGGTTGGAGGAAAAACCTGAAGGGCGCAGGATGGTGTAATTGAGTCCACTGGCTTGGAGATACTTTTCTACTTCTCGCTTCGCCTTAAAGGATGGTGCGTCTTCGTACCCACGATCTGCTCCCAATACCGAAATGAAAACAAAGTGCTGGACGCCAGCTTCTTTTGCCCGGTCAATGAGTTCAATATTCGCTCGGTAGCCTAACGCTTGAGCATCGCTCTCACCGCCGTGAGCAGCGATGATGTACTGAACGCCTTGGCAAGCTTTTTCGATATCTTTATCGCGCTGCAAATCACCAATAAAGATTTCTGCTCCTCGGTGTTCTAGCTCGCTGTAACGGGATGTCAGGCGGACAAATGCTCGCACCGGCATTTCCTTCTCCCGCAGCAGCCGCACAATTCGGCGTCCGAGTCCGCCTGTAGCTCCAGTTATTAAAAACATGATTTTAAGTTCCTAATCAATTTTGGGTATGGGATTGATGCTGGAAAATTTAAAATTCTACAATCACGGGGGTATGGTCGCTGGGTTTGGGCAATTTTCTGGGGGAGCGATCGATGGTGCAGCTGGATGAACGTTCGTAAAGGTCTGGCGTCAAGTAGTGATGGTCAATCCGCCAACCCCAGTTGCGTCGAAACGCTCCGGTTCGATAGTCCCACCAGCTGAAGTGTCCTGTTTCTATTGTGAATTTTCTAAAGGCATCTGCCAAACCCAGCTCTAAAATGCTGCTCAAGGCTTGACGCTCTAGATCGGATGCCATAATCCGACCTTTATAACCGAGTGGATCGTGAATATCTCGGTCTTCGGGGGCAATATTGAAATCGCCGCAGATACAGAGGGAACTGGGTTGTTTTTCTAGCAGTGTTTGCAGGTACTTGCGGAGGGCTTTCAGCCAAAGCAGCTTGTATTCGTATTTCTCGCTACCGACGGCTGAGCCATTGGGCACATAGAGATTCACGATGCGGACGCCATCGATAACGCCAGTAATGACCCGCTTCTGTTCGTCAAAATCCTCTCTACCCAAAATTGGGGCAAACCCGGTGCTGACATCCTCAAGGGGCGCACGGCTGAGAAGGGCAACCCCGTTATAAGATTTTTGACCGGAAATGTAGAGATTAAGCCCTAGTTCCTCAAAGGGCGATCGCGGAAAATCCTTATCTACCACTTTAGTTTCTTGCAGGCACAGGACATCGACTGGATTATCCTGCAACCACTGCACCACCTGCTCTAAGCGAGAGCGAACTGAATTGACGTTCCAAGTAGCGATTTTCATGGGTTATTCACGATTGGTCATTGGTCATTGTTCATTAGTCATCGGTCATTGACAACCGACTAATGACGAATGACCAATGACTCATGATTATTCCCAAATCTTGCAACTCAAATCCCCAGCCTTTTGCGTGAGGCGGAAGTTTTCGCGGTAATCTACTGGACAATCAATCACCGAGGGAACGTCCTGTTCTAGGGCAGTTTTCAAGGTTGGAATCAGATCCGCAGCGGATTCAACTCGGTAGCCTTTAAGTCCCATACTTTCTGCTAATTTGACAAAATCGGGATTGCTAAAGTGGACAAACGCAGATTCACCAAAGTGATTGTGTTGCTTCCACTCAATCAAGCCATAGCCTCCATCATTAAAGATTAAGGTGACAAAGGCAGTGCCGACCCGAAGGGCAGTTTCTAATTCCTGGCAATTCATCATAAAGCCGCCATCACCCGTGACGGCGATGACTTTTTTCTGGGGATAAACTAACTTGGCGGCTAACGCACCGGGAATGGCAATACCCATTGCAGCAAAGCCATTAGAGATGATGCAAGTATTCGGGCGATCGCAGTGATAGTGACGCGCTATCCACATTTTGTGCGCCCCGACATCTGAAATCAGAATATCTTCTGGCCCCATGACTTGCCGCAAGTCATAAATTATTTTCTGCGGCTTAATGGGAAACCCATCGTCATTGGCATACTCTTCATAATCCGCCCGGATATCTGCCCGTAATTGCAAGGCATAAGGATCGGGTTTGCCTTGCCGGTCAGCTCGGTTTAAGATTTCCCGTAGCGAGTCGGAAATATCCCCCACTACTTCTACTAGGGGAATATAGCTACTATCAATTTCTGCTGGCGTATCTCCAATGTGGATAATCGGAATTTCTCCGAGGGGATTCCACTTTTTCGGGGAATATTCAATCAAGTCGTAACCGATTGCAATCACCAGATCCGTTTGGTCAAACGCACAGCTGATATGGTCTCGCTGTTGCAATCCTACCGACCACAAGGCGAGGGGATGGGTGTAGGGAATGACTCCTTTGCCCATAAAGGTATTCACTACTGGAATATTCAACTTCGTGGCAAATTCGGTCAGTGCAAGGCTAGCGTCTGCACGAATCGCCCCATTTCCCACCATAATCAAAGGATTTTTTGCCTGGGAAATGGCTTCAGATGCCTGTTCAAGGCTATGGAAGGCAGCAAAGGTTTTTTCCCCACAATTCTTGTGTAGGGGCTTGCCAGTGGCTGTCATTTCGGCAATGTTTTCCGGCAAATCGATGTGAACTGCCCCTGGTTTTTCGCTCTGAGCAATTTTAAACGCTTTGCGGATAATTTCCGGTGTGTTGCTGGGACGAACAATTTGAGTATTCCATTTGGTGACTGGCTCAAACATCGCCACCAAATCCAGATATTGGTGGGATTCGATGTGCATCCGGTCTGTGCCCACCTGTCCGGTAATTGCCACTAGTGGCGCACCATCCAGGTTCGCATCGGCAACGCCAGTCATCAGGTTGGTGGCACCTGGCCCTAGGGTGGAGAGGCACACTCCGGCTTTTCCGGTCAGGCGTCCGTAGAGATCCGCCATGAAGGCAGCACCTTGTTCGTGGCGGGTAGTAATAAATTTAATCGAAGAGGTTTTTAGGGCTTCCAATATGTCTAGATTTTCTTCGCCAGGAAGCCCGAAAATGTATTCGACTCCTTCATTTTCCAGACATTTAACTAATAGTTCAGCAGTATTCATTTTTCTTACTCCCCTCTGTATGCTCTTGGCATCTGTAGTGGTTCGTTTCTGGTGTAGGGGCCAGATGCGTGAATCGCCCCTATTTAGACCAATACGGGCGCACGGCTGTCCACCCGTATTGACATCCCCATCCCACTTGCGGGATGGGATTTAATTCATCGTTAGAATGCACCACCGCTTATTTCACCCACACGGTTTTGATGTTGACAAACTCGTGAATTCCCTCTTTGCTTAACTCGCGTCCGTATCCGGAACGCTTGATACCGCCAAAGGGGAGACGGGGATCGGATTTAACCATGCCGTTAATAAACACGGCACCCGCTTCGAGTTCTTCAATCAAGCGATCGCGTTCTGTCTCTACTTGAGTCCAAGCACTAGCACCCAGTCCAAAGGGCGAGGCATTGGCAAGCGCGATCGCGGCGTTGATATCTGGCACCCGGAATAGCAGCGCCACAGGGCCAAAAAATTCCTCCGCTTCTGCTGGGCTACCGGCTGGGATATCTGTCAAAATTGTCGGCAGATAAAAGTTACCAGGACGGTCAGATAATGGCTGTCCACCTGTGAGAACTTTTGCTCCCAATTTGGCGCTTTCTTGAACTTGCCAATCCAAATCTTTGAGAATCGATGGGGTTGCCAGTGGCCCTATATCGGTTTCCGGATGCATCGGATCGCCGATTTTGAGTGCCTCAAACTTCTCAATCAGACCTTTTTCAAATTTGTCTGCGATCGCATCCACGACAATGAACCGTTTCGCAGCAATGCATGATTGACCGTTATTCAGCATTCTGGCACTCACTGCTGTCGCAATGGCTGCATCCAAATCGGCGCTTTCTAGGACAATATACGGGTCGCTTCCCCCCAATTCCAGAACGGTTTTCTTAATTTGTTTCCCGGCGGTGGCGGCGAGGCTCATCCCGGCAGGTTCGCTTCCGGTCAAGGTTGCGGCTTTCACTCGCTCGTCTGTTACAATTGCAGCGACTTTATCTGCTCCCACTAGCAAGGTTTGAAAGACACCTTCTGGGAATCCTGCTTTGTGGAAAATCTCCTCCAGAGCCAATGCACACTGAGGCACGTTAGAGGCGTGCTTGAGTAACCCGACATTTCCCGCCATCAGCGCTGGTGCGGCAAACCGAAACACTTGCCAGAAGGGGAAATTCCAAGGCATGACTGCCAAGATGACGCCTAAAGGCTGATAGCGCACAAAGCTGTGGCTGGCGTCGGTTTGGGCTGGAACATCCGCGAGGAATTCGGGGGCGCGTTCGGCGTAGAAGCGACAGACGAGGGCGCATTTTTCCACTTCTGCGATCGCTGATTTCAAAGTTTTCCCCATTTCTAGGGTCATGATTTTGCCAAAGCGTTCGCGATCGCTCTCTAAAATCTCAGCAGCGGCATTCAGCCAATCTGCCCTTTTTTGCATGGGTGTCTGCCGATACTGTTTAAAGCTTGATTGCGCTAGTGCTAGCTTCGTTTCAATCTCCGTATCTGTTAGTGCCTCAAACGTTTGAAGCGTTTCCCCAGTTGCTGGGTTAATCGTGGCTATACCCATTGCTTCAACCTCCAATGCCTAATTAGATCGGGGTAGCCCTCAAATCGTGAAGGCTGATTCACCCCATTCATCAACCCGCGCTTTTCTCAAATGCGAACTCCTAGCCGCATCTAAAACGGCATCTACTCTATAGGTCGCATCTGCTTAAAGTTAGTTTCCAGACGCAATTCCTCGCGTCTTATTGCTCCGGTTAATCCCGGGCTAACTCCGGATGATGTGGTACGACTACCAGTCTGCTATCTTGCTACTCCCGAAGATTTCTATTCTAGGTTGCCCTCTAGCCTATGTTTAGTAAGTGCTAAGCATACTTACAAGAATTGTATTTTCTTAACAAATTCTTTAGGTTATTGTAAATTTTATGTACAATAGCAATGTCAATGATAATAAGGCTCCTACTAACTTGGCTCGTCTTTTCCTCTAGCTCGAGCATCGGCTCTCCAACTTAGTAGGTTACACGCGAGCCATTCCATTGCAAGCGCTTCGCCACCGCTTAAGGAGTGCCTCGTCCACTCTTCTGGTGAGGGTGACTGCCAGTCTAGAAATTAGCTGGAAAAAGAGGATGGATGATTTGGAACTTTCCCACCGTACCCGTCAAAATTTTTTGAGCAGTAGCAATCAGTGTCTTACTGCCAAGTTGCCTGTGGTATTGGCAGTCGATGACGATGAAGACAACTTATTATTGCTTGCTTACGTTTTAGAGCCGTTAAATTGCTCAATCATCACAGCAATTGACGGTCATAGTGCTTTTGAAAAGGCACGAACCGAACAGCCAAACCTGATTTTGCTGGATATTATGTTGCCTGACTTAGATGGTCTTCAAATTGTCCGTCAACTCAGGGAAGATCCTGAAACCCGGACAATTCCTGTTATCGCCGTCACGGCGCTGGCAAGGGCGGAAGACAGAGATCGCATTCTCACGGCAGGCTGCAATGACTATATTAGCAAGCCTTACTTGCTGGAGGATCTAGAGGCTGTTGTCCGGCGCAACCTGAGATGGAATCCGTCTCAGGTCGATTCGGTGGAATTCAGTCTGGATTGCGCGTCGTAGGGGTTGCGGCTAAAATCGCAACGGTACTGGTACGACTTGTTTTTAGGGCGGAGTCGATCATCAGATCGATGACTGGGACTTTCACCACTTCCTCAATTAGCTGTTTAAGTTGCAGTTGTAGGACGTGGTTTATATTCTCTCGAACTCTCTGTGCCAGCCTTTGCTGACCGCTTTGTGCCAGAAGTTGTTCGGGTCGAGTAATAGAATCTTCGATAAGAATCGCAATTTTGTCACCCATAAATTGGCAAGTCACCTGACCAGGCTGGTGACTTAGTTGGGCGTGGTAGAAAGCCCGAATTTCCTGTGACAGGGTTCGTTCTAATTCACCACGAGTGGGTTTGATTGTGTCCTGCATAGCGATCGCTCTCAGGAAAGGTAAATTCTTTCACCTTTTTTATTAGACTGTAACAGTGCGAGCAATTTTCCGGACATCTCCTAAAGATAGATATCCACAACATTGGAAAATTTCAATATTTAGTATCTTGACAAGGTTAGTTGTTAAGCGCTAAATCCCTGATGAGGGTAGAGAGTGCCAATCTTACAAAGTAGGGATAGGGTTCAATTCCCCCAAGTATCCGAAACGGTTTTCAATATATTTGTGATGCTTTGCAGCTAACCAAGAAACGCCAAATGTATTCAAAAATTTAGTTTTTCAACGATTCTTAGCACAGAAGTGTGTATATATCTAGTGCTAAAAGTAACAATGAATATTAATGTTTAAGTTGTGCAGTTTTTTAACTAATTTTTTATAGAATCAGGGGACAAGCAACATCACCACTAGCTTGCTGTGTTCTCTTGCCAAGATGAACTTAAAAGATCAACCTAGTGGGGAAGCTACGAGCCAATCGATTCCAAGCGCCAAAAAATGCCGCCTGGGGAATGCCTCGTAATACCGTTTCACTTTTCCCGCAGCCGATCCCTAAACCCTTGTAAAACAAGGGGCAAACAGGGAATCATTCGTGTACCGTCAATCAAGTGAATGGGTATAACTTGGGCAACCCCTCGGTTGTCCACTTCTGGAGAGGATAGCTTCGTATTTTGATGAGTTCCCCCGAACAACGCTTAAATCTGCACTCTTTCTCAAAACCTGCCTCCCAGGCAAATATCGAATCGCCTCTCATTTTGGTTGTAGAAGACAATGAAGACAACTTGCTACTCATGAGCGAAGTGCTGCTCGCTCTTGACTGCTCATTTATTACGACAAAGGAGGGTCGGGCAGCTTTATTTATGGCGCAACATTATCAGCCAAAGCTGATTTTGTTGGATATTCTTCTACCTGACATCCACGGTGTAGAAGTTGTGCGTTCTCTAAAACAGAACCCCGAAACGATGACGATCCCCATTGTTGCTGTGACGGCTTTGGCAAGAGCAGAAGACAGGGAAGGTCTTCTGTTTGCAGGCTGCAATGACTACATTAGCAAGCCTTATGTCATTGATGAGTTAGAAGCTCTCATCGATCGCTATCTCAATTAATTTAAATAAATAAATCTAGATTTATAGATTGAGTCATCAATTGATAAATGGTTGTTTGTTAGTTGTTATAGAGACGGGATGCCGCGATCGCATAAGGGTCAGATACACCCTAAAAACTGAAAAAGGCTGCTGAGTGCAAACCATCAATATGAATCTATGCTGAGCTAGATACTTAGCAGAGAAGGGGGATTAATTACGAACTTTAGGGGCGTTTGCTAATACAGCAATCGTACCAGTACGACCTGTATCTACTTTGGCATCACTGAGCAGGTCAATCACGGATACGCCAACTACTTCCTCAATTAGCGCTTTCAGTTTTGGCTCAAGTGCTTTTTCTAAATCTGTCCTTACTTGCTCAGCCAGCTCTTCTTGACCACTATTTGCTAAAAGTTGTTCTGGTGCCGTGATGGCATTTTCTAGAATAATCGCAATTTTTTCATCAAAAATTTGACAGGTAATTTGACTAGGTTGATGCCCCAGTTGATCCCGGTATAAAGCTTGGATGCGTTGCGATAGAGTTCTTTCTAGTTGTCCGCGCGTCGGAGAGGAAGTATCCATACTTTAAAGATTTTAAAAAAATTCTATCATCAGATAGATGATAAATCTATCTGGTTGCCATGTCAAAATCTTTAAAAAAAGACTCTCTAAAAGAGAGTTAAATGAAGACAGACTGTTACTAAAATCACTCGGCTGTTTGGGGATAGATGAGAATTTTGTAAGTTTCGGGGGTGGGAGCGATCGCTTGTTCCACAGCAGCGGCTAAATTTTGCAAAGGATAGCGATCGCTAATTAATGCTTCCACATCAATTCGCTGGTTGAATACAATATCTGCTGCCAAATTTTGTATCCGGTAAGAAGAACTATAGCTACCCATTAAATCAATTTCCCGACGGTAAAGAATATTTGGATTGATCGGGATTTCTACTTCATCAGGAAACTCAGCAAAAAACAAAATTTTACCGCCCCGACGGGTACAATCGAGGGCTTGGAAAAACGCTTTGTCACTGGGAACTGCAAGTAAAGTCGTATCCACTCCCAATCCACCAGTCAGCGCTTTAATTTTAGTTGATAAATCCGGGTCGCGGGGATCGAATGCAGCTTCTGCCCCCACACTCAAAGCTTTCTCAATCCGAGAAGGAATTAAGTCAGTCGCGATCGCTCTGGCTCCGAAATACTTCACCAGCATGATAAACATTAGCCCAATTGGGCCAGCACCTGTAATCAAAACGGTTTGACCAGGAGCAACCTGGGCTTTTTTAACTGCTTTTAGACAGCAATTTGTCGGCTCCACAAAACTCGCTTGCTCAAAGCTGACATTGTCAGGAATGGGAATTAATCCGCCACTGCGGACAATGTGACCGGGCACTTTCACATAATCTGCAAAACCGCCGCCACTGGGAGTAAATCCAGCCGTGGTCGTGACGTTTTTGTAAACATCGCACATCGAGAAGTTGTCGTTGAGGCAATAATCGCAGCGCATACAAGGAATATGGTGCATAACCACAACTCGCTGCCCAATCTGCCAGCCAGTCACTTCGCTTCCCACAGAAGTAATTACTCCAGCAGTTTCATGACCAAAAATGCGCGGTGGCTGGTAGAGAGGATAGCGAATTTTCTTGATGTCAGACTGACACAATCCCACAACCTTTACTTGTACCAAGACTTCATCGGGTGCAATTTCCGGCGTCGGCACTTCTTCGTAACTGAGCTGATTGACGCCTCTGAATACTTGTGCTTTCATGCTTTTCCTTAAACGATGGACTTTATACTTTCGATAGCCGATTGTTTATAGCTAATTGTCTATTGTTCGCGATCGATTGTCTATTCTGAAACGGAATTGCTGATGAATGAATTAATAGAAGTAGATGTCTTGGTTGTGGGAGGCGGAACGGGAGGAACCGCAGCTGCGATACAAGCTGCCCGTCGCGGTGCCAAGACAATGCTGGTGAGTGAATTTACCTGGCTGGGGGGAATGCTCACCTCAGCGGGGGTTTCTGCCCCGGATGGTAATGAACTTGCTGCCTTTCAGACGGGGCTTTGGGGTGAGTTTCTGGAGGAATTACGTTCTCGGCAGATAGGGGGTTTAAACAATAGTTGGGTAAGTCTATTTAGTTACGATCCGCGGATTGGTGCCCAGGTATTTGCCGATTGGGTACGAGAATTGCCAAATCTACACTGGATTGCAGGGCGAGTGCCCTTAGAGGTTTTGCGAACAGGCGATCGCATCCTCGGCGTTCGATTTGCCGATTTCACCGTTCAATCCAAAATCACCCTAGATGGCACCGAACTGGGAGACTTGCTGCCTCTAGCATCTGTGCCGTATCGCTGGGGATGGGAATTGCAATCAGAGTTTGGCGAACCCAGCGCCCCGCTTTCTCCCAATGAATTGACTCAGCGATACCCAGTCCAGGCTCCCACTTGGGTGGCAATTCTGCAAGATTTCGGTGAGGAAGCAAGTGCGCCGGAAATTTCCCCCCCTCCTTCATCTTTTATCCTTCCTCCTTCATCCTTCCAAGGTAGCTGGGATCGCTACGGTTGGGAGAAATTTCTCAATTATGGGCGTTTACCGGGGAATCTGTTGATGATCAACTGGCCCCTGTGCGGCAATGACTATGGGGAAGGCGTGGGGCGTCTGGTAGAGTCGGAGGCGTCGCGGCATCAATTTCTTCTAGAGAGTCTGTGGCACACTCAAAGCTTTGTCCGCTTTATTCAAACTAAGCTGGGGCGGCGTTACGGCTTAGCGACTCAAATCTTTCCCTCACGCTTGACTCCCAAACTCAATCAAAACTCAATCAAAACTCAAAACTCTCTCGGTGGAGGTGGTTATGCGCTACACCCTTACTATCGGGAAAGTAGACGCCTTGTGGGACTCGCGACCGTGCGAGAGCAGGATATCTTGCCAGTGGCGGGGGGAAAGGTTGCACCCCTACCTGTGGATGCGACTGGGGAGGTGAATGCGATCGCCCTCGGCAACTACCCCAACGACCACCATTACCCTAACTACAACTTTCTTGTTAAACCAAAATCAATTCGCTGGGGTGGACGCTGGACTGGCACTCCTTTCACCCTTCCCTACACTTGTCTAATTCCAGAGTCTGTGGATGGACTGCTGGTTTGCGAAAAAAATATCTCCGTCTCCCATATTGCCAACGGTTCCACCCGGTTACAGCCCATCGTCATGAATATTGGTCAGGCGGCGGGAATGGCGGCGGCGCTTTGCGTGCAGCGAAGTTGTCAACCCAGAGATTTACCTGTCCGAGTCCTGCAAGAAGCATTGTTACAAGATGAGCGATCGCCAGCAGCAATTTTCCCTCTGTTCAATTTACCGCGCGATCGCACCGACTGGCTGCACAGGCAACGGGATTACTTAGATCGCCCTGACACCTATCCCTCCAATGGCAACTGCCCTTACCTGGAACCCCAGACGCCACAGAATTCAAAATATATGGGCAATCCCTCACCCTTTACAAAACAGAGAGATGGGGAAGAGGTTGGGGGAAGCCTTGAAGAATCCGCTTCAAACTCAGCACTCTTCTGTGGTGTATTCAAGCGCCATGCCGAGCAAGATTACACCTTTACTTTAAAGGAGCCAGCTGCTGGGGAAGAGCAAACCTGGATAGCAATCGCCTTGTGCCCAGAAGTAGACCGAGAACTCCAAACCTACGTCGATCGGCAGATGCTCTCTGTGCGGGGGTATCTCAATCAATCGGGCAAATGGTTGATTGTGGAAAAAATTATTGCTCCTGGGAGCGATCGCACCCATTTTTGAGCCTTAGGCATCGTACCTCTAACCTCAAAAAAAAGCAGAACTCGATCGGAATCAACTAAGCTCTAACCGAAGTTTTTCCTGGTTGACGATCAAGAACTCCGTATCAGGGACTATAACCCTGACACGGACATCTGCTATGCGCCCTTACACCTCTATCATGTTGTTGAGCTTACTATCAATCTCTTCAGGTAATTTCTTAGGGATCGAGTCCGCCTCTGCCCAGCAACTGCCATCCACGTCTTCCGAGCTAGCTGTATCGCTGAAACGTGGGAACGAACCGTCTCCGGATAAAGGAACCGGACGCCGAGATGCGTTTTCGCCCGAATATATCTCTATCGTCTAGAATTATCCTTTATTTAGCTAAATCCGAACAAGTCATCGATCCGCTTTTCACCTTGCGCCTGAGGTCGATGAAAGCCTATCTGAAGGCAGCAAGCTAAGCTCTAGCAGGTTTGTGCCGGTGTACTTGGGGCACTATTTTTCTGATTTTGTCTGTCACGGAGAATTTATTCCCTGACAAAAGCTATATATTAGGCCGTCCTTTTCTATAATTAGAGATTATTTACGTTCATGCTATCGGGGTGCCTAGAGTTCAATAGTTTCAGCGAGTGAATTGAACTCACTGCGAATGTGGAAACATAAGCTTTTCACCATTTTCACCAAGGAACCAGTGTTTTGTCCCCTTGCGATGCGATCACCCCTGATATGAGCAACGACCTGGATCTGATCAAAAGCCTTAGCCCCGGTGCGATGGATCAGATCATGTTTTATCTGGCCTTTAGTGCGATGAGAACCGGCGGGCACCGACACGGAGCCTTCCTGGATGCTGCTGCCACGGCAGCAAAGTGTGCGATTTACATGACTTATTTGGAGCAGGGTCAAAATATCCGGATGACGGGGCACCTGCACCACATTGAGCCGAAGCGAGTCAAAGTCATTGTAGAGGAAGTTCGGCAAGCGCTGACCGAAGGGAAACTGCTGAAGATGCTGGGTTCCCAAGAACCTCGGTATTTAATTCAGTTTCCCTATGTTTGGATGGAGCAGTTTCCGTGGCAACCGGGGCGATCGCGCATCTATAGCACCAACCTGACCGCTGACGAAAAGCGATACCTTGAGGAAAAACTGCCAAATAATCTGCCGGATGCCCAGCTAATCAACGCTTTTCAGTTTCTAGAATTAATTGAATTTCTCCACAGTCGTTCCCAGGAAGACTTGCCAGAAGAACGCCGCATTCCTCTAAGCGAAGCATTCGCCGAACACATCAAGCGGCGCTTAATCTATTCCGGTACAGTGACGCGAATTGATTCTCCTTGGGGATTGCCCTTCTACGCCCTCACCCGTGCTTCCTACTCACCCGCTGAGGACGAAGAACGCACCTACATCATGATTGAGGATACTGCCCGGTACTTCCGACTGATGAAAGATTGGGCAGACCGACAGCTAAATGTGATGCGAATACTAGAGGAACTCGATATTCCACCGGATCGCATTGAGGCAGCCATGCAAGAACTAGATATGGTCATTCGGGATTGGGCAGATAAATATCACCGCGCCGATGGTCAGCCAGTGCTTCTACAAATGGTTTTTGGTCCAAAAGAAGAATAAAACTTAAGTCACATTTTCGTTGAGCAGGGTGGGCATTGCCCACCCTGCTTCAGTTAGAAGCTACATCGGTAAAATTTTTGCCTTAAGTCGGGGAAAAATTAACTTAGCTTTGTGTAGGCATTGCCCCAATAGTTTGATGCTGAATGCGCGGTTCTACAAACAAATTTGAAATGAGTATCGCTGCTCAGTTGACCCACATTGGTATAAAGTTTTTCCTCCTCATGCAAAAACACAATCGGGATCATTCGCACACTGCATAGCCAAACAGTTTAGTGTAACAATTTTTACAAACTTACTTTGAAATTTTTTATACGACTAATTAAGAAGATTGTAAAAATAGGCGTTATAAAACTGCATGACCGGCAAAAAGAATCTTATTGTTATTGGCAACGGTATGGTAGGACACAAGTTTCTAGAACTGATGATCGCCAAGGGAGCGGCGCAGGAATGGAACTTGATCGCATTTTGCGAAGAGCCTCGTGTTGCTTACGATCGGGTTAATTTGAGTAGTTTTTTTTCAGGCAAAACTGCGGCAGATTTATCGTTGGTTCAACCAGGTTTGTACCAAGAAAACGGAGTTGAGATTCATATCGGTGATAAGGCAGTTGCGATTAACCGGGAAGAAAAAACAGTTACATCAGCGAATGGTATAACAATCGCCTATGACAAAATTGTTCTAGCAACAGGCTCCTATCCTTTTGTACCGCCAATTAAAGGGAATGATGCGAAAGGTAATTTTGTCTACCGGACAATAGATGACCTTGAGGCAATGTCATCCTATGCGAAAAATTGCCAAACTGGTGTCGTCGTTGGGGGTGGATTATTAGGTTTGGAATGTGCAAACGCTCTCAAAAATATGGGTTTAAAAACCCATGTTGTTGAGTTCGCACCCAGATTAATGCCACTACAAATTGATGATGTCGGTGGCAGCATCCTTCGCAACAAGATAGAAGAACTTGGGGTTTCAATTCATACCAGTAAATCTACAACGGAAATTGTCAGCATTGATGGCAAGGTTACTAAAATGACCTTTGCTGATGGTGAAGAGTTAGAGACAGATATGATTGTCTTTTCTGCGGGAATCCGCCCTCGCGATGAAATCGCGAGAGGATGTGGATTAGCAGTAGGCGATCGCGGCGGGATCGTTATCAACGATTCTTGCCAAACTTCAGATCCAAATATTTATGCCATTGGAGAATGCGCCCTCTATCAAAATCGTATCTACGGCTTAGTCGCTCCTGGCTATACAATGGCAAGCGTAGCGGCAGATATCCTGAGCAAAACAGCGACGAGCAGCTTTACCGGCGCGGATATGTCCACAAAGCTCAAATTGTTGGGAGTGGATGTTGCCAGTTTCGGGGATGCCTTTGCCAAATCTCCCGGCGCTAAAGAAATTGCCGTTACTGATACCATCCAAGGTGTTTACAAAAAACTGGTTTTAAATGAAGGTGGTAGCCATCTTTTAGGCGGAATTCTGGTAGGAGATGCTTCAGCTTACGGTACGCTGCTGCAATTTGTCCAGAATGCGATCGCCCTCCCGCCTCATCCAGAAGATTTGCTGATGCCACCCCGCGAAGGCAAGTCTGCCACAGTCGGTATGGGTGTGGAGAGTTTACCAGATACTGCCCAAATTTGCTCTTGCAATAATGTCAGCAAAGAGCAAATTTGTAGCGCTATCCAAGCAGGGAAACTCACCGATATTGCCAGTGTCAAGAAATGCACTCAAGCGGGGACAGGTTGCGGCGGTTGCGTGCCACTGGTGACAGATATCCTCAAAGCTGAGATGAAGAAAGCCGGGATAGAGGTAAAAAATCATCTCTGCGAACACTTCGCCTATTCCCGTCAAGAACTTTATCACTTAGTACGTTCTCAAAAAATCCTTACTTTTGAAGATTTAATTCAAAAACATGGAAAAGGTAAGGGTTGTGAAATTTGTAAGCCTGCTGTAGCCTCTATTCTCGCTTCTACTTGGAACGAGTATATTTTGGAAATGCCTCACGTTGGGTTGCAGGATACCAATGATTATTACTTGGCAAATATTCAGAAGGATGGAACTTATTCAGTAATCCCCAGAGTTCCTGGTGGTGAACTAACGCCAGATCAGCTGATTGTGTTGGGACTCGTTGCTAAAGATTTTGGTCTTTATACCAAAATTACAGGTGGACAACGGATCGATTTATTAGGTGCGCGGGTAGATCAATTACCCCGAATTTGGCAGCGACTGATAGATGCTGGATTTGAATCGGGACACGCTTATGGGAAGGCACTCCGCACGGTCAAATCTTGTGTAGGTAGCACCTGGTGCCGCTTTGGGGTGCAGGATTCAACCAGTTTGGCGATTGAAATCGAACTGCGATATCGAGGCTTGCGATCGCCCCACAAATTAAAATCAGCAGTATCCGGTTGTACCCGCGAGTGTGCTGAAGCTCAAAGCAAGGATTTTGGGATCATTGCTACCGAAAATGGCTGGAATTTGTATGTATGTGGCAATGGTGGAATGAAGCCACAACACGCAGTTTTGTTAGCAACAGATATTGACAAGGAAACGCTGATTAAATATTTGGATCGGTTCTTGATGTTCTATATTCGCACCGCGAATCGACTAGAACGCACTGCAACTTGGTTCAATAAGCTGGAAGGAGGCATCGAGTACCTGAAGCAGGTAGTTATTGAAGATTCTCTGGGCATTTGTGCTGAATTAGAATCAGAAATGCAGCATCTTTTCAATACCTATCAGTGTGAGTGGAAAGCCACAATTGAAGATCCAGAAAAAGTGAAGCGATTCCGTCACTTTGTCAATTCTGACCAACCCGATCCTGGTTTAGCTCATGTAGAGGAACGGGGGCAAAAACGTCCAGCTTATGACCACGAGAAGGTTTTAGTTGGTATTTCCGAATAAGCTGACTGTTGCTCTGGTGCATTACCTACAGCTTAAAAAAACTGATGTTATTTCAACTAGGAAAAACATACACACGCTATCAAATTCATTCTGCATTGGGTGGAGAACTCCAAACTTATCTTCCTCAGCGTGCTGGAAAGATTGTGTGTGGATGTTTTAAGCCTACCCTGGACTCAAAAGCTCCTGATGAAGTTTTGGTAGAAGATTCACCAAAAGTAAAACAGAAAGCTGAGATACTCTGCCAACAAGGAGGTGCTATTCCAGTGTTCCTCAAGCTACATCGAGCTAGGTGGAAGTATATAGGAATGTTTCGTGTCAAGAAACATTCCGTTGACCTAGAAGAAATTAGGCGTAAGCAGCAGGAATCAGGCAGAAATAACATTGCAGCCGTGCTGTATTTGGAACCTGTGTTAAGCGAACTATGCAGTACGGTTCAAATAACCAAAGAGCGAGTTTTTGAGTTAGTTTGAATTACTGCAATGTGTTGAATTTTTCAAGCTAGGCTACACCAACCCGTTAATCAATAGGAAAAGAAAATGGTTCAAGCATTACCGATTCGCCAGACAATTTCTACATGGGTTGATATTTGTCCGCTGTCAGCGATCGCGCCCAACACTGGGGTTTGTGCTTTAGTTGAAGATCAACAGGTGGCAATTTTCCGCGTGGGACAAGAAACTGATGTATTTGCGCTAGGCAATTACGATCCCTTTAGTAAAGCCTTTGTCCTATCGCGGGGAATTTTAGGCGATCGCAATGGCATTCCCAAAGTTGCATCCCCCATCTACAAGCAAAATTTTAACTTGCTCACCGGAGAATGCTTAGACGATGAAACCGTAAGCGTTCCTACTTTTCCTGTAAGAGTGGTGGAAGATAAAGTGCAGGTAGCTATTAGCCAATAACTCCTTCTACATTGCATCTAAGAACCCGGTTTCAGGAGAGAAACCGGGTTTTTTAATCGGGATACTATATATACAGCTAATGAAAAGGAGTTCTCCTATGCAGCCTACGGTAACTGATAGAGTACGTTGGACTACTACAGACATAAACCTCTTACCTGAAAACGAAGGCACGCGCTATGAGATTATTGATGGAGAGTTGTTTATGACCAGAGCGCCCCACTGGAAGCATCAACGCACCTGCTTCAACATCTGTTGAGAAGTCGATGCTTGGTCTGTTTTTAGTGGTTTAGGGCAAGCCAGCATCACTCCGGGTGTGCTATTCAGCGAATCAGATAACGTCATACCAGATGTAGTGTGGGCTAGTAACGGAAGATTAGCTGTATTGCTAGACGAGGCGGGACATCTAACAGGCGCACCAGAATTAGTGGTGGAAGTGTTATCACCTGGTATAGAGAATGAACGCCAAGATAGAGAACCTAAACTCAAACTTTACGCATCACGGGGAGTCCAAGAGTATTGGATTGCTGATTGGCGCTTGCAACAAGTTGAAATCTACCACCGCGAAAATGCGACGCTAAAATTGATAGCAACGCTACTAAATAATGATGAGTTAAGTTCACCTCTATTGCCAGATTTTACCTGCACTGTGGCTCGGTTTTTTGTGTAGGAAAGTGGTAGGGAAAAAGGCGATCTCCACTAGCTGTGCTTACTTTTAGAAGCTGTTTTAAAAGTCTAATAAGTTGTTATTTTGCATCCTGAGTGGAGTGAAGCGCAACGCTCAAGGCGCGATCGCTTCCCTCATTCAGTGTCCCCACCCACCCCTAAAAAAATACATCTAGCCAGAGCAAAATTACTGGCTGACAACGGGGTCAAGATGCGATCGCGCCCCATCTCGCTCCATCAGCAAAGTGCGATCGCTCTCAACTCGGACTAAGTCTTCAGACTGATGTATAGCTGCAATAAAATTTCAACACTTGAGGCATAACTGACAGAAAAAATCTGTAGTTATGAAATCTCATTTGTGCCTTATAACCGGAGGAAAAACAATGTTTTCAAATCAACCAAAGCACGTTGATGCCGTAGGCGCTGATAACACTGGCAGTGGGTTTCTCACCCCTGATGCTGGCCCCGATACCGCACGCGCCGATTATTCTGATCAAGCAGATTTGAATGACGCAAGCCATGATTATGACAACGTTGATGAACTTGTTCCCGATACCTCTGTTGAGGAGTCGAGAGCTAGCGTTGTCGATCGTCAAATGAGAATTATTGGACGCACATCAGGGTGACATCGCAAGTGTCATTCAAAAAATCAAAATCGGGATGACAGGATTTGAACCTGCGACCCCCTCGTCCCGAACGAGGTGCGCTACCAAGCTGCGCTACATCCCGTTGTCACTTGTGACAAACTAGATCCACAATATCACGCCAAATCCCAAATCACCAACCCACTCCACCAGAAATTAATTCACTGAGTCCGTTGCTTGCTACGATAAACTCTGTATGACTGAAAGTGGAAAAAGCGGGTTGTGGCTGTTAAACCAGATTGGTTGCGCGTCAAAGCGCCTCAGTGGGAGCGAGTCGGTAGTGTTAAAGAAATTTTGCGGGATTTGGGGCTGAATACCGTTTGTGAGGAAGCCTCTTGCCCCAACATCGGCGAGTGTTTCCAAGCCGGTACAGCGACATTTTTAATTATGGGGCCAGCCTGCACGCGGGCTTGTCCCTATTGCGATATCGACTTTGAGAAGAAGCCCAAAGCGCTTGACTCCACGGAACCAGAAAACTTGGCGGAGGCAGTTAGACGACTCCGACTGAATCATGTGGTAATTACCTCAGTGAACCGGGATGATTTGCCGGATGGCGGTGCGTCTCAGTTTGTCCAGTGCATTCAAGCAGTTCGCGCCACCTCCCCGAAGACGACCATTGAGGTATTGATTCCTGACTTGTGCGGCAATTGGGGGGCACTCGAAACAATCCTCCAAGCAGCACCAGAAGTGCTAAACCACAATACAGAAACGGTTCCCAGCCTTTACCGGCGGGTGCGTCCTCAAGGAAATTATCAGCGATCGCTCGAACTACTACATCGAACCCGCGAGTTAGCCCCTTGGGTTTACACAAAATCTGGTTTGATGGTAGGGCTGGGAGAAACTGACACCGAAATCCGGCAGGTAATGCAAGATTTACGAGATGTCGATTGCGATATTTTGACGATTGGGCAATATCTCCAACCCTCCCAAAAACATTTGAAAGTCGATAGCTTTGTCACACCTGCTCAGTTTGATGCTTGGAGACAGTTTGGGGAGTCGCTGGGTTTCCTGCAAATCGTCTCCTCTCCCCTGACTCGGAGTTCTTATCATGCCGAACAGGTACGGGAATTGATGGAACGCTATCCTCGATTCAAGAGTTATGAGTGACCAGAACTCCTCTAACTCAATCAAAATCATTCCCTTGAGGGAAGCGAAAGGTCAAAACTCAAAACTCACGATAGCGATTCTTGGATCGGGCGCTTGGGGTACGACCCTTGCCTCTCTCGCATCTCAGAACGGTCATCACGTCCGTGTGTGGTCGCGTCAGTCTTCCCTATGCTTAGAGGCGGTTCTAGAGAATGCTGAAATTGTTTTATCCGCCATCTCGATGAAAGGTGTCGGCGAGGTTGCGGCGAATGTAAAAAAAGCTGTCTCTTCTAAGCCAATTTTCGTTACTGCTACCAAAGGATTAGATCCCGTTACCACCTGCACCCCTTCACAAATTTGGCAGGCGGCATTTCCGACTCGCCCAGTGGTCGTTCTATCGGGGCCAAATCTTGCTAAAGAAATTCAACAAGGATTGCCAGCTGCTACGGTGGTAGCCAGCCGGGATGCTGCCGCTGCCTCGTCGGTGCAAGCGGTGTTTTCGTCCCCCAGTTTTCGGGTTTATACCAATGCTGATCCTTTGGGAGTGGAACTCGGCGGAACGCTAAAAAACGTGATGGCGATCGCTGCCGGTACTTGTGATGGTTTGCAACTGGGAACGAATGCCAAAGCCGCTTTGTTAACCCGTGGTCTCACTGAAATCATCCGCATCGGCAACTGCTGGGGGGCACAACCTGAAACGTTTTATGGATTGTCAGGACTTGGTGACTTACTCGCCACCTGCAACAGCAGTCTCAGTCGCAATTATCAGGTTGGTTACAGGTTGGCTCAAGGTAAGACACTCTCCGAAGTTTTAACCGAGCTGGAAGGAACCGCTGAAGGGGTCAACACCGCTTCCGTGCTGATTCAACGAGCGGATCGAGAAGAAATTTCAGTTCCGATTTCTTACCAAGTCTATCGCTTGCTCAAAGGGGAAGTTACCCCACTCTCAGCAGTTGAAGCACTCATGCTAAGAGACAGCAAACCTGAGTATAGCTAGGTTTTAGCCCTTAAAACCATCTATAGGGAACTCTTTGAGCCAATATTCTTTCTTAACCCTAGGGATTTTTCAGGAAATCCTTCAATTGGTGATGTAGATTAACTTGGCCTTTGACCCAAATCACTACTCTAAGATTGAGCGCTGCCTATACTACCCAAAGATAGAAATCTGAATCCTACTAGAGACAGGTTTTTCTGAATGTCACGTCGTCCCTACCTGCATAACCATCGATATCGATGAATTCAGTAAGTGTCATGCAGCTAGATGTAACAGAAAGTAACAGAAAGGTAAGCATTAGCTGTTTCGTCCTGGAGGGTGGGAATTCTAGCAATAAGTAGTGAAGTGATTAATTGAAAGACTATTCCGGACGCAATTGAGAGATCCCTATGCCAGCCACTCCTTTTTATGCAGAGACAGATACAGAATTTGACTCCGAGTTGCCAAATTACAACTTTGGGTCTGCCGTGTTGAACGACGATGCTCGACCCCCGGTGGATGATCTCGATAGCCCTGAGATGGAAGGTCTAGATGCAGAGTACGGGCGACTCGGCGAGGCATCTCTACGGGCAACTGCCAGCCGTCGTACTACCGATCTGGTTCGGTTATATCTTCAGGAAATTGGTCGGGTTCGGTTACTAGGGCGAGATGAGGAAGTCTCGGAAGCTCAAAAAGTCCAGCGTCATATGCGGTTGCTGGAGCTGAGAAATGATACTGCCAACCAGGCAGATCCAGTGATTCAGCCGTATGTACATCTGATTGAAGTACACGATCGTCTAGCATCTCAGTTGGGGCACCGTCCTTCTTTGGAACGGTGGGCGACGGAAGCGGGTATTGAGCTGAGCAACCTGAAGCCCACATTAGCTGCTGGGAAGCGTCGCTGGGCAGAAGTAGCGGGTCTGGCAGTTGAAGAGCTAGAGCGGATTCAGGCCACTGGCATTCGCGCCAAAGAACACATGATCAAGGCCAACCTGCGGCTAGTGGTTTCTGTGGCGAAGAAGTATCAAAATCGCGGACTGGAATTGTTGGATTTAGTCCAGGAAGGAACCCTTGGGCTAGAAAGGGCGGTTGAGAAGTTCGATCCGACCAAGGGTTATCGGTTTAGCACCTATGCTTACTGGTGGATTCGTCAAGGAATTACCAGAGCGATCGCAACTCAAAGTCGTACTATCCGCCTGCCGGTTCACATCACCGAAAAGCTCAACAAAATTAAGAAAGCTCAGCGCAAAATTTCTCAAGAAAAAGGTCGCACGGCAAGCATTGAGGATATCGGCGTTGAGTTAGAAATGACACCGGAGCAGGTACGGGAAGTTTTACTTCGGGTGCCTCGTTCTGTCTCTTTAGAAATTAAAGTAGGAAAGGAGAAAGACACAGAATTAGGCGACTTGCTGGAAACAGACAGCATATCTCCCGAAGAAGTGTTGATGCGAGAAGCTTTACACCGAGATTTGCAGCAGCTGCTTGCCGATCTCACCAGCCGCGAGCGAGATGTGATTCGGATGCGGTTTGGCTTAGGAGATGGTCATCCTTACTCCTTGGCAGAAATTGGTCGCGCTCTGGATTTATCTAGAGAACGAGTTCGTCAAATTGAAGCCAAAGCTTTACAAAAGTTGCGGCAACCCAAGCGCCGCAACCGTGTACGCGACTATCTGGAGTCCTTGGGCTAAGAAATAGTAATTTCATTTTCACAACTGCCCAATACTAATTTCTCAAAACCCCCCTTTTTAAGGAGGGTTTTGTGATTTCAAATATAGAAAGTCAGGGAGCGGCAAGCAGTGGTAAAAAGCGGTAAATACTTTTCTCAAAACCCCCCTTTTTAAGGAGGGTTTTGTGATTTCAAATATAGAAAGTCAGGGAGCGGCAAGCAGTAGTAAAAAGCGGTAAATACTGCACCCAGCAGGGACAAGGCATAAAACTAGATCCCACAAGTAACAACTGACACTCACAGCAGTGGTCAAAAGGAAAAAAGAAAAAAGCAAAAGATATAATTCTTAACTTATCTTGCTTCCTTTTTCCAGTTGCTTTCCCTATTTCTTCGCCTTGTTTCTTATTAAATATTATTCTCAATAAGCTTCGATTGTTGCAAATATTCTAGGAATTCGCTATTCTTCTCAATAGGGCTACTTTCTTGAGAAGGTCAACATGTCTTTCTACACAGCAACCTCACTCAAGGCTGAACTGAACGAACGGGGCTGGCGTTTAACTCCCCAGCGGGAAACGATCCTGAATGTCTTTCAACATCTTCCTAGAGGTCAGCATCTTAGTGCTGAAGACCTCCACGAGTTGTTGCACAGTGAAGGTGAGGACATAAGCTTATCCACCATTTACCGAACCTTAAAGTTGATGGCTCGGCTGGGCATTTTGCGCGAACTTGAACTGGCAGAAGGACATAAGCATTACGAACTCAATCAACCTTATCCTCATCACCATCACCATTTGATCTGTGTTCGGTGTAACAAGACGATTGAATTCAAAAATGACTCGATTTTAAAAACCGGCACCAGAACAGCCAGAAAAGAAGGGTACCACCTGCTTGACTGTCAGATGACGATTCACGCTATCTGTCCAACTTGCCAGCGGGCGTTACTACCGATTTAAAAAGTGAATCAAGTAGGGGTAGGGCGAGATGTATTACTTGCCACTAGAGGGATTAGCTAATTGTTAGCGAATCCCTCTAGGTTAAAAACGCCCCTTCACGATGTCATCAGCACTGAGACCATAAGCACGCTGGGCAGCTTCGACTGCTGCTTTAGTTTGTGCCTCGAAAATTCCATTTAATGGCCCGCGATAAAAGCCGTTTTCTTTCAGACGCTTTTGTAAAGACAATACATTAAAGCGATCGCTTGTATTTTCCAGAGCCAATATAGTATCGGGTCTAGCGATTCCATCAACTGTTAAACCTTGCGATTTCTGAAACTGAATTACGGCGTCTTTGGTGTCTTGATCGAAGTAGCCAGTCATGGCACCTTGAAAAATTCCCATCTGCCGCAACCGTCGCTGGAGTTCTACCACCTCCCGGTTGTTACTGCCTAACTGTAGGATCTGTCCGCTAGAAGCTGTATTAAAGCGATCGCTTGTATTTTTCAGAGCCAATATAGTATTGGGTCTAGCGATTCCATCAGCTGTTAAACCTTGCGATTTCTGAAACTGAATTACGGCATCTTTGGTGTCTTGATCAAAGTAGCCAGTCATGGCCCCTTGCAAAATTCCCAGTTTCCGCAACCGTCGCTGGAGTTCTACCACCTCCCGGTTGTTACTGCCTAATTGTAGGATCTGCCCACTAGAAGCGATATTTTTAGGCGGAGTCCGATCCTCTCCGCCTCCCACACCTATCAAAGCTGCCTGGGTATCCGAACCGACAATGCCATCTACTGGCATTCCCGCCGCTTGCTGGAATCGGTTAACGGCTGCTTTTGTGATCGGGCCATAATAGCCAGTGATATTTGCTTGAAAATAGCCCTGTTTTTGCAACCGTTGCTGGAGGGCTACTACCTCCGGACCGCTGTCTCCTTCCTGTAGGACTCCACTCCTCGAACGTTGGCTGACCTGAGAAGCCTTGCTGACCGGCTGAGGACGTTGCCTGACAGACTGGAAACGTGGGCGGCTGACCTGTCTGACCTGCCGAGATTGGCTGGCCTGCGCCTGGATTGGCTTGCCTCGCTTCTTCTGTAAGGCGGCTTCGGTTCGCGGTCCCACAATGCCATCCGGTTCCAGCCCGTTAGCTTTCTGGAATTGGATCACAGCTTCCGTTGTAATCGGGCCAAAATTGCCTGTGATACCTGCTTTGAAATAGCCTAGCTGCTGCAAGCGCTGCTGGAGAGTGGCTACCTCCGCGCCGGTGTTTCCTGGCTCAAGTATTGCTAAAGCTTGAGACATTCCCAAGAGGCTCAGTGAGACAAAAAGCGATAGCAGAGACAAACTCGCTCTACTAGACAGCTTTTGGCGGTTCAGTCCTTCAAAAATTTTTTGGCTATTCCAGACTATAGGAAACTCGCTGTTCGTAGATGCTTCGTAGGCCAGGGCAAGATGCAGGTAGGCAAGGGTTTCCATAATTTTACTGGCAAACTCTTGATAGACAGTTTAAGAAGGTCAATTTCATCAACTAGCTATACCATACTAGTGCCTAGGGGCGATATACCACCCGTGCATCTAGTCCGCGCGATCGCAGTAGCTCGGAGCGGCTTTCGGCAAGCTGCCGATTGGAAAATGCCCCTGCATTTACATAGGAACCTCGTTTCGATTTCGGCCCCAGATCCGCATTCGGTACATAGCGGAGGACTTTATTCAATGTTGTGTAATTCCCTGGTACGACTACCACGTAGCGATTCTCAGCAAAATTAATTCCTAATTCCTGTAGGGTTCGTGCATCTGCAATGCCGTCAGGGTATAAACGCCGAGCTTGCTGGAACTGCCTGACAGCTCGCTGGGTAGCGGGACCATAAACCCCATCAATGCGACCAGGGTTGAAGCCTTGATCGCTCAATCGCCGTTGGAGATCCTCGACCTCGGAACCGCGATCGCCAGGTTGGAGACTTCTACGACTCCTGTCGTTCCGGTTGCTGTAGTCACTTAGTTGTTGACTTGGACGACCGGCAACGTAGTCGTCTAGTGCCCGCAGCGTTTCTGAATTAATCGTACCGCTGGGAGATAAACCTACAGTTGTCTGGAACTCCCTGAGAGCTTGCGCCGTATTTCGACCAAATACTCCATCAATACGACCGGGGTTGAATCCTGCCTGTGCTAACTGTTCTTGGACAAGCCTAATGTCTGAATAGGTATTTTCTGAATAGGTATTTTCTGAATAGATATCTTCTGGATAGATATTTTCTGCTCTCAGTGTAGGGATGTTGGGAGGAGACAGTGTAGGGTTTTCCGGAAGCGAGTCAAGAGTTCTGTCCGGAGGTGGCAGGGTAAACGGGTCATTATTGAAGCTTTGGCTTATAGTCGGTCTAACTTGATTAAATAATTCTGCCCTGGTTCCTCGACCCACAATCCCATCTGGTGTGAGCCGATTGGCTTGCTGGAATCGAATCACCGCATTTTTAGTTTGCGAGCCAAAATTGCCAGTGGCGGGCACACTAAAGCCTCGCGCCTGTAACTGCTGTTGTAATGCGCGTACCTCAGAACCGCGATCGCCTTGTTTCAGCGTTCTCTGTGCTAACGCCTGAGAAGAGATTCCTAGCATCGCTAAGGCAACGGCAATCGATAGAAAATGAATCGTTGCGTGGCTAGAAAGTTTTTTCCAATTCAATCCGGTCAGAAATTCCTGGTTTTCCCCAACCGGAGAAACACCGGCTTCTTGTACAGGTGTTTCGTAGACTAAGGCTAGATGAAGATAGGCAAGGGTTTCCATTACTTTTTACAGCATAGATTTTAACGCCAGTCTAGCCGATTGATTGCATCAAATCGCACTCTCTATCGACGATATACCACTCGTGCATTCAGTCCTTGCGATCGCAACATCTCCGACTGGCGTTCTGCCCCAGACGCATTGGCAAATGCTCCTGCCTGAATATTAGAATCGCTACTGGAAGTATCCAGATAAGCATTCGGCACATACTGGCGCACTTGGCGCAGCGTTTCGGTAGTCTCAGCCATTACAATCACCGAGTAAGGAGAATTTGAAGTCGCAAGATACCCGGCAGCAAACCAGGTTTCCCGACCCATAATGCCGTCAATCTTTAAACCCCTCGCCACTTGAAAGCGCTTCACAGCTTGCTCTGTTTTCCAGCCAAATTTTCCATCAATAGAACCCGGATCAAAACCAGCCGCTTTCAGCCTTTGCTGAGCTTCGGTGACTTCCCGACCGCGATCGCCCAGTCGCAACCCGCGCTTACCAATGTTCATTGCACTCGTCTGCGGAGTGTTGTGCGACTTTTTACTTTTCTTGCTTTTGCTCTCCAGATATCGCTTTAATGCTTCTAGGGTCTCTGAACCCGCGATGCCGTCAGCATCTAAGTCACTGATCGCTTGGAAACGCCTCACCGCTGCCTCGGTCAACTTGCCGTAGTATCCAGTGACAGGTCCCTTATAGTAGTTGGCTGCCATCAAGTTTGTTTGCAAAGCCGTCACTTCAGCACCCCTATCCTCTATCTGTATTGCGCTAGCACTGTGGAGCAAACTGAGGAAAGCTAGATTTAGAGCCAGCGATAGCAGATAGCTTGTCGCGGTGCTAGAAAGCTTTTGCCGATTGAGATCCTTAAAAAGTTCTAACTTTTCTATAACTGGAAAAGCCAGAGGATCTGTCGTTTCCTCGTAAGCTACTGCTACATAAAGATAGGCAAGCGTCTCCATTCTTGTCCTGCAAAACTCTTAGCAGCTAATCCACTCACTGAAGTTTTCAGAGAAGTTTTAACTGCTATTTTTGGCTTATTTTACGTTATTTTCACGTTTTTTGTTTACTAACTACAGAGAGAATACTTTAAGCTAGATGGTTTCTAGGTCTTGTTTTTGAGAAACTCTAGACATTTTCAGCGATTAAACTAAACCTTAGCATCAAAAATTAAGGCAACTATCACCGCTACACCAGTAATGCCTAAAGCTACGAGCGGGTGTTGACCTTGACTTACAGCAAAAGAAGTAACGATACCAGCACCCAATGCCGCGATAACGGCAGATCCTAATAAATCTTGATGAGAGTTTTTATTGAACATTGTTGCGCTCCAGCAGCCAAGTTAAAAATAGCTGTGACTTACAGTTTTACAACCTACCACCAGACTTTAGTAGGTTGAAAAGTTGCTGGAATATTGCAATTAAGATTTAAATTAAGCTAATTTTCTTAACACGTCCCAAGGTTACAGAAACGGGGGAACTCTATGCTTGTACTGCAATCCCCCGCACTGAAATCTCTGTCAGATTTCGCCTATTGCTGTTGTTCTGTCTCAACTCGCTCAATGTTACCGGCTTTGATCCAGCCTTGTTGTTCGCCCTCTTCCAGACGGATCTGTTGCCATCTTTTATCATCGCTTTCTTTGATGACTACAATCCTCTGATTGTATCCGACCCCACCGACGCGGTTGGCTTCCAAAGTTGGTGCCTCTCGTAAGCTTAAACCTTCGCGCCAGGTAACGCGAGCGGTATACGCTCCAGGTTCTAGCACTTTAGCAGGAGCAGTGCTGGGCGTCGGCGTTGGGTTGGGTTGAGCGGAGGACGCCGATGTTGTCTTGACAGCGCTAGGAGAAGCTTTGGCTTTTACCTCTGGTTTATCATTTGCATAAACCGGCTTGGGCGGAGGAGCCGACAGTTTAGTTAAGAAGTAATAGGCGGTAGCACCACCACCCACAGCGAGGAGGACGATCGCTAGGAAGAAACCAATTATAAATTTTGCTAAACCCGACCAACTCATGCTTGTGATTCCGGTTGTTGCAGCTGATGAAAGCGACTACTCAAAGGGCTGTGTCTCGATGCCATACGGGCTTTACCGGCGGCTGCCCAATCTTGCAAAAACTGGATTTGCTCTTGGGCAGTCCGAGCTAAGGGCACAATCTGACTGGCGGCTTCTAAAATATCATCGGTAGTGAAGTCTCGATTCTGGCTAAAGCCAATGTGCATCGCTTCTATCAAGGTTTGCTCAATTTCTGCCCCAGAAAAATCGGGGGTTTCGTATGCGACCCGATCGAGATCGTAACTACTCAAGTTGTGAGGCCGCAGCCTGGATAAGTGTACCGCAAAAATGGCGCGACGTTCCTCTTGTTCGGGCAAACCCACAAAAAAGATTTCATCAAATCTGCCTTTGCGAAGCATTTCCGGGGGTAAAGCTTGAATATTGTTAGCAGTCGCCACGACGAATACAGGTGAAGTTTTTTCTGCCAGCCAAGTAATAAAGGTACCAAAGACGCGGCTAGTTGTTCCGGCATCGCTTTTGCCATCAATGCCAGAGAAAGCTTTGTCAATTTCATCGATCCACAGTACGCAAGGAGCTAAAGCTTCTGCTAGTTGAATCATTTGCCGAGTGCGAGATTCCGATTCTCCCACCAATCCTCCAAAAAGACGCCCTACATCTAAGCGTAATAAAGGTAAGTGCCAATGATGGGCGATCGCTTTTGCCGTCAGCGATTTTCCGGTTCCCTGAATTCCCACAAGGAGTAACCCTCTGGGATAAGGGAGACCATATTGCCTTGCTCGTTCTGAAAAGGAACCACCACGCCGCAGCAGCCAGTCTTTTAGGTTATCTAAGCCGCCAATATCAGAAATTTTCTCGCTACTCGAATAAAACTCTAATATTTGGGTCTGGCGAATGGTTTGACGCTTTTCTTCCAGCACCAGTTCCACGTCTTCAGGGCGCAACTCTCCGTGAGTCGCGATCGCTCGTGCCAAGACACGACGAATCCGTTCCATCGATAGCCCTTGGCAGGAACGCACCAGTTCATCCAAAATTTTGCTGGTGAGGGATTTACCTGTGGCACCGAGTAAGCGTTCCACTTCTGTCTTGATCTCAGCTGGCGCTGGCAACGGAAACTCCAGGATGGTTAAGACTTCACTCAAGTCCGTTGGAATGGCAATTTGCGGCGCGACGATGACAATATTTTTTGGCTGGGATTTCAGACGCCGTGACAGATTCCTCAGCTTGCGATAAACTGATATATCTTCTAAAAAACGGGAAAAATCCCGCAAAATAAAGATTCCTGGGGCAGATGCTGCCACTTTTTCTACAAATTCTAATGCTTGAACCGGATTGCGTCGTCCAAAACCGGCATCGTTGGGGTTGCCCTGATAGCCATCGACAAAATCCCAGATATAGACTGGGCGATCGCCTAACCGTTGAGCTACCTGCGCGATCGCTACTTCTACTCGCTCCTCTTCGGGAGTTGGAATATAAATTAATGGATATCGGGCGCGTAGCAGCAGTTCAAACTCTTCACTGAAGCTCATAGCTGTTATAGGATGTCAGTTGGTAGAAGACTTGCGGTTGTCGCGTCTCCAGGTCAGTGGTCAGTTGGTAGGGGCGCGAACAAAAATCTTGGCAACCCAAAACTCTCTCCATTTAACCCGCCCGTACAATCATTGTTGCTTGATTAGTTGCCAACTCCCTGTAAAAACCAAGAAAAAGCATCTCGCCTTACGGTTCAGTTAGTATACGCAAGGGCGATGCTTGTTCCCTTAACTTGTTTGTTTCTTGCCGCTGACGCTAACCACTGACCGCTGACTATTTAGGAAATTGTTTTTTGAGTGCTTTTAAAGCTTCCCATCGGCGGTCAGATAAACTGTCCGAGCCATTCGTATTTGCTGGTTGAATCCCCGAACAATCTTTGTCACAAAGCTGCCTTGGGGGAATCGCCAAACACATTTGTTCGTATAGCCAAACATCAGGCTGAAAATGACCCTGCGGCGGCAGCATTTCCAACAAATCTTCGAGTGGTGTTTCTCGTTCTACAGGCCCTGTGTCTGGTTGATCAGCCCCTTCATCTAACCAAATCATTTCTGATGTATTGATAGCTAGGCGGTGATTATACTGTTGCAAGCAGCGATGGCAAGTGAGAGTGACAATTGCTTCTGCTTTAACAGAAACATCCAGGTAATTTCCTTGATGGGAAACTTTCATCTGTCCGCGCACGGGCGTCAAAGTTTCCAGCTCTGGTAAAAAATCATCAATTTGAATGACTTCTGAGCGCTCTGGCGCTTTCAGAAGCCCAGGAATATAAATCGCCTTCATAATGCTTCAGCCATCCTTCCAACCCGATTAAAAAAGGAAAACAAAAAACAAAAAATTATTTCTTATTTTCCTTTTTTAACTCTTAATTTTTTAATCGTACAACCAGACGCCGGTCTGGTTCTTGACCCCGACTATAGGTTTCTAAATCGTCGCACTCTTGAAAAAAAGTATGAACTTGACGCCGCTCTGCTGAAGACAAGGATTTTATTTCAAATTCTTGACCAGAAGAGCGAACTTGCTGAGCGGCATCCTCAGCAAGTTCCTGGAGTTCCGCTTGACGCCGAGCGCGATAGCCATCAAGTTCAATGGTGTAAGCCGTCTGCTCCTCCCGCTCTTGACCCAAGTTCAAAATGGCATTGGCAAGGTACTGGATGGCATCGAGAGTCGCACCTTCAGAACCTACTAAGGCTTGAATTTGTGCGGATGTTAGTTTAGTTTCGTCGATTGTCAACCAGTAAGTTTCTAATTCTGCTTGGGAGGAGTCGCTGCTTTGTGGAATCGTTTGGATTGCGGTTTCTTTAACGCCGGTAGGAAATTTGGCTAGTTGTAGGAGTTGCTCTAGCCACTGCTGACCCCGCTGCATTCTGCGATCGCTCATAACTAACTCGAAGCCTTTTTCTTAGAACGACCTGGTTCAAAGGGAAGTGCTTCTCTTTCCTTTGCTTTCGTTTCTTTTTCTTGAACTTCTACCATTTTCTGAAGGTTTTCTGGTAGGGGTTCGCGCGACAAAATAAACGTCTGAGCAGTTTGGAAAATGTTAGCAATGACCATGTACATCAACACTCCTGCTGGCAGGGGGAAGAACAAAAACATCCCAGAAAAGAGGATTGGGGTAATTTTGTTGACCGTAGCCTGCTGGGCGTTTGCATCGCTGGAATCGTTCTGTCCGGAGAGAACCTGGTTGAGATACAAACTGATGCCAAAGAATAGCACCATGCCGATAATATCCCAGTGAATGGTTCCGTCTTCATCAAAAGCGCCCACACGACCTAACGCATCAATAAAAAGAAATCCTTTATCTGCCGCTAGTCCTGGAACTGTTCCCTGAACGGTGACTTCCCCAGGCTGAAGAGCTTCCACGCTGCCATCTTCATTCACCTGTACCCGTTCTTCGCCTTTAGTGACCTTCCAGCGGGGAATCAGCTTAGTTTCAGGATAGTCGGCGAGGAGTTCCCGAAGGGGTTTGCCCTCCACGGTTTGAAATTCAATTTTAGCCTTTTCCCCAACCGTCAGGCGGTTCCCTCCCGGCAGCAGCGCCGCAATCGGGGCATGAACGCCATCTGAAAAGTAAATGTTTTGTGGCGCTGTCACGAAAGCTTGCGGCTGAATCCGTTCAATTTGTTCTTGAGGAAAGATTTGCAAATTGACCGTGTAGTTCACATCCGAGAATGGCGATCCCCGCAAGGTGGCAAACAATGCAAAGAGAATCGGCATTTGCAGCAACACGGGGAAGCACCCGGCTAAGGGATTGCCAAATTCTTTGAACAGCTTGCTCATTTCCTCCTGCTGTTTTGCAGGATCGTCCTTGTAAAGCTTCTGAATTTCTTCTTGTCGCTTTTTCATCAGCGGTTGGGAAACTTTCATCCGCCGCATATTGCGAATGGAGCCAGCACTCAGGGGATAGAGAGCAAAGCGAATTACAAGTGTCAGCGCCACGATGGCGAGACCATAGCTAGGCACAATCCCGTAGAAGAAATCCAGGATTGGCAGCATGACATTATTGGAGAGAAACCCGATACCAAAGTCCATTCGTTCTGAGTTAGAGGGGGCGCTAGTAGCTTGTGGAGAATCTTAATCTAAGTTATCTAATGTTTGTGATTTTTGGGTTATAAAACACACAAAAGCCAGGGTAGAGTCGCTGGGGAATTCTTAGATAAGCCATTGACAATTCAATTTGAGCATCTAAAATTTCTTGACTTTTGAGGCAATTCTATCGACTCGCGGAACCATCCGCTGGTTTGCCGGTTCTGGCTGCCATTTTCTCGTTGATGTAGTCATAAATTTCCCGGAATCGAGGTAAGGCTCTGAGTTCCAGGCGACTGCCATCTCGAAGAGTGACTACCATATCGCCCCAGAGACCAATTCCACGGGGAACCTTCACGACATTAACAATTTCTGAGTAGATAATGTCGGTGCGATCGCGTCCCATCCAACCACCCGTTACCGAGATACGACGAGTTGTAATCCGGTAGCGCAACCAAAGCGCTCTCACAATTGCCCCTACCGTCAGAGGTATACAGATGACTGTAAATCCCAGCAGGATATTAATAATCAAATCACCTATGTGGGGACCGCCTTCATAGAAGGTTTCCTCTTTGATGCCCATTGAGTACCTCTGCTTCTGCCAACAACTGCTCTAATTCTCGCAAAATTTGACCATAATCGCACTCCACTGCTATGGGTCGCACAACGATGACCAACCGCCAGCCAGGTGCAATGCGAGGTAACATCTGACGAATCGCTGCCCGAATCCGTCGCTTGATCCGGTTCCGGATGACTGCTCGCTTGCTGACTTTTTGGCTGATGGAGATGCCGATGCGGGTTGGCATCACTTCAGCAGTTTTCATGCCCTTCGCGCCGCTTGATTGCCTCAACGCTCTTAAAGCAAAGTGAGGGGCATTGCGACGCAGACCGCTCTGGTACACAGCGGTAAAATCTTGCCGGTGCCTGAGTCGATTTGCTCTGGATAATGCCACTAGAAACTCCGCCCTCCTGGGTGGCTTAAAAGAAGGATGAAGGCGAAATAAATTCATCCTTCATCCTTCTTGTGTTTCTAAACGGAAAGGCGATAACGTCCCTTTTTTCGGCGAGCTTTGATGACAGCCTGACCATTTTTGGTACGCATCCGTGCTCGAAAACCAGATGTTCTTTTTTGCTTACGATTAGTGCCGCCCAGAGTGCGCTGAGTCATCGGTTTTTACTCCAGATTTAGAATCGCCGCTATACAAAAAGTCACGATTCTCCAGCATAGCATCACACTGCGCTCCTTTTACAAGCGCCCCTTGGCTGCACAGAAGCGGACGTGGACTGTACCTTTAATTAATACTCAGAATCCAGGTACCGAGATAACGGGGCAACGGTACATCGCCGGGAGTAAGAATCGCACCCGTGAAATAATAAGTTCCACCAAAAGGTGGGTTTTTCACGTTAGACAAGATTAAATCTACGCTATTACCAGCAGCCACTGGCTCCTGCATATAAATCAGAAGCTTGTAATTTTCTTTGTCCCAGACAACCTCTTTGAGGGGTAGCTTTTTCCCTTTGACACGGACTTCAACGTTTTTCGTGTCAAACTTGCCCTTATAGTAATCGGGATAAGTGATGACAAACTGAGCTGCCCCTAATTCCATTTTTTTGGCGGGAATCTTGAGCCGGTAGCGATCCCAAGCATCCGATTGACCGCCAAAATCTAACCGATAGCTCAGCTGATTTTGCCGTTCAACACCGCTAAAAATGGTTAACCCCGGTAGACTCTGTGCTTGGGTGAGGCTGGCAAAGCCCGTTAGCACGCAACCCGTCGCCGCTAGGGCAGAAATTAGGCGTCGCTTAGAGGATTTTGTTGACAACATAGGCTCTTGTATCTCAACTGTAGAGAATGGGCTAGAGAGTGGGCTTCGTTACTAAACTTTACTATTTTTGGCTCAAGCGGGGATGTAGCCGCCTCGAATGAATCCTCCCCCGTGACGCGGGAAGCCGGAAGAAAGTGCCCCAGATGCAAGCTTAGTGAGCTTTTGAGTCGAGCGATCGCTCAGGTTAGGGCAATGGAACCAGACCGGCTCATAAAGACAGTTGATTTTAAACTAGTTGCCGCTCGGCGCGATCGCGCTGCTCGGCATTTTTTTATGTACTAATGTATATCATTATGTATTTTTTTGGTTATTTATTGAATAAATTTGAAAAAATCAGCCGGAAACAAACCCTTCAATTAATCTGAATTGACGCCAGAGATTATAGGCACCAGAGGGTTTAAGAGAAAGCTTTTTATCATTGGTTAAAGCTTTGAAAACGGGTTCTAGGTGATATCGTCTTAGGACGTGCGTGAGTGTGGAACTCTAAATTCATAAAACAAAGTTAAAGATACGGATCGGAATTTAGAAATCCGCCTAGGATGCAAAAGGATAGGATGCAGAAGGGTTTCGTAGAATTGATTGGGAGAGTTCATGAGAATTGCGGTTGCAAAGGAAGTTGAAGTTGGCGAACGTCGTGTGGCACTGGTGCCTGACACTGTAGGCAGGTTAGTAAAACAGGGTCTAGAAGTGTGGGTAGAGGCGGGTGCTGGTGAGCAAGCATTTTTCTTTGATGACGCCTATAAAGCAGCTGGTGCAACGATTGTCTCGGATACAGGTGCTTTGTGGCGCGAGGCGGATGTTTTATTAAAAGTTAATCCGCCGAAAGAGCATGAAATTCATCAGCTCAAGGAAGGAGGCGTGTTGATTGGGTTTCTAAATCCTTTGGGAAATCCAAACCTAATCCAGCGTTTAGCCGAGCGCCGAGTCACCGCCTTCAGTATGGAATTGATCCCCCGCACCAGTCGGGCGCAGAGCATGGATGCTTTGTCTTCTCAGGCGGGAGTGGCTGGATACAAGGCGGTACTGATTGCAGCGGCGGCTGTGCCGAAGTTCTTCCCGATGTTGACGACAGCAGCTGGGACAATTGCACCGGCAAAAGTATTTATCATGGGTGCAGGCGTAGCGGGACTGCAAGCGATCGCTACTGCTAGACGCCTAGGTGCCATCGTAGAAGCCTTTGATATTCGTCCTGCCGTGAAAGAAGAGGTGCAAAGCCTAGGGGCGAAATTTATCGAAGTGCAGCTGAATGAAGAAACTGTGGCAGCGGGCGGCTACGCGAAAGAAGTTTCTGAAGCCTCTAAGCAACGCACCCAGGAAGTCCTCACCGAGCATGTCAAGCAAGCCGATGTCGTCATTACCACAGCTCAGGTTCCGGGCAGGAAAGCACCCATCCTGGTGACTGAGGAAATGGTAGCCCAGATGAAACCGGGTGCGGTCATTGTCGATTTGGCAGCTGAGCAAGGCGGCAACTGCGCCTGCACGGAACCTGGCAAGGATGTACAGCGCAACGGAGTCACGATTATTGGCCCGATGAATTTACCTGCGTCTATGCCGGTTCACGCCAGTCAAATGTATGCCAAGAATGTTTTGACTTTGGTGCAATACCTGATTAAAGAGAGTGCATTGCAGCTGAATTTTGAGGATGACATCATTAGTAGTACCTGCGTCTCTAATAACGGTGAGATTCTCAATCAACGAGTCCGGGATGGTTTGACTCAGGTGAAGATTAACGCCTAGAAAAATGGTGGATGAAACCCATTTTCTCTCTAGAAAACGGGTTTCTTAGCTATCAAATTAGGTATCCAATTTTAAGATTGTCGGTGGGCAGTGTCCACCTTGACCGCTGAATCAAGAAGGAGTATTGAGCTGAATGACAGAAACCTTAATTGGCGCTTTGTTTGTATTTGTATTAGCATCTTTTATCGGATTTGAAGTAATTAACAAAGTGCCACCGACACTCCATACTCCCCTAATGTCTGGGGCAAATGCAATTTCTGGAATTGCCGTGATCGGGGCGCTGATTGTCTGCGGGCCGCGCGAGTCAAATCTCAGCGTCATTTTGGGCTTAATTGCCGTGGTGCTAGCAACCATCAACGTAGTAGGTGGTTTCTTAGTGACGGATCGGATGTTGCAAATGTTTAAGAAAAAGGTAAGCGGGTAATGGATAAGCTTTGAAGTTTGAACAGAAGAAATTTCTCACTCAAAATTCAAACCCGAACACTCAAAACTCTATCTGATTACCAATCACCAATTACCCATTACCGACGAACAAGTGATATGACGGAATTTCTGCCAACTGGGATACAGCTGACTTACTTAGTAGCAGCGTGTTTGTTTATTCTGGGATTGAAGAAGCTGGGTTCACCGGCGACAGCTCGCACAGGCAATCAGTGGGCAGCTGTCGGGATGCTACTGGCTATCGTGGCAACACTGCTAGATAGGCAGGTGTTGAACTACGAAATGATTTTGTTGGGTTTGCTGATTGGTTCAGTGTTGGGAGCGATCGCAGCCTATAAAGTAGAAATGACCGATATGCCCCAAATGGTGGGTCTACTCAACGGTTTGGGAGGCTTAGCTTCTGCCCTGGTCGCTGTAGGAGAATTTTGGCGGCTCTTGGGCACGCAGCAAGCAATTCCCTTCGACGCCAACCTCTCGATTATCAGTAGCGTATTTATCGGCGGCGTCACCTTCACTGGCAGTATGATGGCCTTTGCCAAATTGCAGGGACTCATTAGTGGTTCTCCCATTACTTTTCCCTTGCAACAACCCATCAACGCTCTCCTATTAGTAAGTTTTGTAGCAGCGAGTGCCTTCCTGCTAATTACCCCAGACAACTTACCTGTATTTCTAGCAATGGTAGGGATTTCCTTACTGCTGGGCGTGCTGTTCGTGATTCCGATTGGCGGCGGCGATATGCCTGTCGTAATTTCGCTGCTGAACTCGCTTTCTGGGGTCGCTGCGGCTGCTGCTGGTTTCGTGGTGATGAACAATATGCTGATCATCTCCGGAGCCTTGGTAGGCGCTTCAGGCTTAATCCTGACCGAAATCATGTGTAAGGCGATGAACCGTTCCCTTGCCAGCGTGCTGTTTGGTGCCTTCGGGAAAGCTGGGGCATCTGGTGGTACTGGTAGTGCAGAAGGGGGCGATAAAAATGTCCACAGCATCGATACCGAAGAAGGCGCGATGATGTTGGGCTATGCGCGTTCCGTCGTGATTGTTCCCGGCTATGGCATGGCAGTGGCTCAAGCACAACACGCTGTCCGCGAATTGGCTGACGGCTTAGAAAAACTAGGCGTTGAAGTGAAATACGCCATTCACCCAGTCGCGGGACGGATGCCAGGACACATGAACGTATTGTTAGCGGAGGCGAATGTGCCTTATCCGCAGCTATACGACATGGATGATATCAATCCGCAGTTAGAGCAGACGGATGTGGCGCTGGTGATTGGGGCGAATGATGTTGTGAATCCAGCGGCTCGTCACGATTCTGCTAGCCCGATTTACGGGATGCCGATTCTGGAAGTAGATAAGGCAAAACACACGATTGTGATTAAACGCGGGATGAGTGCGGGTTTTGCCGGTGTGGATAACGAGCTTTTCTACAAAGACAAAACGATGATGCTATTTGGCAGTGCGCGGGATGTCGTGGCGAAGCTTGTTGCTGAAGTGAAGCAGCTATAAACAAATTTTGAGTTTTAGATCATCACTCAAAATTGCGATCGCGATACGATACCAGTCTGCTTCAGGAGTTTAATACTCCTGAAGTTATCTTTTCTTTGGAATAAAAGATAGGTTAGGCTGGGCTTACCAGAGGCATCTGCTACATTCAGAAACCACGGTTATGTGATTTTGCATGAAAGCAGCATGAGACAATTCATCGCGGGTTTTACCGCCGCTTTAGTAGGTTTGGCGATCGCTTCGGTTGGTTCCGCGATGGCTCGTGAACCTGGTATCTATTTTAGGAATTCCCGTGCATTGTCAGACAAGGCAGATGGGAATGGGACTCCAAAGCCGATTTTAACCAGCCAAACCGCGTCCTCCACTCCAAAACAACCAACAGAGGAACTTTCCGCACTTTTAGATACGGTGGTGGAGGGCAACAGCTCGTTTGCCCTCGATCTCTATAACCGTCTGCGGAAACAAGAAGGAAACCTATTCTTCTCCCCTTACAGCATTTCAACGGCACTCGCCATGACCTACGCTGGAGCTGGCGGACAAACGGCGACCGAGATGGCGAAAGTTCTCCACTTCACCTTAGAGCAAGAACGCCTGCATCCGACTTTTGCCGCGCTCATGGCTGAGCTAAACGCCAGCGAACAGCAGGGATATCAAATTGCAGTTGCGAATCGGCTTTGGGGTCAAAAGGGCTATGGCTTTAGCGATCGCTTTTTGAAAACTACCCAAAACGACTACGGCGGGGGACTCCAAGAGGTGGACTTTGCCGGTGCGACTGAACAGACTCGCCGCACGATCAACAACTGGGTCGCAAAAAAAACTGAAGACAAAATTCAAGACCTGATTGCGCCAGGGACGATCTCTTCTAAGACCAAGCTGGTGCTGACAAATGCCATTTACTTTAAAGGTGCCTGGTTCAGCCCGTTCGATCGGCAAAAAACCAAAGATGAGCCGTTTTATGTCACTCCAACGCAGCAGGTTAGCGTGCCGATGATGTGCAAGACGGAGCAATACGGCTGGGCAGATATTGGCAGCTTGAAAGTGTTAGAGCTACCCTACGGTCAAGGCGAGGAGATATCCAAGGAATTATCGATGGTCATTCTCTTACCCAAGCAAGTGGATGGGTTGGCGAAGATGGAGCAGCAGCTGACGCCAAAAAACTTGGAACGGTGGCTATCGTCCCTCAAATACGAGCAGATGGTTGAAGTTTGGGTGCCTAAGTTCAACCTCACTTCAGAGTTTGACCTAAGCAAGGTACTGGCAAATATGGGGATGCCCGAAGCTTTCAGCGTTCAAGCTGACTTCTCGGCGATGACCGGCAAGAAAGGGTTGTTCATCTCCAAGGTGATTCACAAAGCCTTCGTGGAGGTAAATGAGGAGGGCACTGAGGCAGCTGCGTCTACAGGGGTTGGGATGACTAGGGGGGCAAACAAAGAGTTTCGAGCCGATCGCCCATTTGTGTTCCTGATTCGGGACAAGCAGTCGGGTAGCATTTTGTTCCTGGGTCGTGTGTTGAATCCGCTACAGTCAACAGCGGCTGTTGGGAAGTAAAGTTGATGCCGATCGCTTGGGAAATCGAGAAAATAGAAGATAGAGGGTTCCCAGCATTGATGCCTTTATCCTGAATTAGGAGTCTGCCAGCCGTGGTTGTACAAATATCTGATAGCACCTACGAAGTCAAGACCCAAGAAATTGCCAAACAACTGTTGGCAGCAACGAGAGAAAATCGCTCCTTTTTTGCCCAAATGCGCGACCAAATGCGCTGGGATGATAAATTACTTGCTTGGGCAATGGCTAACCCTGGTTTGCGAGTGCAGCTGTTTCGCTTCATTGACTGTCTGCCTGCGCTGCACAGTAAACCGGAAGTTGCTCGCCACTTGCAAGAATACTTGGCGGATGAGTCGGTTGAACTCCCGACGAGCCTGAAAGGGATGCTCAACTTTGCGTCTCCAGACTCAATGCCCGGTCAGGTAGCAGCGACAACGGTGAATACAGCAGTTGAAACCTTAGCGCATAAATATATCGCTGGGGAAAGTATTAAACAGGTTATTAAGACGGTTGAGCGATTGCGTAAGGAGAAAATGGCTTTCACCATCGACCTGTTGGGGGAAGCGGTGATTACGGAAACTGAGGCGCAGTCGTATTTAGATAGATATTTGGAATTGATGCAGCAGCTGACGGAGGCAGCGAAGACGTGGACGCGGGTTCCGGCAATTGACCAAGCAGATGGAGAAGAAATCCCCCAAATTCAAGTATCTGTCAAGCTGACAGCGTTTTATTCGCAGTTCGATCCGTTGGATGCGAAGGGAAGCGAGGAGCGAGTGAGCGATCGCATCCGGCTTCTCTTACGTCGTGCCCAAGCGTTGGGGGCTGCCGTTCACTTTGACATGGAACAGTATGCCTACAAAGATTTGACGCTCTCCATTCTGAAACAGTTGTTGATGGAAGAGGAGTTCCGGAGTCGCACGGATCTCGGAATAACCCTGCAAGCTTATTTGCGCGACAGCGAACAAGATTTGCGCGGCTTGATTGACTGGGCGAAACAGCGTGGCTATCCTCTGACAGTGCGCTTGGTAAAAGGGGCGTATTGGGATCAGGAAACCATCAAGGCAATGCAGAAAGATTGGCCGGTGCCAGTTTACAGCGATAAAACTGCAACCGATGCCAATTTTGAGAAGATGACCCAACTGTTGCTGGAAAATCATGAGTATTTGTACGCAGCAATTGGCAGTCATAACGTGCGATCGCAAGCACGGGCGATGGCGATCGCGGAAAGTTTGAAAATTCCCCGCCGTCGCTTTGAGATGCAAGTTTTGTACGGCATGGGAGATAAGCTGGCAAAAGCGCTCGTCGATAAAGGTTATCGAGTGCGGGTGTATTGTCCTTATGGGGATTTGCTACCGGGGATGGCTTATTTGATTCGCCGGTTGCTGGAAAATACTGCCAATAGTTCGTTCTTGCGACAAAATCTGGAAGAGCGTCCGATTGAGGAATTGTTAGCGCCTCCCGTCGTAGAAAGTTCGGATTCATTCAAAACTCAAAACTCAAAACTCCCAACTCAAAACTTGCCTTTTCACAATGCAGCGGATACGGATTATGCAGAAGCTGAGGAAAGGAAGCGATCGCAACAAGCTTTGCAAACGATGCGCGAACAGTTGGGTAAAACCTATTTACCTCTGATTGACGGTGAATATGTAAACACATCCGATCTCGTTAATTCAGTGAATCCTTCCAACCCCAGCGAGGTGGTTGGCAAAATCGGGTTGATTAGCGTAGAACAGGCAGAACAAGCGATCCAAGCCGCAAAAGCAGCATTTGCCAATTGGCGGCGGACTCCGGTGCCAGAAAGGGCTGGAGTGTTGCGGAAAGCCGCAGATTTGATGGAAAAACGCCGCGCTGAATTATCCGCGTGCATGGTATTAGAAGTTGGGAAGCCAGTGCGGGAATGCGACGGTGAAGTTTCCGAGGCGATAGACTTCTGCCGTTACTACGCCGACGAAATGGAACGGCTGGATGCTGGGCACCATTATGACATCGCCGGGGAAACCAACCGCTATAACTACCAACCACGAGGGATTTCCCTGATTATTTCCCCTTGGAATTTCCCCTTGGCGATTCCCACCGGAATGACAGTGGCGTCACTGGTGACTGGGAATTGTACGCTTCTCAAACCCGCTGAAGTTTCATCGGTGATTACAGCGAAACTCAGTGAAATTTTGGTAGAAGCAGGCATCCCTCGTGGGGTGTTCCAATACGTACCCGGAAAAGGTTCAACGGTGGGTGCTTATATGGTGAAGCATCCCGACGTCCACATGATTACTTTCACAGGTTCTCAGGAAGTCGGTTGTCGGATTTACGCTGATGCGGCGATTTTACAACCAGGGCAAAAACACCTGAAGCGGGTGATTGCCGAAATGGGTGGCAAGAATGCGATTATCGTCGATGAAAGTGCCGATCTCGATCAAGCTGTGCAAGGTGTGGTGCAGTCCGCCTTTGGTTACAGCGGACAGAAGTGTTCGGCGTGTTCTCGGGTAATCGTTCTAGAACCCATCTATGATGCCTTTGTAGAGCGTTTGGTGGAAGCAACGCGATCGCTCAATGTTGGCCCTGCGGAGGCACCCAGCACCCAAGTTGGCCCCGTGATTGATGCAAACGCACGCGATCGCATTTTGGAATATATCGAGAAAGGGCGTCAGGAAGCCAAAGTGGCGCTGGAAATGCCCGCACCCAACAATGGCTATTTTATCGGTCCAACGATTTTCTCAGAAGTCTCGCCAGAGGCAACGATTGCCCAAGAAGAAATTTTTGGTCCGGTTCTAGCCGTCATGCGGGTGAAGAATTTTGAGGAAGCGATCGCAGTTGGTAATAATACTAACTTCGCCCTGACTGGTGGTCTATATTCCCGTACACCTTCCCACATTCAACAAGCTGAAAGCGAATTTGAAGTCGGCAACCTCTACATCAATCGCGGAATCACTGGCGCAATTGTAGCAAGACAACCCTTCGGCGGTTTCAAACTTTCTGGCGTCGGTTCTAAAGCAGGTGGCCCAGATTACTTGCTACAATTCCTCGAACCCCGCGTAGTGACAGAAAATATCCAGCGCCAAGGATTTGCTCCGATTGAAGGAGTAGATTAGAAAGGCAAAAGTAAGAAGACAAAAGTAAACAGAAAGAATTGTTTCTTTTACTTTTGTCTTTTTATTGGGGTAAGGTAATTGGGAGAAAATAATAGAGCGGTTCTCAATTTGATGCAATACAAAATGAGAAAGAAGTTAAAAGAACCTATCTGGATTCTGTGACCGATAAAGATAAAAGCACTAAGTTTAAAAATAGAAGTCTGCTAATTCTAGGAATCATTTGGCTGGTGGGGGCAGTTAGCGATCGCATTTGGTTTGCGCTTGACCATTCGGTGCCAGCTTGGGATCAGGCAGATTACTTGACGGGATCGTTGAACTACTGGAGGGCTTTGCAACAACCCCAGTGGTTTTCAGGGGAGTGGTGGACGAGTTTTTGGCTTTTGACATCCAAAGTGCCGCCTTTTACCTACATTGCGACTGCTATCGTCCAGCATCTCTTTGGGACGGGGGCGGATCAAGCCACGCTGGTTCTGTTGCTATTCAGTGCGATGCTTTTGGGTTCGGTTTATGGTTTGGGTGTCCAGCTATTTAGCATTGAAGTCGGTTTATGGGCGGCTGGGCTGTGCCAATTGTTACCGGGAATTTATCAATATCGTCTGGATTTTCTGCTAGATTATCCGCTGACAGCGGTTGTGACATTGAGTTTCTTTTGCTTGACGGTTTGGCGGAATTGTCGAACCGCAGAGGCACAGAGGACGCAAAGAACAAGAGAATGGGTTTGGGCGGCGGCGTTTGGGCTTTCTTTGGGGCTGGCGCTGATGGTAAAGCAGACAGCGCTGTTCTTTCTGTTGACGCCGATTTTGTGCGTGGGGTTTGGGGCGATTCGGCACCGGGCATGGGGACGCCTCGCGCAACTGGTTTCTGGGTTGCTGCTTTCGGTTTTGGTCTTTGGTCCTTGGTATCGCACCAATTGGCTGCTGATGCTGACAGCGGGAAAACGCGCAACCGTGGATTCAGCGATCGCGGAGGGAGATCCCGCCCTCAATACTCTAGACGCTTGGACTTACTACTGGAAAATTCTTCCTTACCATGTGTCTTGGCCTTTGTTACTCATTCCAATTGTGGGATTGCTGATTTATTCAATTAAAAAAATAAAAACTCAACAAGAGAATTCTTCAACTTTTAATCTTTCATTTTTACATTTTGATTCAATTGCTTGGCTTGCAGTATTTTGGCTGGGAGCTTATTTACTGGGTTCGCTGAATATCAATAAGGATTCTCGCTATGTCTTGCCTTACTTGCCAGTAGTGGCGCTGTTTTTGGCTTATGGTTTGACGCGCCAGACAGGACGCTGGAAACATTACATCCGTTGGGGAACGGTTGGTTTGGCGGTGCTGCTAATGTTTCTGAACCTGTTCCCCGTGGGAGGGATGTTTGCCAATTTCACGCAAGTCCTCAGTCCCTACGCCCAGCATCCCGTTTATCTGGGAGAAAAATGGCCTCACCAACAAGCGATCGCCCAAATTATTCAAACCGAACCTTATCTGCGTTCCACACTAGGAGTATTACCCTCAACCGCAAAAATTAACCAGCACAATTTCAATTATTACGGTGCGTTAGAAAATTTTCAGGTGTATGGGCGTCAGGTAGGAACCCGAAAGAAGTTTGTCCCTCAAGATGCGCGATCGCTTTCCTGGTTCCTCACGAAAACTGGTAAGCAAGGATCGATTCCAGACGCGCAAGCAATCATCGTCCAAACTGTAGAACAAGGTTCGGATTTCCAATTGCACAAGACTTGGGATTTACCCGATGACAGCGTGCTGAAACTCTATCATCGCAAAACGCCACCCATTCAAGTACAACCCCTCACAGAACCCCGTACCCAAGTCAGCCTAGAACGGGTGAGTGTACCGAACCAAGCCCCGCCAGGGAGTCCCGTACCGATTACCTACGAATGGTCTGGTTCCTGGAAACAGTTGCAATCCGGTTTAGTGCTGCTGACTTGGCGAATAAGCGATCGCATTGTTGAAAATTCCACAGTTAACAATTCCAAAGTTGAAAATTCCAAATCTGAATGGCTGCACGATCACGGGATTGGCATGGGAGAATTGTATCCAAAAGTTCTTCCCTCTAAGCTTTCTGCGAATGGCTTTCGAGTTACCGAACAGATGGCGATGCTGCCGCCAGCAAATATATCGGCTGGAATTTACCGCCTAGAAGCGACTTACCTGAACCGGCAAACGGGTGAAACTTACCCGATACAGGTTCCCTCCGTGACACTGAAGATTGAACCCCTTGCCGCCGCCACACCCGCACCTGAATTGGATTTGCTGACTCAGTTGCGGACTCTAGCGGCTACCTTACCCCAAGGGACAGAAGCTCTAGAGTCGATATTTGAAGAAACTGGGCGCATCAACCAGTACGACCCGATTCAAGACTATCTGAATCAAACCTTGACGGCATTGGAATACCGACTGCAACGGGAACCGCAAAACCGGGATTGGGCATACACGCTGGCTTTGTCAAAGGCACTAAAGCGACAAGTCAAAGGTGCGATCGCTGCCTTAGAACGAGTCGTTGAGATCGACTCCCAAAATCCCTACGCTTATGCCTATCTCGCCTTTGTCCATCTGTACGATTGGCATCCCGCCGCCGCCCAGAAAGCTTTGAAACCGGCTCTTGCCATCAACCCGAACTTATCCGAACTTCAAGCCCTGAATGGCGTAGCAACGCTTCTGCAAGGCAATCTCGTCAAAGCTTGGCAAATTCTGAAAGAATTAAAAATTCCGAATTAGAAACAAAATTCTTGCTTTTGCCTTTTACTTTTTGCCTTCTTCAGAGATGTTTCATCAAAATTAACTCCAACTGAGGAATGCCTATCGGCTTGCTGAGATAATCATTAGCACCAGCCTCTAGAAAACGGTCTCGATCTTCTGCCATTGTATTTACCGTCACCATTACCACTGGCAGTCTTTCCAGTTCCGGCTGCTGTTTTAAGTCTTTTAGTAAATCTAACCCGCTGTATCCACCGGGTAAATTTACATCCAACAAAATCAGATCGGGCTGGAAGTTTCGCACCCGCTGGAGGAAATCCGTCCCATCAAGCAAATGTTCGACGGTATGGCCTACGACTTGGAGATAGTCTTGCAACAGCAACCCACTATTTTCATCGTCTTCCACAATTAGAATTCGTCCTTTGCCAGGGATAGAAAAAGGGTTGGCGGCGGCTTTTAACTCGCCTTTTAACTCGCCATTGTTAAGTCCAGAAGACAATGAAGAAGAATCACCCCCCTCGCTTGGAAACTGATAGATGGAGACTGATTCATTGCTCATATCGGGCAGATATAGAGTAAACTCACTGCCTTTTCCTAGGGTTGAGGAAACCGTCACATCTCCACCATGAAGTCGGGCTAAACTGCGAGTCAGTGACAACCCCAAACCAGTGCCAGCAAACTGCCGGTTCAGTCCGCTGTCCAATTGGCGAAATGGCTCAAATAATAATGACAGCTTCTCAGGGGCAATACCAATGCCCGTATCCGCTACGGTAAACGCAATGCATCCAGGCTGCTTTTGCACAATTAGGGAAACTTGACCCGATGGTGTGAACTTAATTGCATTCGATAGCAGATTCAATAACATCTGCTTTAGACGTCGTTCATCGGCGACACAAACATCAATTTCTGTGTCAATTTGACTGGTGAGTTGTAGCCCTCGTTCGTAGGCTTGTTCCCTCATAATCGTAACGATGTATTCGCACAAATTCGGCACGATAATTGGCATCGGGCAGAGTTTCTCTTTGCCTGCTTCGACTTTAGAAAGGTCAAGAATATCGTTAATCAGCGATAGGAGATGTTCGCCACTGTTATTAATGCAGGTGACATACTCTTTCTGTTTCTCATTGATTGTGCCAAAAATTTCTTGCCGCAGGATGTGAGAGAGTCCTAAGATGGCGTTAAGGGGCGTTCGGAGTTCGTGGCTCATGGTGGCAAGGAATTCACTTTTTGCTCGACTTCCCGCTTCTGCCGCTTCCTTTGCTTCCCGCAGTTCGATTTCTTTGTTCATGCGATCGCTAATGTCATACACGACCGCTTGCAGCACTTTTCGGTTGTCCAGCTCGATTGCCGTTAGCGTCACCTCTGCCGGAAAATCTTTACCATCCAACGTCCGATGAATCCAATCAAAGCGACAGTTGCCTTCTTTGAGGGCAGTGGTGATGCGATCGCAAGCTAGAGTCAGGGAATCTTGACCATCGGGCTGAGTTGGTGGTGAGAATGTGCTGGGATGTTTGCCGCAAAACTCTTCCAAGTCATTACAGCCAAATAGGTGTAGGGTTGCACTGTTGCAGTCGAAAAATCCTTGTTCATCCAACAGCATCACCGCCGCGCTGGTTGATTCGTAGAGCGTCCGGAATTTGGTTTCCGATTCCCGCAGCGCCTTTTCTGCTTGTTTGCGCTCGGTAATGTCTCGCGTCGTATTGACCGCCAGCAGGACTTTCCCCCTGTCATCGCGGATTGCCGCCCCATTGATACTTACCCACTTGCGCTCTCCATTGAGACCGTGTACCACCAGCTCCTGATCGGTAAAAACTTCCCCTTGAAGTGCCCTTGTAAGGGGTAGCTCCGACCGACGAGGGCGGGAACCATCGGGGTGACGGACTTTTAATTTAGTTAAGAAATTCTTGACGTGAGGCACAGAGCCTGGTGCGGAGGTAGGTGTGACACCATTCCCGACCAGACCATATATCTGCAATGCCGCCCGGTTTAACAGCACGATTTGACCATCGGGTTGAGTGACAGTAATTCCCTCTTGAATGGAATCAAGAATGGCTTCCAGCAGTGTTTTTTCTTGAGCGAGTTGCTGAGTGCGCTCCTGAACCAGGCTTTCTAGCTGTTCAAGCTCGTGGGCATTATAGAGTGCGATCGCTGTCTGTCCAGCTAACTGTTGCAGCAGTTGGATTTCCCATTCTAAGAACGGCGGACGCGGCTTGATCGAGCCGACAACTAGATAGCCGTAAAATTGCTCCCTCACGAAGATGGGAGATAGAAGCATCGCACTTGGTCTAGCCTCAGGACAAAGCGCTTGGTAGGCTGGGGTCAACCAAAAGTCAGTAGTGTTTATGATCGCTACCGGACGGTTTTCGAGCAACTCACTTCGCACCGTTTCCCAGCCTTCTACGGACAGGGTTGTCCCTTGTAGGGGCGATTGAGAAATCGGCTTTACAGCATCTGATAAATGGGGCCAATACTCCGCTTCAATGTAAACTCGGTTTGATTCCGACAAGTCTCGGACTACCATGCAGAAATCGCAGCTCATCGGGACTGCCGTCTGTCGGACAATTTCATCAACGACTGATTTTGGATCGAGATTAGAATTTAAGGCAGTCGTGATGCGGTTTACTAAGGCTTCTCGCTCCAGTTGTTGCTGCAAGGCTCGCTGGGTTTGTTGGAGTCGTATCTGCATCCGCTGACGCTCAATGGCATATCGCACGGTGCGGAGCAGCAGATGGCTATCGGCATGACCTTTGACGAGATAGTCTTGCGCTCCTTCTTGTACAGCAGAAAGCGCGATCGCTTCATCGGCTAGCCCCGACATCACCACAATCGGCACTTCTGGTACAGCATTGCAGACTCGTCTGACGGTTTCTAAACCCTGAGCATCTGGCAGCGATAAATCTAACAAAATCACCCCGATCGATAGTGGGAGGCGATCGCCTTTCAGCTCAAAAGGTTGCTGGTTCGCTGGTTGGTTAAACCTTTCAATCTTCAACTTCTGAACGTTCAACCCTTCTGAACTGACGAGGCAATCCAGGGCTTCTGTGAGCGTTTGAACGTGGATCAGCGTTATCTGGGGAGCATTGACTTCCCGCAGCAGTTCCCGCACGAGACGGGCATCGCCAGGGTTATCCTCCACAAGCAATACGGCGATCGGTTCAGTCTGCATGGGTTGCACTCCAATTCTTTTACTGGAGGGTCTTCTTCCAGCATTTCCCCTCTCTTTCGGCAGCGTTACCATCTTTATGAGCTAAAACTTCCAGGGTTACTTTGAAAATTCTTAGGAACCAATCCACCTCTACTGGCTTGGTAATGTAATTGAGATGCTATGTATTGTAAATATTTTAATCTTTCATCAATGTTATCGGGATTACTTGCGGAGTCCCTCCAGTGTGCTGGTTTGGCTTGTTTTTTGCCCACACTCGATCAATATTTTTTTAGAATTCGTATCTACAAGCATGATGTCTGACCCTACCTACAGGGTGAATTTACTCTACTTCGCCCCCTGAAATGCCACGTTTGAGAAGTTGGTTATGACATTATCCCTCTGTACAGGCTTTCCGATTCGGGCGGCAATTTCTTAGGATTTGCAACAATAGCTTCTTGACCGAATAAATAACTCCTCGTAGTTGCCGATACGACTTTTAAAAAAATTCTAAATCCTTAAAGATTGTAAAGCTAATAGCTGGTCATTTTTTTGCTTGAATAATTACTAAAATTTATTTTTTTAAGAATTTCTAAATAAAAATAGATTTTGTATGTCTAATTTTTTTACTGGATGTTAAATTAGTGATATAGTAGCAATCTGATTTGAGCTGTAAGATGCCAGCAGTTCAGATACCTGACTTCTTAGAGAAGTCGGGTATCTCGCCTTTAGAAACCATTTAGGCTGGCTATATATATTATTAAATTAAAAGAATTTTAGTTGACAAATGCACCTAAGCTAGGTTTATTGTTTAGCTAAAAAAACAGTAATTTGTCCTATATCTGAAGACTGATTTCTGACGAGGGATGTAATCAGAACTGGGATAGATGTGTAATAGAAAATATAAAACATCCTTAGAAGGCAAACAATAATTATGACTTGGTTAGAAAGGCAATTTGGACAACAGAAGACCAGCACAGAAGGAGACAGCAAACATGACGCTCAGGCTGTCGAACAACAAATGAGTCCAGGACTTACGGGTGAGTATGATTGGGAGTTGCGTGAGAAGGCTGGGATGCATAAACCTCCAACATTGCCAGAATACATGGGCTTTGAGGGGGAATACGATGCTAACGGATTAGCTAAGCGCGTTGCTGCTGCATTTGATCAAGAGCCGAACCTCAAAAATATTGACACTCTTGAAATCGCTCAAGACGGTGGCACGATTATCCTCACGGGTTCTGTACCCGATCAATCAATTTTGAGCCATGTCGAAGCGGTTGCTGCCAAAGTAGATGGCACCAAAGCAGTAGACCTTCACCAAGTGGAAATTAAAACCCACGAAGGTTCCGTCCGATAAAATTAGAAAGGTCTGCTGTTAGTGGGAGATAAAGATTGGCTCAGCTGCAACGATTAGCGATCGCTCCCTCTCAATTTCAAAACCAGCAAATTATCCTGACTGCCGAACAACAGCATTACCTCAGTCGGGTGTTGCGGTTGCGGGAGGGCGATCGCTTTATCGCAATGGATGGACAAGGGCACTGGTGGCTGGCGAAGCTGGAGGCGAATCAGGGGCAGCTTCTAGAGCCGATTTCCGTCCAAACTGAGTTGCCCTGCTCGATAACGCTAATGCTTGCGTTGCCAAAAAACGGCTTTGATGAAGTGGTGCGCTACAGTACCGAACTAGGGGTGGTAGCGATCGCGCCCGTCGTGAGCGATCGCACCCTGCCCAATCCCAGTCCCCAGAAACTCGAACGCTGGCGGCGAATTGCCCAAGAAGCCGCAGAGCAATCAGAACGTCAAATCGTCCCCACAATTTTAGAACCCGTTTCCTTTTCTGCTGCTTTGTCTTCGCTCAAGAGTCATTGTTCTTCGATAAAAAACAAGGATAAAGACAAGAATTATATCTGCGTTGCTCGTGGAGATTCTCCCCATTTACTCGATTGCTTGATTCATCTATTCCCGCAAGAAACCTCTACCTCTCCCCCAACCCCTCCCCTACAAGGGGAGGGGAGTCCGGCTCCCCTTTCCCTACAAGGGAAGGGCGCTAGGGAGTCAGGTTTTTCAGGTACAGCAGATGAACTGAAGAATCCAGGGCAAGGAACGATTGTCATTGCCATCGGGCCAGAGGGAGGCTGGACACCAGCAGAAGTCGAACAAGCGATCGCTGCTGACTTCCAACCCGTTTCTCTAGGGCGTCGTGTCCTGCGAGCCGTCACCGCCCCAATGGTCGCCTTATCTCTGGTAGCAGCGGCATGGGAATCAGAAATTAGAGAGATTTAAGCTACGGTTCAATGCACAATTAGAAATGAAGGATGCTTCAACTTTTAATTTTTAATTGTTATTTTTTTAATTACTGTAATGCTTGAACAACTTGCGGAAGCTTTCGAGCGCAAAGACTATAAAACCGTTGCCTGGTTACTCAACCATCTGGTAAAACAGATGCCGCAAAATCCTTTAGTACAGTTTTATGTGGGACGGCTGTACGAAGAAACGGGCAAGTTGGAGGCGGCAGAAAATGCCTATCGGCAACTGCTACGGGAAACCACCAATCCCAAGATTATGACTCAAGCTCGTCAAGGATTGGGACGTATAGAAGCGATCGCCCAACAAAAAAGACGAGACGCGATCGCTCAAGCCACCGCCGCCCCAGAAGACACAGAACCAGGCGTCTTAGTTCTAGAAGCCGTTAGCGCTGAAAAGAAACAGGTCGCCGCCCAACAGTTAGCTCGAATCGTGCAGATAGACCCTTACACCGCACGGCTACAACTTCCCAGTCGCGGCTGGCGGTTGTACCGAACTGGTCCGGTAGGAGAACTGCGATTCTACAGTCAACAGATGCAGCAAGCCGAAATTCCCAACTTCTGGGCAAACCTTGCAGATGTTCGGAAACTTAACGTTTTTCGCGTCAGCCATTTCCTTTCAGCTTCCCCACCTAGCGTCGTTTGCGAGAACGAACACGGTCAGACAGGTTCCCTGACCTTCAACTGGTCAGAAGTCAGACAACAAGTGCAAGGACTCTTACCAATCTTTGGCGAAGTCATCGACCAAGATGCTCGTCGCCAACTGCAATGGAAAACTCAAACCCAAGACTATGCCCAATTGATCGACTTGCATCTTCCTTCCAGACACAGTATTCTTCGCCTTTGCGATAGCAACTACCAGTTTGGGCAGGGGATTTCCTTCAATCCACAGCCGACTCAACCCAATCAAGCGACCAACCGCAGTCATTGGAACAATTTACTTCATTTTCTAGAAGGACATTTGCCCCAGACGCCGATTTGGGCAGATTTTACAGATTTTGCTCAAACTGCCCTAGATCGCACAGAAATTCTAAAAAGTCTCAAATCTCATATCAACTTATTTCGGCGTGAAGAAACCCTCTGGGACCCAGCTTTCCAACTGTACAGTGGGCTGGTTTTCCTCAGAGGGTCAAAGAATTAAAAAGCAAATCAAAAATTAGACAACAAGCCTGCTAATTTTTAATTTTTAATTATTTTTTCACCTGACGCGCCATGTCCATGAAGTTGCTCATGCTGGGACCGGGACGCCGACGAGTATTAGAGCTAGAAATTGGATTCAAGTATTTCGGAGCAAACGTGGTATCGGATTGGCTTTGACCCTTGCCGTTAATCGGTGCTGCTGGTTTCTCAGCAACCACTGCCTCAACACCTTCAGCCGTCTGAATTAGCTCTACTGGGGGTCTTTGAGCAATTTCTTTCGGTTCTGAGACTTCTTTAGAGTTTGATGAATTCTTGGATGCAGCCCCTACAAGTTCTGGGGTTGCTTGAGGCTTCGATGAATCTTTTTGTCCATTAGACGCAGATTTAGAAGCGGATGCAGATGCCTTCGCGGGTTCCGGCTTCTTCGATTCTGATGTTTGGGCTTTGACTGGTTCTGGCTTCTTCTGGCTCTCTTGCGCCGCTGGTTTTGCGTCTTTGGACTCTTCTAGCTCCATGTAGTATCCACCAGACTTCTTACGAGGAAGAGCAGCAGCCTCGTTTCCTTCAGATTTCTTAGAGCCAAAAATTCCACCAATGAAAGCAGTAATGCCGCCCAACAATTTTTTGATAAAACCAAACATTTAGTATTACTCCTGAGATTTAAATGACGATGTTGACTGATTCCCGAAACATTGGAGCAAGCTATTCTATTTTTGATGCAAGACTGGTATCGCCAAGGATAAGCTCAACTGCTCAGCTCAGAAAGCAGCCGCTTTACAATATGGACAAAGCGTTTCTATCGTTGCAATTTGCGATCCAGATCGGATTATGAAGTTTTACGGCGGACAAACGCAAGATTCCCAGATAGTTCTTTACAAAAATTTACAAATTTTGTTTTAGTAAGTACAGTTACCCAGCCAGTTAGCTCTGGAAAACGCTCTTTTGTTGCAAGAATTTACATTAATCTCAGATTTTAAGCCACAGCCACTCGACAGGCTGTCCTAAACCAACCCCAGCCGCGATCGCTCGTGTCTAAGCTGGGATTATATGAGATTAATTCCTGGCAAAATGAACAGTGCCCCTAAGCGCAATCCTGTATTGCTAATTCACGGCATCAACGATACGGCTGCTGTATTCCATAAAATGGCTCCTTACCTGGCACAGCAAGGCTGGTCTGTATACGACCTCAGCCTCACCCCCAATAATGGTGCGATGGGTCTGGACTCTCTAGCACAGCAGGTTGCTGATTACGTTGCCAAGACCTTTGCACCCGACCAACCATTTGATTTGGTCGGCTTCAGTATGGGAGGCATCGTTAGCCGCTACTACGTGCAGCGACTAGGGGGCATTAACCGGGTGCAGCGTTTTATTACCATATCAGCACCCAACCACGGAACGTGGGCGGGCTACTTTCACAATGGGCTTGGCTGCGTTCAGATGCGCCCTGATAGCGCTTTTCTACAAGATTTGAATCGGGATGTGGCGATGCTGGAACAGGTGAATTTCACCTCGATCTGGACGCCTTTTGATTTAATCATTCTGCCACCGAATAGTTCGGAAATGCCCGTCGGTCAAAATCTACAGGTGCCAGTATTGCTGCACCCGTGGATGATTACAGATGCTAAGGGGGTTAAGGCTGTGGAGAAGGCACTTTTAGAACCACTGAAGCGCGATCGCGTAGCGTCTCCTAATGGGAATCGCCAATCTCGGCATACTCCCGAACCCCGAAAATTGCCTCGGCATGAGAGTAATATTTGAACTCTATCAGGTTATAAAACGGATCTTCGAGGAAGAAGGTGCGATGTTCGGTGAGTTGACCGGGAAAGCGATGTTTCGGCTGCTGATAAAAGTGCAACCGTCGCTGTTGTGCCCGTTCTAGCAAGCTTTCCCAGTCAGCAATTGATGTAAAAACCAGCCCAAAGTGTCTGGGATAAATCCCTCGTTGCGGGGTAATCGGTTCTTTGCTAACGTGACCTACCAGCTGATGACCGTAGAGATTCAGAATCAAGGCATCGCGGGTTTCACGCCCAACTTGGCAGCCGAGTCCATCAGCGTAGTAGGCTTTCGCTTGGGCAACATCGGCGATGGGAAAAGCAAGATGAAAGATTGTTGGGTTCATCGGTAATATTCTGAGTGCTGTGCTTCTGCGGCGCTTTACTTGCAAGCGAAGATCAAGGGTGATATCGCTAATACATACATCCTTCACTTGGGGTTCCTTTTTGCGCCTCTCTCACGGGCGAGAGTATTGTGAAAGAGTGTTATGAATTCAAGATTTTTACAGATGCTCTCTACCATTAATTCTTTCAATCCCTGGTTAGTTGCAGTGGGATTGAATACAGTTTTGTTAGCGCTCGCCTATTTCGCCCCTAAAAAGTTACTGACCCCCGCCGGATTCCTCCACGCTTGGGCGCTGGGCGTCATTATCTGGGGTACCCTCGGCTGGCGGGGATATGTAGTCGTCATGTTCTATTTTCTAGTAGGTTCTGCCGTCACGCGCATCGGCATGGCTCAAAAAGAAGCCGAAGGAATTGCCGAGAAACGCTCTGGGGCGCGGGGACCGGAGAATGTCTGGGGTTCCGCTCTCACGGGCACTCTATGCGCCTTGGGAACGCTACTGGTGAGTTATTTAGAGCAACCCCAATGGGTGCCTTTCTTACTGCTGGGCTATGTAGCGAGTTTTAGCACTAAACTTTCGGATACCACCGCCAGCGAAGTCGGGAAAGCTTATGGTAAACGGACGTTTTTGATTACTACCTTACAACCTGTAGCCAGGGGAACAGAAGGGGCGGTTTCTTTAGAGGGGACAATGGCTGGAGTGGTGGCATCGGTTGCGATCGCTTGTGTTGGCTGGGGCGTCGGTACGATCGATCTCATCGGGGTGGTTTGGTGCATAGTAGCAGCGTTTATTGCGACCAATTTGGAAAGTGTCATCGGTGCTACGCTGCAATCTCGCTACGATTGGCTTACCAACGAATTAGTGAATTTTCTCAATACATTAATCGGCGCGATCGCTGCAATTTTGTTTGCCTTAGCATGGCACTCGTTTAGTCTGACTACTGTGGGGATTACTTGAAAGTAGAATAATTTCTAGCAATCTTTAAACGGATGGCTGCTGACGTTGATAAAGCGACCAATACAGCCCTTTTTTTTGCATCAATTCTAGATGAGTTCCTTGTTCCATTAGTACCCCTTTCTCCAGAACAAAAATCAAATCTGCCCGTTTGAGCGGCTCAAATCTGTGGGCAATCATAAAAACGGTACGGTTTTGGGAAATCGCTTGTAAATTTTGTAAAACTTGCTGCTCTGTTTCGCTATCTAAGGCGCTGGTTGCTTCGTCGAGAATTAAAATAGGAGCTTGAGATAAGAATAAACGAGCTAAGGCAATTCGCTGACGCTGACCGCCAGATAAAGCAGTGCCTCGTTCTCCGACAGGATTCTCGTAACCGTGGGTTAATTCGCTGATAAAGTCATCGGCGACGGCTAATCGTGCGGCTTCTACAACTTGTTCGGTGGTAATCTCTGAATTTCCTAAAGTAATATTTTCCAAGATTGAACCGTTGAAGAGAAAATCTTCTTGGATAACTACACTAATTTGTTGTCGCAAGGATGCTAAATCAGCACTTTTAATATCAAACCCATCAATGAGAATCCGCCCTGATTCAATTGGATAAAGTCGTTGCAAAAGCTTAGAAAGGGTACTTTTTCCAGAGCCGCTTCGCCCGACAATACCGACAAACATTCCCGGTTGAACGGTGAAGGTAATTCCTCGCAGGATTGCTTCTTGATTGGATTGATAGCGGAAGAAAACCCGATCGAAGGTAACTTTACCTTTCAGCGGGGGAAGAACTAGACCCGATCCGGGTTCGGCTTCGGGGGCTACGTTGAGAATATCTCCAATTCGGTCTACAGAAAGTAAAACTTGTTGGAGATTTTGCCACAATTGCACTAACCGTAAAAGTGGCCCGGTCATTCTTCCCGCCAGCATTTGAAAAGCAACTAGCTGACCAATTGTGAGCTGATGGTTGATGACTAGCGCAGCTCCAAACCAGAGAATGAGTAAGTTGGAAAAATTAGTCAGAAAGTCACCGATATTGTTACTAATATTGGAGGTGGTAGAAGCTTTAAAGCCGGTGCGGATGAAGCGGGCAAATAAACCTTCCCAGCGATCGCGTGCGGTTCCTTCGGCTGCATGCGCCTTCACTGCATGGATTCCCGTCACCGTCTCTACAAGAAACGATTGGCTATCCGCACTGCGGTTAAAGGTTTCATTCAACCAGTTCCGGAGAATTGGCGTCGCCACCAATGTCAACATTGCAAATAACGGAATCACTGCCAAGGCAACGAAGGTAAGCTTGACATTGTAGTAAAACATCAGCGCCAGGTAGACAACGGCAAAGATGCTATCTAAGATGACAGTTAACGCCGTTCCGGTGAGAAATTGGCGAATATTTTCCAGTTCTTGTACTCGCGCTACCGTATCTCCAACGCGGCGAGACTCAAAATAAGCTAGTGGTAGCCGCATCAAGTGGCGAAACAATTGAGCAGATAAACTAAGGTCTAAGCGTCGTGCAGTGTGGGTAAAGATGAATAGCCGCAAGATGCCTAGAATCGCCTCAAAGATAGCAACGCTCAAAAGCGCGATCGCCATCACGTCCAAAGTCGGCAGACTTTCCTGCACCATCACCTTGTCAATAATCACCTGAGTAATGATTGGCGTCGCTAAACCCAAAAGCTGCAAGGTGAAAGACGCAACCAGCACTTCTCCCAGTAAACCCCGGTAACGCCAAACTGCCGGTAAGAACCAACTGAGGTTAAATTTGTCTTGTCGCTGAATTAGTTCAACTTGCCACAGTTGCCCATCCCAAGCAGTTTCAAGTGAGGGCAAAGGAATACTTTCGCAAGTTTGACTGGGGTTGAGGGGGTTAGCGATGATGAGGCGATCGCCTTTTACCTCGTATACCACCACCCAATGTTCCTGATTCCAATGCAACAAAGCGGGAAAAGATAGCTGCTGCAATTCGCGCCCAGATACTACCAAGCGTCGCAGATGTAGCCCTATTTTCTCACTCGCTTCTACAAGATGTTTCGGGCGTTGTCCTCGGATCTGACGTTGTATCCACTCTAGAGATGCTGGATTTTGTAAATATTGTGCCACCATTGTTAAGCAGGCAGCTGCTGAGTTAGGGCTAGAAACAAAGGGATAATTACTAACAGGTATTCTCGTTTCGGTTTCTACCTTTGTCTCTTCGCCGCTAGATTTCACACCGCTAGATTGCTTCCAAAAGCTATTGAGTTCTGGTGATGAAGCTTCGTTCCATAACGCCGTATCCCAACGCACTACCACAACTTCTTTGCTAGAGGCGATCGCTTTGAATCCCAGGAATTGCTGCAAGTCGCCGAACCAATCTCCCGCCTCTAAAGTTGCCAGCGGTTTCGCTACTCCTTCTTCCCGCAAACGCACCTTTCCAGACACAATTAAAAACTGGTTGCCCGGACAATCTTTAGACCAAATTTTTTCCCCTAACCTGTAGGAACAGATTTCGGCTTGCGTTTGGAATTTTGCTTGCTGTTCGGATGTCAGCAAGCTCAGAGGTGGAATATTCCAAGGCAAATTCCTAGCGATTTCAACACTACTCAACTGATTTGCAGTTTGACCGTTAAGGTTTGAATTTTCTGTGCTAGCCATTGCTCAAAAAGTTCATTTTGTAGTGCTTCCTTTAGCTGATTATCTTCTAACGAAGCTGGCAGGAATTTCTCAACTCGAAACAAAGCCCAACGTTCTTCGAGTTTTAATGGCTCTAATAACCGCCCTGGACTCGCGGTATCAATCGCGGCTCGGATTTGGTCTGGAAGCGTTCCTCGGCTGACTGGCCCCATCATTCCATTTACAATCCGATCATCTGTGAGAGAATACTCTTGAGCTAATTGTTCAAAGCTGGCTCCCTCTTCAATTTGACTATATAATTCTTCAGCTAATTCTTGTTGGGCTACCACAAGACGAGAGAGTACAACCCGATCCAGGAATAGCTTGCGTTCAATGAAATATTCTTGCAGTTTCGGCTCTGCAATCTGAGTTTTGAGCTTGGTTAACTGAAAACCGGATTTTACCTGATCATGGAACGTTTCGTAGTTGATTCCGTTGCGAACTAGCCATTCTTGAAAACTCTTGGGATCTGCTAGATTTCGTTGTAAGCGAAAATCAATCACTGCTTGCTCAATTGCCGCCAAGCTAATATCTATATCGAGTGCTTGTAGTTGTTGTTCTATAACATACTGCCGGAGAATTTCTCCGATAAAAGAAGTAATTTTACCAGAGAATTGCAGGTATTTTAGAGCTTGTTCAAGGGAAATTGATTGGTCATTTACGAGCAGAAACGGTACAGATTCCATAATATAAAGAATTGAGGGAATGTTTGTATTTTCTAAAATTATGAGTAATTATATACAGGAGAGATATCCGCTCCACAAAAAGCTTTATCATAGACGCAATCTGCCGATTTTCTGTCTATGAGCTATTGCCTGAATTCAGGTTGCAACAAGCCTCAAAACCCTGTTGGCACAAACTTTTGTACAAGTTGCGGAACGAAGTTACTGCTCAAGGATCGATACCGCGCGATCGCGCCTCTGGGTGAGGGTGGATTTGGTAAAACTTTCTTGGCTGAAGACGTAGACAGGCTGAAAGCGCCTTGTGTAATTAAGCAATTTTTGCCAGTGCCAGAAATTCAAGGCAATTCAGCGGCGATGCAGAAGGCAACCCAGCTATTTGAGCAAGAAGCGAGGCAGCTACTGCAACTGGGAGAACAACATCCACAAATTCCTAGTTTATTTGCCTATTTCGAGCAAGATAAACGCCTGTATCTGGTGCAGCAATATATCGAAGGGCAGGAATTAGGTCAAAACTTGGAACGGCAGCAAGCATTCACAGAAGAGCAAATTCGAGATTTATTAAATGATTTATTGCCGGTGCTGCAATTTGTCCACGAACATCAGGTGATTCACCGGGATATCAAGCCGACGAATATTATTAAACGTAAAAGAGATGGCAAATTCGTCCTAATTGATTTTGGCATTTCCAAAAAATTAACAGTCGGCACTGGTTTAACTAAAACAGGCACAAAAGCTGGCACAGAAGGCTACGCACCCATCGAACAATTTCGCAGCGGTAAAGCTTATCCAGCCAGTGACTTATACAGTTTAGGCGTTACCTGTATTCATCTGCTGACAGCAACCAAGCTTGATGAACTTTACGATCCATTAGAGGGCTGCTGGCTATGGAAAGAGCATCTGAGGGAAAAAGGGAAAAATGTCAGCAGCCAACTGAGTCAAGTTTTGGATAAGTTGCTGAAAGATTATGTGAAAGAACGCTATCAATCAGCCGCTGAAGTTTTGAAAGACTTAAATGCTGTATCTACCCCACCACCGCCAAAATCTCAGAATTGGAGATGTGTCCACACCCTCATAGGGCATTCAAGCTGGGTTCGTTCTATAGCTATCAGTCCGAATGGGCAGACTCTTGCCAGTGGCAGCAATGACAAAACCATTAAGCTGTGGCAGGTGGACAGTGGCAAGCTGATTCATACTCTCACCGGGCATTCAAGTTGGGTTCGTTCTATAGCTATCAGTCCAGATGGGCAGACTCTTGCCAGTGGTAGTGGCGACAGCACTATTAAACTGTGGCAAGTGGACAGCGGCAAGCTGATTCGCACTTTCACGGGGCATTCAAGGTGGGTTCATTCTGTTGTTTTTAGTCCGGATGGGCAGACTCTAGCTAGTGGTAGTGGGGACAAAACCATGAAGCTGTGGCAGGTGGGCAGTGGCAAGCTGATTCGCGATTTTACGGGGCACTTAGACTATATTTTTTCCGTTGCCTTTAGTCCGGACGGGCAAAGTCTTGCCAGTTGCAGTCAGGATTACACTATCAAGCTGTGGCAGGTGGGCAGTGGCAAGCTGATTCAGACTCTCACAGGGCATTTAAGCCGGGTTTATTCTGTTGCTTTTAGTCCAGATGGGCAGACTCTTGCTAGTGCTAGTGGAGATAAGACTATCAAAATTTGGCACTTGGAGACTGGTAAGGTGATTCACAGCCTCACTAGATATTCAAATTCGGTTTCTTCCGTCGCTTTTAGCCCGGATGGGCAGACCTTAGCCGGTGGCAGCGAGGATAAGACTATTAAGATTTGGCACTCGGAGACTGGTAAGCTGATTTACAGCCTCACTGGGTATTCAAATTCAGTTTGTTCCGTCGCCTTTAGCCCGGATGGACAGGCTTTAGCCAGTGGCAGCGAGGACAAGACTATCAAGATTTGGCAGCGCGATTAGCTGGGTAAGAACTGATGTAAAGCGCGATTAACTGGGCGAGAACTGATGTAAAGCGCGATCGCTTCTAGTAAATTCTTTGGGCATTAGATAAAATTGAGCTGCAACGTGAAAGCGAGATACCCGACTTTTTTAAAAAGTCGGGTATCTGAAACATTGGCAATCATAGAAAAACAAAACCTTCTAATTTTTACCAAGAACCACCTGTATATTTTTCAACAATTCCTCTGAGGTGTAGGGCTTTGGTAAAAATGTTTTGACGTTATTTCCAGCGATTTCAGTTATCTGGTAATTAGATGTAAGTCCGCTAACTGCAATAATCTTGACCTGAGGATTGATTTTTTGCAAAGCCCGAATAGTCGTTATCCCATCCATAGCTGGCATCATCATATCGACTAATACAGCGTTAATATCTTGCTTGTGTTCTGCATATAGCACCAATGCCTCCACTCCATCATTAGCGGTTAAAACTTTGTAATTATAGGTTTCTAGAGAAATTTTCGTAAGCTCGCGAATGGAATATTCGTCATCAACAACGAGAATTAATTCTCCTTGTCCTCTAGGCAATTCATGATGCACATTTTTCATGTCATCTGTTATCGTTGCCTGCGTTACGGGTAAGTAAATATAAAACTGCGTTCCTTGCCCCACTTCGCTAAGTACCTGCACAAATCCACCGTGACTTTTAACGATACCCATCACCGTTGAAAGACCTAAGCCAGTACCTTGTCCTATCTCTTTTGTGGTGAAAAATGGCTCGAAGATTCTATCTATTATTTCCCTTGAGATTCCCATCCCTGTATCGGATACAGTAATGACAACGTAAGGGCCAACCTTAGCATCAAGATTCATCCGGGCATAGTGTTCTTCAACCCACAAATTCCTGGCACAAAGCTCTAAAGTTCCCCCGTTTGGCATCGCATCCCTAGCATTTACACAGAGATTCATCAATACTTGGTGCAGCTGAGTCGCATCCCCAGAAATAGTCCAAAGATCGAGCATCGGGATATCGGTGCGGATTTCAATCGCTCTAGAAAATGTCTGCTTAACAATCTGCTCAATTTCTTTAATAATGTGCCTTACTTGCAAGGTGGTTCGCTTCCCTTCGACTCCTCGCGCAAACGACAGCACTTGTTTAACGAGATCGGCACTTCGGTTAGTATTGGTTTCTAGTGTTTTTAGGATTTGCCGACTCTGCTCATCCTGAAGTTTATGTTCCAAAATTTGAACAGACATTAATACAGGCGCTAAGGCATTGTTGAGATCGTGGGCAATCCCGCTTGCCAGAGTACCGATACTCTCCATACGCTGTGCCCGAAGAAATTGGGCTTCGAGTTGTTTTTTCTCTGTAATATCAGTATTAACTGTCAAAATAAATTTGGGTTGTTCTCCTTCATCCCGAACCAGAGTCCAGCGACTCGCAACGATAATATTTTTGCCGTCTTTTGTAACTTGATGTAATTCACCCTGCCACTCGTTTTCTTGGGCAAGAATATTCTGCTTTTCTTGAATTTCCGGTGAAAGCTCTTTGTATAAAAGTTGATTAGCATTCTTGCCAAAAACTTCTTCTGTCTTCCATCCGTACAAACATTCAGCCCCTTTGTTCCAAAATAGGATTTGGTTGTTCAAATCTCGGACGAGAATTGCATCGGTTGTAATATCAAGCAAAGCCGCTTGTTCTTGGATTTTCCGCTCTGCCTGTTTGCGCTCGGTAATGTCAAGGACAAAACCGACAACGTTTGGTTGAGATGGTTCCATCAGTGCTGCACCAATCATCACTGGAATGCGGCGACCATCTTTGGAAATAAATTCTTTCTCGTAGGGAGTACAAACGCCAGAACTGAGGAATTGTGCGATCGCGTCTTCGTCTAAATGGCGATATTCGGGCGGAGTAATTTCATCCCAACGCAAACCTCCCGTTGGCAGTTCCTCCCGCTCATATCCCACCATTTGTAGAAAGGCATCATTCGCTTCGGTAATATTGCCCCGAAAATCTGCGAAAATAATCCCAATGATATTCGATTCAACCAAGCATCTAAATCGAGCTTCGCTTTCCTGGAGCGCTATAAATGCTTGCTCTCGTTCTGCTTCTGCTTGTTTGCGTTCGCATATCTCCTGTTCTAAACGTATATTTTGGTCTATCAGTTTTTTGGTCAAGCAACGCAGGCGTAGGTGGATGCTGACACGGGCTAAAACTTCTTCATGCTGGAGCGGTTTAGTAATGTAATCTACCGCCCCAAGATTCAACCCTTTGACCTTATCCACTGTCTCACTCAGCGCGGTCATAAAAATTACGGGAATATCTTGAGTTACTTGATTCGCTTTTAGGCGGCGGCAAGTTTCAAACCCATCTATTCCGGGCATGAGTACATCTAACAAAATTAGGTCGGGTGAAGCATACTCGGCACTTTCAATTGCACTTTCGCCATCTTCAGCCACTAAAACTTGGAAGCCGGAATGAGCCAGGAAATCGAACAGCATTCCCAAATTGGTAGGAGTGTCATCAACGATTAAGATAACTCCTTTTTCAACCGTATCAACACTCATTCATACCTCTTAAATTCTGTAATAAACTATAAGACTTGTTTCTCTTTAAAACCTTACCGAATTGACAAAATGGGTAGTATACGGAATCAACTACCGATCCAACCCCTCAAGGTAAGCGATCGCTCTACGACGCCTCTAAAATCGTCTTTCCTTGCCTAGATCGAGCAAGTCTGCGATTTCCTTGGCAGGCGGAGGGTACTCTTGACTTTGAATGCGCCACTCATCAGTTGAACTAATTGACAGCGAATTGCCAATTTTAATCCCGTTCCTTTTGCATCCGGTGCAATACCAATTCCTGTATCTGCCACCTGAAACTGGGTTCTCTCCGTTTGGTAGCCCACTTTGAAAGTTATAACGCCAATTTCTGTAAACTTGACTGCATTGCGAAGTAAGTTAATTAAAACTTGCCGCAATTAGCTCGCCTCGCGTCTGAAGATGGGTTTATAAACTTCCTTTAATCGAGAGGATTTACCAATTCCTAACCGCATTTTTAAAGGGTTCCTTTTTTTGCCCTTGATCTGGACTGCAAGCAATCCACCTTTGTATAGATTTTAAGATATTTTTCCTTATTTAAAATTACACCAAATCGTCAAGAAGCGTAACGAATTTATAAATTTTTTAGCTTTTGATAACCGAAACTTTTGTTTGTATTTTTAGTATTAAAAATTTATTAAATTTTTAATGTTTATTGCAAACGTCATATAAGAAACAGTTTTAAATGATTCAACCAACCCAATTGGATAGACAAATGTGGCGGTTTTCTTTCTCCTCAGAGATAACGCCTCGCTGGATAATAAGCTTAGGAGGCGAAAAACGTCATGAAACTCACAATACTGGTTGCCGCCGCTTTATCGGTGCCGCTATCGCTGGCGACGCCCGTACAAGCGGCAAATATGGGGCACGTCAAACGATTGCTGGAAACGAAAGAATGCGTAGGGTGCGACCTTTCCGGTGCTGATTTAAGCGGTGCCGACTTGAGAGAAGCGAACCTGCAACGGGCTAACTTAAGGAAAGCCAACCTAACCGGAGCCAATCTGGCTGGTGCTAACTTATACGTAGCGGACTTAGATCGCGCCCAGCTCAGAAACGCTAACTTACAAAATGCCATCCTAAGATTTACGCGCTTAACGGATGCCAACTTAGAAGGTGCTGACCTGCAAAAAGCGACTTTGAGATTTGCAAACTTGACAGGTGCCAAGCTGAGAAATGCAAACTTGCTTGGGGCTGACTTAAACAGTGCTACTTTATACCAGACAGATATCCGATGAAGAATTCTGCCTGGTATCGTTATCCCCGATAATTTAGGTGCATTTAGAACTAAACGCGATCGCCTCTTTTAACTGCCGCACATCACCTGGCGCATAGTTCGCATATTCACAGGCAGTTCTAGCTGCATTGCCTGTTCGATGAAAATTGACGGCACTGGGATATTGGGCGTTGCTTTTACTGTATAGGTGAGCAAAGTGCCATTCTCGTAATCTTGCAAACTTAAGTCAGCACAGAAATCGGTAAAAGTACCTTTTTCCAAGCGAAAATGAATTTCCTGCTGCACGATCTCAGACACACTCAGATAAGCCTCAACCTGAAGACTGAGAAACAGGAAAGTTTTCGTGGCAACTTGGTAAACACTCTTGGAACTCGTCCCTTCCGGTAAGCCAACAGGCGAGGAGACGTTGGAGTGCAGTACCTCAGAGTGAGTAACATCTGGGAAATATTGCACCCAACGGGGATAGTCTGTCACTTGTTGCCAAACGCGCGATCGCTCGATTGGCAAATACATTTGGGCAGTAACAGCCCCTCCCCAAGTAGAACGCATTTGCGTTTCTATCAAAATCTCACCTTGCAAAAGCGCCGTTGAGTATCTCTTGCTCAGCGACAAGTCTGAGGCGGCATCCATCGAGTCCGACGGAAAAAGTATACTCATACTGACTCAGCTACTCCTCAATCAATAGTAATTCGATGTCAAGCTAACACAGCTTGTCTCGGACGTGGAAGGCAAGGTATGTTGGCTAATCTCCTAATTTGATCCTACATCGCTGTTTCAGCAACTCAGTATGTAACAATGATGACCATAATTCCTCAAGCATGTCAGGAGCCAAGGAACGTGAGTCGCTCTCCCAACCCAGGCACCGCAATTTTGTTGTATCGCTGGCATTGCTTTAGTGATTACAGCGATTATCGTGGTTCTGAAAGGATCGGGCGTTCTGAAGCAGCTTCCTGACTACGTCATCTGGGCGTTAGTTCTCTTTACCTTGGTTGCTGGTATCCTCGGCGGCATTCGCAGCTTGGGCGGACGTAGCCGATGGCAATATTCTGTTTTAACCATTTATTTGGTCGAGTCTGTGAGCCAAACTCCTAACCCTGAAACCCTGATTTCTTCTATTTTTGCCAGTGTTGTAGGGCTGACAATTGCGGTGTATCTGTTGCGAGGATTTGGAATTCTCACGTTCATCCCTGGCGGCGTTATCTGGATATTAATTTTGCTTTCAATTGCGAGTGGGATTACTTACGGCGTTCAGCGCACTCGCCGATAATTGCTTTCTTTTTCAAAGTTACGCTTAATGTGAATTATGAGGAACAAGCACCAGCTTGACGAAAAGTTAACACATCAATGGCAAAGCGCCGTTTGAGTAACAATCGTAAGGTATGACTTGCCAATTTAGCGGC
>NZ_JAMPJY010000029.1:0-77783 GCF_039961875.1 Trichocoleus sp. ST-U2 | reverse complement strand
TAACAAACTGTGGATTTGGACTGCCGTTAATCACTTTCAAGCAGGAATTCTGGCATGGGTGGTTGGTGATCGCAGTGCCGAAACCTTCAAGTTCTTATGGTTTATCGTCAAGTGCTGGCATTGTTTCTTCTATGTCACTGACGGATGGAAGGTCTATCCGATATTCATTGAGGAGAGCGATCAGATTGTCAGCAAGACCTATATGACTCGAGTTGAGGGGGAAAACACTCGTCTACGGCATTACCTGGCACGTCTGCACCGAAAGACTTTGTGCTACTCCAAATCACTTGAGATGCTGAAGTGTTCGCTCCGTTTGCTCCTTCACTACTTGAAGTATCGAACAGTTTTTCTATCAGCTTAGTTCATTACAATTTCAGCAACGCCTCCGACCTTAGAGTCACTCGCGTTAGCATTGTCCATCTTGATTCTGTAAGGCTGGATTCTCCGAGACTTTATTCGGTGAGGGAATCGCTAATTCTGGCTGCGCCAAAATTTCCTGCCACTCACTTTCAGAAAAAGGCTGCACCAGCATCTCAACACCAAAACAATCCTTAGCTGCTACCGTCAAAGCTTCTACAACTGTTAGAATTAGCGCCTCTCCCTGTTGTTTATTCGGTAGTTTGACCGGCTCCGCAGCCTCGCCAAACACCTGTTCAAACAGCGTGGCGTCTGGTGACAAACGGATCGAGCCGTGCTGCAAAATGGTATTGCCTCGCCTCATCTGGGCACTACCAATTAATTTAGAATTATCCGCTAAAACTAAATCCGCACCTGTCGCGGTACCAAAACAATTGGGGTTATGAATGTAACCCCGTCCTGCCGAACCGTAGTGCAATTCTAAACCGAGCGATCGCCACCCCTGAATCAAAAACTTACAAATTTCTTGGTACGCTTGCAGGCGACTGCCAGCAAGTCCTGACGTGACCACCATGTAGGTCAAATCACCTTGGTGCAGCACCCCACGTCCGCCAGTCGGACGCCGCACCAAATCCACTACACCCGCCGCAGCCAGCTGCTGCCAAGATGCAGGTAAGCGGTGTTGATGATATCCCAACGAAATTGCCGGTGGAGACCAGGTATAAAACCGTAAGGCTGGAGGATGCAAACCCAGATGGTGCTGCTCCAGTAACCATCGGTCGATTGCCATCTGGACGCGACCTGACGCTTCCAGCAGCGGAATCAAACGCCAGTAGCGGTTATTGGTCATGTGTCATTTGCCTAAAATCAATGACCAATGACCAATAACTAACTACCAAATTCAGCTTGTAAAGCTTCGTCGTTATTATCTGCAATCGTCGCGACAACGGTGACAGCGCGGGAAATTTCTCCAGGAGAAAGCTCGGCGACAGTGCGAGATGTCAGCACTGCCACTTGGTTCTCTACAATGCCAAAACGCGATTCAAACGTGTCCGACCAATTCATTTCCAGGAGTTTCCTCATCAACAGCGGTTCGTTCGTGGCAGGTAGCTTGAGAACATAAGACCAAACGGTGAAAGTATCCTCCTCGGTAATCCCCGTGAGTTGCACAAACACCTCAACGCTACCGTACTTAAATTTCCAAAGATAGCTGCTGTCTTCGCCACGGCTTACCATTGCCGTATCGTCCTGATCCAAGCTGGAGATAACGGTTTGAATCACATCAACATAGTTGACTACCGTTGCATCCTCAATCAGCTCATTGGTAACTAGATCCTCAGTTGACAGTCCTTGGGTGGAAACACTTTCCACAGCAGGCTGGTTGGTGGTCATAATACCTTCTGCTTATCGTTTTGCGGTTTGCCTAGACCAACTCTATCGCCTAGAGGCACATTTGGAGGACACCTCTAAAGATTAGTTTTTTATTTTCAAGTGTTAAGTTGTTTAATCATCGCCTATACAGCGATCGCCTTCAGCCGCTTCTTCTGATTCTCGTTACTAGGACAGCTCTATCCATCCTAGTAACGAGCCTTAGCCTTGATGCCGTCTGTTGCTACTTCTCGACACCGTGTTTCAAACCATGAGCTTGCGATCGCTTTGTTCTCCATCTAAAGCCGTTGTCTTTTCAGAAACCGGCTTATGAGCAATCAAATACTTGCTCATAAAGTGAACTTCACTCGAAATATTCTCGAAGCCTGCTTTCTCCAACCGTTTCACCAAATCATCCGTTATGTAGTGTTTGTAGTATGGCTCGTGGAATGTTTCTGGGAAGTTTTCCATCAGTGGCACCAAGTCTGGAGCATCGCTGACCTGAATCGAGTCGCAGATAATAAAGACTCCACCCGGTTTCGTGACTCGGTAGCACTGTTCGATCACCTGCTGACGCACCGCTGCTGGAAGCTCATGGAAGAGAAACACGCAAGTAACCGCATGGAAATGCTCATCCACGTAAGGGATTTTCTCAGCATTCGCTTGTAGGAGTTGGGGCAATTCTCCAGGATTTTCCAATAACAGCTGATTCGCCTTCCGCAAGTAAGCGGGTGACAAATCGATTCCAAACAGAGATGCTTCCGGCAAAGCGCCGCGGATTAATTTCAAAGTGCGCCCCGTTCCACTTGCCACATCCAGAATGCGAACTTGTCTGGGTGGAATAGAATCAAAAGCTTTCAGCCCTTGTTTCAATGGCGCGAGAATCCGCCGCCGCATCGCATCTGCCGTGCCACCAAAAAGAATTTCTACTTGCAAATCATAGAGATTCGCGGACCAGTCACTTAAGTAACCATCAGTTTGGTGGTGGAAGTTTTGCAGGTAGTAGCTTGGATAACCATCCGTGGAAATGTTTGGAGAAAAGTCTTGATGCCGCTTTTGGTTCGCCCGCTGATGCACTTGCAGCGTATCCAGCCAAACCATTGGATAATAGCGGAAAAAATCGCTCCATGAGTTATCAAACAGTAAGCCAGCGGGATATACACCTCGCTCAACATCCTGCCAATCGGCTTCGATAATCCGATCGTGCCTTTGTTTCAGTTTTTGTATAACCTCTGGCGGAATCGGCTTGGTTTTCACCTCCGGTGGAGGTGAAATTAAATTCAGCAACTGAGAATTTAATATTTTATGAGCTAAACCAAAGTAATTTTTGCCTTGCTGAAAAGTCTGATAGGTCAGCTTGGTTAGAGTCTCAGTAATAGTAGTTGCTGGGTCAAGGTTTGAGGTTGACTGCATAGAGGCTAACGATGGGTGCTGAAAACTGAGTACGACTATGAAAATGCTGCGCGGTTATATGTCTTTTTGTTAAGACATATTTCTTATGTTAACTCAGTTTCGACAACTGCCATCTGTCTCCAGTGGGACAAGAAAAAGCGCCACCCTTATGGGTGGCGGGCTAGGGATGAGTTGTTTTCCAGGAAGGGGATACCCCACCCCACAGCTTAGAACGCTTTAAGAAAGGCAAGCTCTAGATTTGGCAGGAATGCTTAGCAAAAACGTCAGGCTTTGCTCCTACACAATTTGCCTTCCCATGAGCGAGAAAAGAAATTAGCAATCATAGTAGAGAGCGAACTCGTAGGGATGGGGGCGCAGCCGCATCGGGTTGACTTCGTTATCGAGCTTGTATGAAATCCAAGTCTGGATGAAGTCTGGGGTGAACACGCCCGTCTCGGTCAAGAAAGCGTGATCGTTTTCCAATGCCTCCAGGGCACCTTCGAGCGATCCTGGGGTGGAAGGAACATTCGCCAGTTCCTCTGGGGTTAGGTCGTAAATATCCTTATCCAGGGATTCACCAGGGTCAATTTGGTTTTTGATACCATCTAGACCCGCACAGAGCATGGCAGCAAACGCCAAGTAGGGGTTAGAAGTCGCATCCGGACAACGGAACTCTAAGCGCTTCGCTTTAGGATTGGTACCAGATAGCGGAATCCGAATCGAGGCAGAACGGTTTCCTTGGGAGTAAGCCAAGTTCACGGGTGCTTCAAAACCGGGCACCAAGCGCTTGTAAGAATTGGTTGTGGGATTGGTCAAAGCCAACAGCGCCGGTGCGTGCTTGAGGATGCCACCGATGTAGTGCAACGCCATTTGGCTTAAGCCAGCATACTTATCGCCTGCGAATAGCGGCTGCCCATCCTTCCAAATCGACTGGTGGGTATGCATCCCAGAACCGTTGTCGTTAAACAGTGGCTTCGGCATGAAGGTGACTGTTTTGCCATATTTCTTGGCAACGTTCTTGATGACGTACTTGTAAGTCATCAGATAGTCAGCAGCTTGTACCAAAGTTGCGAAGCGGAAACCCAGTTCGCACTGTCCGCCGGTAGCAACTTCGTGGTGGTGCTTTTCAATTGGCACCCCGCACTTCGCCATCGTCAGCAGCATTTCTGTCCGCATATCCTGGGAGGTATCCGTCGGCGCGACTGGGAAATAACCCTCTTTGTAGCGAGGTTTATAACCGAGGTTGCCACCCTCTTCTTTTTTCCCAGAATTCCAACGTCCCTCGACGGAGTCTACGTGGTAATAGCCTTCATGCTGGTTTTGGTCAAAGCGGACATCATCAAAGATGAAGAACTCAGCTTCCGGTCCAATGAAGGCTGTATCGCCAATGCCGGTAGAAATTAGGTAGTCTACTGCCTTCTGAGCAATGGTGCGGGGGTCGCGGCTGTAAGGTTGGCCCGTCCGGGGTTCGATAATGCTACAGACGACGCTTAAAGTCGGCTCTGCCATGAATGGGTCGATCCAGGCAGTTGTCGGATCTAGCACCATTGCCATGTCTGATTCGTTGATGGCTTTCCAACCCCGGATACTAGAGCCATCGAAGGGTACGCCCTCGGTAAAGCTACTTTCGTCAATTTGGTCGTGATACATCGACAAATGCTGCCAGATACCCGGCATATCGATGAACTTGAGGTCAATGATCTGGATGTTTTTTTCTTTGACGTAAGTCAAAAATTCTTGCGGGGTCTGGAACATTACGACGGACTCCTTATTTTCTAAGCTGGCTCAGTCTGGAAAGCAGAAAAAACAGTAAGAGCGATCATCAGGGTTGGTGAATCGTCAAGTCAAGAGGGGGAGAACCTGGATTGAAAGCAAGCATTTTCAGGTGAGACTTCCCGATCCAGAAGTACAACTTTCCTGGCTGAAAATCTTTTGTCTCCTCTTTTGCCCATCTCAAGAACTCTCCCACTCAATTCCCAGTTGGCGCTTACGCGCCGCTACGCTAACAGTCTTCAGCCTTTTTTCAAGACGTAAGGCATCGATGTACTGGATCATCCTAGGGATAGGTGCCAGGAGATTTTGTATTCAGCTATACAGAATAAGGCAGTTGCCGTTTGACTTAAAGCGAGAAAAAGTTAAAAATTGTAGCGAGATTTACAAAAAAATCTTATAGGCGGCAACAATTTTACTAATCAGTAGCTTTGGCTACTTTTGTGCGGGGGGAAGCATGATGTTTAATTTAAATACGGATTTTGATCAAGATTTTGACGAACAAGAGGCGTTTGAGTATCGTCCTGGGACGAGAGTGGAGCTAAAGCAGCGTCCTGGGGTGGTTGATATTATTGCTGAATATGACCCGATGATGGTGCCGCCTATTTGGTTGCTCAACGATCCGCAGCCGCGATATCCAGAAGAGCTGACATTACTGCCAGTGCCCATGAGAGGGGTCTGTTGGTTGAAGCCGGTGAGCCGTCGAAAAGCTGGCTCTACGGGTCGGTCACGGGATGGCAACCAGATGCGTCAGAAGGCTTACAGCAGCATCCCAGAAAAAATTGCCCGCTAAAAATTGCCGCGATCGCTCTCAACAATGTGGAGATGCTTGTGGAGATGGATATATGCTAATGAAAGTGTTTGTTGTTGTAAACTACACCCTAGAAACTGGGTATGCAACAGCACACTAAACAATAGAAAATTATCTATATAGCTTGTTGTTGGGAGAGCAATTTCATGCGCGACGCAGTCACAAACCTGATTAAAAATTACGATGTTACGGGTCGTTACCTGGATCGCAATGCCGTAGATTCCCTGAAATCTTATTTTGAAACCGGCACAGCACGAGTCCAAGCGGCTGCTGTGATTAACTCCAATGCAGCTTCGATTGTGAAGCAGGCGGGGTCACGGCTGTTTGAAGAACTGCCCGAACTGATTCGACCAGGCGGAAATGCATATACGACTCGTCGCTATGCTGCTTGTCTGCGGGATATGGACTATTACCTGCGCTATGCCAGCTATGCGTTGGTTGCAGGTGATACGAATGTGCTGGATGAGCGGGTGCTGCAAGGTCTTCGGGAAACTTACAACTCTTTGGGAGTGCCGATTGGCCCCACCGTAATGGGCATCCAAATCATGAAGGACATTGTGAAAGAACAAGTGGCTGCGGCTGGAGTTGCAAATACAGCATTTGTAGATCAGCCCTTTGACCACATGACCCGCGATTTAAGCGAACAGGATGTCTAAGCAGCAGATAGCAACGAACAATTAGCCATTCGTCATTAGCTGGAGAGCGATCGCACTTTTTATCTTGTACTGGGATAAAGTGCGATCGCTTTTGTTTATGCTGCGCTGACGCTAATTTGAAGACACCAAAAGCCTATCTCGATGACAAACTCTCAACACTTAAGGGAACCAGATCGCCATGATTGGTAAATCCTAATAACATTGGCTCTTGCGGTCGGATAAACTTGCCTGTCAGTACACAGCGTTGTTCTTGCTGCGCTGTGGCGGGGACGCTAGAGAGGATATCAGACCTAGAGAATTGAGGTTTATAATCATCGGATTTCTGCTGCACGTAGTTCCAGAGGATATCTCGAATCAAAGCTTGATATCCCTGATGACCTGCGAGTTCTTTGAGTTCTTCCTTCAGTTCTCTCTCCAAGCGTATGCTGGTGACTTCCATTTCAGTGGTTGAGGTGCGAGGTAGGGTACGCATGATTTTTTCTCCTAAAATTTGTGGACAGATTAGTAATACAAGTGTAGTATATTGAAAGCCAGATTCAAGTTAAACCGTTCAAGAAGCCTTCCTGTGACACATATACCTGCTTTCTCCATCTCAGCCAGCCATTCCGACTCTTTAACGAGTTGGGAATCAGCCTGTGCGGGCGTGGAGTTTCTTTTTATGGGTGGATATGGTAGTCAGAGACGAGGTACGGAGATCGATCAAATTTTGGATCGCAATAATGGTGGGAGTCTGCGGTTTGCAGAACCCAAACTAAACAAACAAAGCGGGAGGTACAGGCTAAAAGTAGCCGTACCAACATAGGACGAGAAGACTCAAAAAGTTTTTCCAACCCCCGCTTCTAATTACCAGAGGCGGGGGTTAATTGTATGAGGAGCCAAGTCGTGACAAGCGCAACTGACGTGTTAGGTAGGTCGGTAGTCGTATTTTCCCAGAACTACTTGCCCATAAGCCGGGTCAATATTAAGCGAGCGATCGCTCTGTTGATCGGTGGGAAAGCCGAACCTTTGCAGTTTAGCGATGCAGCGGGCTGGCAAGTGCGGTCGCCCAGCGTGGTAATCGAGGTGCCAGAACAAATTCGCCTCACCATCACGAGTGCAGAGCGAGTTTGGAAGGTTCCCCCAGTGAACCGTCGGGAATTGCTGCGGAGAGACCACCACACCTGCCAATACTGCGGTAACACGAAACAGTTGACGATCGATCACGTCCTACCCTTATCAAAGGGCGGAAAACACACCTGGGACAACGTAGTGATTGCCTGCGAAAGGTGCAACCAACGCAAAGGCGATCGCACTCCGACTCAAGCGGGAATGCCCCTTCGTACCCAGCCTAAAGCCCCCATGCACCCTGCTGTTGCCTTTGCCGAACAGTTCTGGCGCGAACAGCACGATCACCTGGATTTGTAAGGAGACACCAAGCAATGCTGAAATTAACTTACACAGAAAACGGCTTTTACTTGGAGTGTCTGGCTCAATCTCTGGAAGAGTGGGTGACACGGCGGGTGATTTTAGCGCTGCGAGTGGGTACCCCCATCTCAGTCGAACCCAGCACCGCTTCCTTCTTACTTCCGGCTAGTTTGCCAGAAATCGGACGGTTGGTAGAGGAAGCGCAGCAGGAAGGTTCTGAAATTATTGGCTTGTGTGCTTGCGATGCCGAGTACGTCGAAGTCAGCCTGCACGGTAGCTGGGTGGACGGAGGCTCGAAAAATGGAGAGGGCGTTTTTGTGACTGCAATGAGCGATCGCGCTGAATTCTTCCTCTTCAAGCTTTGGCAAGATGCACAAGCTTGCACCTCCTCCTTGAGGTAATCAAATCACTTTTGGGGTGGGTCGAAAAACCCACCCTTTTTCTTAGTATTTGTGTGGACATTTGCCGGATAATACATCAAACTATTGGTATGTCATAGCGGGATACTACACTGAGATTGATTAAACATTAGTTATGTCAGCCAGCAGCAATACCAAAGAAAGCAGAATTGATTTGAGACTGAGCCAAGAGCAAAAAAAGACGCTTGAAAAGGCAGCTGCACTGATGGGACTCAGTGTAAGTTCTTATGTGCTTTGCCACTCACTTGATGCTGCCAGAAAGGACATTGCCTTTCATGAAACACTGGTTTTGTCAGATAGAGATCGGGATCTCTTTTTATCGATACTAGAGAATCCGCCTGAACCGAACGAAGCTTTAAAATTGGCGATGTGTGAATATCAGGAGTACGAAAAGTAATACTTTGTGGAATGGATTTTTCACCCTCTCGATAGCAGTGTAAGGAAGGATGCTTTCGACTGCGGAGTTCCAAAGTTAAACGATTACCTGAAGCAATACGCTGGACAAAACGATAGAAAAGGCATTGCCAAAACCTTTGTTGCTATTCCCAAAGAAGATGGTAATGAAGTTGTTGGCTATTACACCATCAGTATGTCTAGCATTACGTTTGACTCGCTTCCAGAGCAACTAAGAAAAAGATTACCCCGTTATCCTGTTCCCGCTATGTTAATCGGACAACTTGCCGTTGACACCTCAATGCAAGGGAGAGGATTGGGAAAAAGATTACTAATGGATGCTCTTAGTAAAGCAGTTCGCCTTGCAGATGAAGTAGGGATTTTTGCAGTTAGAGTTGATGCTCTGGATGATGAGTCAAAGCAATTTTATCTGAAATACGGTTTCGTTCCCTTAATTGATTATGAATTCTCGCTTTTCCTACCAATGGCAACAATATTAAAGAGTCGTAAATAGCAAGTGGGTTCGTCGTTGCGGTAAAGCAGATTTATTGTTGAGTGGCGAACCAAAACCTTCACGCGCTGAATTCTTCCTCTTTAAGCTTTGGCAAGATGCACAAGCTTGTACCTTCGTCCTTGAACTAACTGTAGGGGCGCACGGCTGTGCGCCCTTTTCTTGAGAAGCGCTCGCATATCTTGCAGCCTTGGCGATTAGAAATCGCGGCTATACAAACGAAGTCCGCCTGCGCGGACTTTTGAAACCTGCGGAGGCAGGTTTTGTGTATGTAGGCGCGAATTCTATTCGCCAGCTTCACTAGAACACCTGCCAAACGATGCAGTCAAATAGGAGCGATCGCTAGCCTTGAATAAATTTAAGCGCGGCACCGTTCATGCAGTAGCGTTTGCCAGTTGGGCGCGGACCATCGTTAAATACATGACCTAAATGCCCACCACAGCGATGGCAATGCACTTCAATTCTAGTCATAAAAAGCGTCTTGTCTGTGGAGGTGCCGATTCCCCCTTCAATGGGAGCATAAAAACTGGGCCAACCAGTATGGCTGTCGAATTTCGTGTCAGAGGTAAAAAGCGGTAAGTCACACGCCGCACACGCATAAATTCCTTTACCGTATTGCTTATCAAGCGGGCTAGTTCCAGCACGTTCGGTACCGTGTTTACGCAAGACGTTAAACTGTTCGGGCGTCAAAATTTCACGCCATTCTTCCTCGGTTTTGTTGATTTCAAAATTATTGTTTGAAGCTGCCATATCTCCCGAATTCCCAATTAGATTGCGTGATAACCATGCCGCGCCTACAATTACAGCGCCAGCTTTTAAAAGATAACGTTTTTTCATGCTGCATCATTCAGTTGTCAATGTGAGGCGAGCCAGTTCAACTTTGAGAGAGTTTATTTGGCTCTATCTCTAGGATGCGCGATCGCGCTCATCCGAAGCGAGGCGTTAGCCTAGCGCCGACCTGTCGGTTCGCTCTGAATTAAGTCTGATAGCCGGATTAAAATTCGCTAAGAAGCCTAGAGCAGATAAAGAGGCATCGGCTCAAATTTGCTTGAGATAGAACTCAAACCGTTCCCGGAATTGTTCAACTGTCAGATTTTGAGTCCAATATTCCACTAAAGCGTGACCAAATGCCCAGGCATTGCGTTCTGGTGAAGAGGGGTTTTCCAGTAGTAGAGGCCAAAGGGATAGCAAATCAAAGTTGATCGGGTTTTCGCCCGGATTCAAGAGCGAGAACAAATCATACGCCATCTGAAGTTTGCCAATCACAACCGGCAATTGCTCCACGGGAATTTGGTCTGCTAGCAGGTATGCTAGATTTGGTCGTCCGGTTGTCAGTGTCGCAATGAACTGGAGAACGGGACTTTTGAGGAGTGCAGCCAGTCCCTGTGTCGTTGTCATCTGAAAGGTGTAGCGGTCAATGATTTTGGCAGCAGCGGCAGTGCGGGCATCCAAGTTACGCAAAAAACGGGCAAGGCGGAGTTGCTTGGTAGGCGCGATCGCATCCACCAGTGCTAATGAGAGTGCGTCCATTCCCCAGGCAGTTCGACCCGTTTTTGTGTCACCTGTAACTACAGGGAGAACCAGATTGCAGAAGTCGCCTAGAAGCTTCGCCCGATACTCGGTCGCTTCCCGAATCGCCTTTTCCTTTGGGCGATCGCCTGCTTGCCAGTTGTAGGGAGGTTCCCACTCCCGGATGGGGCGCAGACGATCCACCTGAGTGACGATGGCGATCGCGCTCAAGTCTGCAACTTCTGCCTTCATATCTTTGAGAAAGTCCACATCCATTTGCAGTGCCGGATCGAGGGCAGGAGTGACTAAGAGCAGCAAATCTGCATTGGTGGCATAATCCAGCACCAGTTCCCGCAAATCCGCCCGGTTCACTTGTTCGTACCCCGGCGTATCCCAAAGCGTCAGAGTTTCCCCCAATTGGCTCTGCCAGCGGTAATTCTGAATCTTATCGGTGCTGGGCAACACATCCACGGCGGCTCGATCTGCTTGAAATAGCGTATTAATCAAGCTGCTTTTTCCAGATCCGGTTCGTCCCACTAGCAGAATATTGACAGGTTTTTGCTCAACCGCTTCGACGGGTTCTGTTTGAGCCAGGATGTCTCGGAGGGTTTGCGTCTTTGCCTTGGGTAGTGTCGGTGTGGAAGTAGAGGATTCTGACTCTGGTAGTGTAGTCGTTCCTCCATAGAGAGCGATCGCTTGCCGACATAAGTTCCGCAGAGCGGCTTCCCGAAGCATCTGGCTCAAATTCCCCAGCAATTCCTGATTTGCCTGATTACTGGAACGCTGAGTGACTTGTTTTGCTACCGCCACCACCGGATTCAAGAACCACTGTGCCCAATTCCAGGCTTGCCAGAGTTTCCGAGCCGATGGTTCCAGCTTGCGGTAAACTCCGTATGCCTCGTATGCCTGCCCAATCGTGACCCGATCGAGGGCAGGAGATAACTTCTGTATCCACCCGTCCAGATCGTCCACCGTTCCCCGAATCAGTCCGTAAGCTTGGGTAACGTGAATGTTGAGCAGGGGATACTTTACTTCAGGATTGTAGACATGAGCGATCGCGCTAACAAGATCCTGGCATCGCTGCCAAAAAGTTTGCCAGTCTTCCCAAATCGGGCGATCGCTCTGTGCTGCTTTCAGGATCTCTTGATAGGCGACTTCAGCTTGATTTACAGCATCATTTCCCCCTGGTAGGCCTACAGTGTCGCCTGTACCAGATTCGAGTTCGGCGCTAACCTCCGCCATGACCGATTCTATTTGCGCGATCGCGGGTCGAGTCCACTTCACCAGCAGCCAACGCCAACCCACAAATACGACGGTAAACACGCCCCAGATCCAATTAATCCGCCACTCGTGAATCTGCAACCCTGCCGATATCAGCAAGAAACCAACGATCGTTGCGATCGGCGTTGCTAACACCACCCACTGCCACACCTTTAATTGCACCATTGTTCCAAACCTGTCTCGATTCGACTTCTTATACCGTTATTGTCGATCTAACTGCCTCTGATGCTAGACCCCGTAATGTGGGATAACATCACAAATCAGGGTGTTCGACCATTGTTGGTGATTTAACAAGCGATTTATTACAGATGGTATAGATGCCTTCGGTCGAGTTTTAGTTGTTGTTTAACATGGCGTGACAATAAGATTCGATTGATTTCTGCCCGCAAAGCTACACGCCATGAGCGAAAGCAATATGAGGAGGAATAACTGATGGAAGCTGAGTATGATTTTAGTCAGGGGAAGCGGGGAGCAATCGAGCCAACACCGCCAGGGAAAACCCGTATTACCATCCGATTAGATGATGATGTTTTGGCATGGTTTCGCGAGCAAGTTCATCTAGCAGGTGGAGGAAACTATCAGACATTAATCAACGATGTACTTCGCCAGCACATTCAACAGTGTCGCGAACCGTTGGAGGAAACGCTACGGCGAGTTTTACGAGAGGAACTTGAGCGAATTCGGAAATGAGCTGCACTCGGCATTGCCAATACAACCCACTGCCACACCTTTAATCGCACCATTGCCCTATCCCTGCCTAAATTAGACTTCTTATATCGCTATTGTCGATCCTGCTATAAGTACGCGATCGCGATCACTCGCTGCGGTAAGCTGTTCCTATTTCAAGTGCTAGACCGTTTACTGGAGGCTAAAATTACTAATAAGCGTGTTAAACCGCTGTGAACGGTTTAATAACTATTTATCTACAGTGAAATAAAGGTTAGTTGGAGAGTAAAAGTTGACAGAGTTTACCTACAGTCCGCCGGAATCGCCAGCTTTTCTCCATACGCTTAGGAGCTACCTGCGAGCGATAAAAAAAGATGACATTGACACTCTACTTATCAATTCGACTTACGAAGTTGTTTCATCTGGTTCGTTTTCTCACGTTCGGTGGGACTCTTACGATGCTACTGTAAGATTTTGCGTACCCGTTGCACACCTACCCAAATTCACAGAGAGTGTGAAAAAAGAGTTACTGGCTGCTGTCTATACTGTATTTCCAAAAGAAGTTGGTTATGAAATAAATGACTTAGAAATATCGCCTATTATCGAAGCTCCACCAGATGATGGAAAGCTATTATCAAATTCTGCATCGCTTGTCTCTAGTGGAACTATTGAGCATGACGGCTTAAGGTTTCGCTCTCGCTCTGAAGTGAAAGTTTACAATGAACTAAAGAGGCGAAATGTACTGTTTTTCTCCAATGCAACCGCTGTATTAGGTGGAAAAGATGTGAAAAGAGAGCCAGATTTCTTAGTCTGTCAAGATGGAAAGTGGGGAATTCTGGAGGTTATGGGAGATCAGTATCATCCAAGCGCTACTGCAATGCGAGACCACGACCGAGCAAGGTTATTCAAAGACTATGGATTGTATTTCATTGAATTCTACGATGCTAAAGAATGTTACAACAGTCCTGCTCAGGTTGTTGATGAATTTCTAAAGCATCTGTCAAGATCATAGGAAATCTGAGCAGATAACACCTTGTTGTAGTGGACACAGAGGCGTGTCCCGCTGAGCACACTCCCAAAAACTAGGCAAGAATTTGATTAACTCCCGTCCAAGTATTTGGGTCAGGAAGCAAAGTGAGATCGCCAGCAAGAACGAATAAAGCGATCGCTCCTGTAAATTGGTTTTGTTTGCACGTAGGTAGCAGCGCGATCACCGATGATTGGGCTATTCTAGAAGTAGAGTTAGCCAAAGTTGTCGATTAGAGGAGCTATGACAACCGCCACACCAACAATTAATCCACCTGTTGTCCCAAAAAGGCTGCATTTTTTAGAGTCAATCTGCTGGCAGACAGGAGATGTCTATCGGTTTACTCCGGAGCAAATGCTGAGTCGCTATGAGCGGGGTTGGGAATATCGCCAGCTATTTAGCAATCTTGAAGGCGAAGAACTACGTTTCCTAAAGGAACTTGCAAAACGCTATAATTCCTGGCTACAAGCCTGTTTATGACCTTCCGATTAGATTACCATAATAAAATCCTCACGATTCTTGAAAGTTTAGATGCTGAGGTACTTAGGAAGGGTTCTGCTTACTTCGGTGGTGGAACCCTTCTTGCACTTGATTTTGAAGAATACCGCTGGAGTAAGGATGTTGATTTTATCTCTCCTGTTGGTGAATCAGGCTACAAATACCTCCGCACAGTCATATTTGATGGTGGATATGAAGCATTGTTTCGCGATCTGAGTAGAATCCAAGTTGGACGTGGCACCACTGACCAGTATGGAATTCGGATGATGGTTATTGTTGATAATATCCCCATCAAGGCTGAAATTATCGCTGAAGCTCGTTTTCAACTAGATCCGCCAAGATATCCAAAGTGGTCATCTGTCGCCTGCTTAAGCCTCAATGACTGTTTCACGTCCAAGCTGCTTTCAAATTGCGATCGCTACATGGACGACAGCGTTGAGGCAAGAGATTTAATCGATTTAGCAATTCTTAGGCTGCAATCTTCAATTCCTCAGGAATCAATTGAGAAAGCTGAGAAAGCGTATGAAGTTATACGTCCTTTAAAACTTGCGATCGCACGCTTTCAGGAAAGACCCCATTACAGGCAGGAATGCTTTCTCAGTCTGCAAGTTGATAAAGTTAAGATACCCAGAATTATTGACGGTGTTGATTTCCTAGCTACCGATTTAGGCTTGGCTACTACCGAGAGACATTTTAAGGAGCAGCATGATATTTTTACTGATTGAGAGACACAAGAGGGAATAAGGGAAGAGCCATAACCATGCAAAAGTGACGCTATGCTAACGGTAACGATTGAGGAAATTCAGCGAGATATTGCAACTTAACCTTCACCAAGTCGAAGCAGCTGAGACTCTTATTGTCATGCAAACAGGAAAGCCTGTTGCTGAAATTAGACAAATTTCACCAACCGTTAAGCAACTTCAACCTTTTGCTCTTTGTGCTGGAGAGTTCACTGTGCCAGATGATTTTGACACTTCATTACCAGAAGACATTCTGACCGCATTTGAGGGTACATGAGGTACATGAAGCTACTGCTTGATACCCATGTGTTTCTTTGGTTTATCAGTGGCGATTGTCGATTATCAAATGACCGCGAGGGCAGTATCTGCGATCCAGACAATGAAGTATATCTGAGTTTTGTCTCAGTGCGGGAAGCAATTATCAAGTATCAATTAGGCAGGCTACCACTGCCAGAGTCTCCCGGAAGTTATCTACCCGAATAGCGCGATCGCGTACCGTGCCGTAAGCATTCGCCATCTCATCGCTAGTCTTCATCTAGAGCAAAATAGTGTTGCTCAACTTGCAAAACTAACCCAAAGTTTTTTTAAGATTTCAGGTAGTGATTGCTATTCTGCATCTATCGCGGGGAATAATAGTATTAAGTAGATGACGCTATGTTTTTCTTTAGGCAATGAGGAATCAGTTTTAGTAGCAGCGATGAAACTTCGAGAAGCTAGGTCACTAAGGCTTGTGGATATGGAAATGACGATTGGACGATAGTGGTTAATAATTCAACCGTTGAGGGTGAGTGAAGATTTTACAGCTTCATTCTTTGCCTGCTGATTAAGCAGCTCGGTCACAGTTTCATCTGAAAGTTCAGGAGATTCCATAAGCGCGAAGCGTGGAAATTACTGAACTCTTGAACACCTTGTTAAGCAGTAATTATACGGAAGGTTTTGGGAGCAGCAAACTAGCTTCCTGAAACACTTTGCTCTTGAAAGCTAGATTTTACTTCAACTCTAACGCCCTGAATTGGAGCAGGAACAGCAACATGATTCAAACTACAGATACAGCTAAGTTTTCGACGACTGACCTAAATCGCTTTGCTGAAGAACTCAATCGAGATGGAATTTGTGTGATTCGGGGTCTATTTGACAGAGGATTGATCGAAGAGTGGGCAGACGCTTTTAATGAATTATTCCAAAAGCGCCAAAATCAACCGGGTGGTCTGGCACCTCGCGAACAAGCCCGCTTCTATCTAACCTTCCCCTGGGTTGCTCCCTTTGCCAATGTAGATGTGTTTGCGAATCCGGTAATTTTGGGGATTCTCAATCGCGTATTCTACCAAGAATATAAGATGGTGCAATTGGGGGCTGATATTCCAGTAAAGGGTTCGGATTACCAAGAAATTCACCGGGACTTTCGCCCACTTTTCTCAGATCAGATAGTAACGCCACTCTATGCGCTGGCGGTTAACTTTCCGCTGGTAGAAGTAACAGCGGACAATGGGCCGTTTCAAATGGCGCGGGGGACTCATGTCTTACCTCGTGAGGAAGGGTTAGTGAAAGTGGCTGCTGGCGAAATTCCGATGGAATCCTTTTATATGCAGCCGGGTGATGTGATGATTCGGTCGCCGCTGGCGCTGCATCGAGGCTCACCGAACCGGACAAACACTCCCAGACCGATGGTTGTGATGGGCTATGTGATGCATTGGCTGCACACCGCGAAAGTAGACTTGACTGTGCAACGGGACTATTATGAAAGTCTGCCAGAGGAAATAAGGGAATTACTGCGGTGCCACGTGGTAGAGCAGTTGCCAGAGAACAAAGTTGAAACCTACGTGAATTTCAAGTATTAGGACGCTAATGTCTCAATTTGAGCCGACGCCTGAAGAATTCCCTAGCAAGCGCACCTATACCAATCCGGTGTACAACGGCTATTTTGCCGATCCGTTTGTTTGGGAACACGAGGGAGTATATTACGCAATCGGCACGGGTGCAGCAGAAGCAGAGGGAGAGGTGGACGAAATCGGCAAACAGCGCGTCTTTCCCCTCTTGCGCTCTGAGGACTTTGCAAACTGGGAGTTTGCGGGTAATGCACTGCTGCGCCCAGATGCTGCTCTGGGAGATAACTATTGGGCACCCGAAGTTGCTTATTGCGATCGCAAGTTCTATCTCTACTACTCAGTAGGACACGAAGACAAAAGGCATCAGTTACGGGTTGCAACGAGCGATCGCCCCTTGGGGCCTTATCAAGACATCGGTGAACCCCTCATAGACCCTGAATCGTGTCCTTTCGCTATCGATCCCCATGCCTTTCGGGATGACGATGGGCAATGGTATCTGTTCTACGCCCGCGATTTCTTGGATACAGAAGGCGGAGTAAGGGCTGGAACGGCGCTGATGGTAGACCGATTGATAGGGATGACAAAACTGGCTGGAGAGGGGAAAGTTGTTTTACGCGCCCGCTCTGACTGGCAGCGGTTTCTAGCGAACCGTTTGATGTACGGCGATCGCTATGATTGGCATACCTTAGAAGGTCCCAGTGTCCGCAAACATGGCGATCGCTACTACTGCTTTTACAGCGGTGGGCGTTGGGAAACTGAAAACTACGGTGTCGATTATGGCGTTGCAGATAGCGTCATGGGTCCCTACTCGGATGCGGGGAATGAAGCAGGACCCCGCGTATTGAAAACTGTTGTCGATCGCGTTCTCGGTCCCGGTCATAACTCAATCGTTGTCGGTCCCGATGGTAAAACTGATTACATCGCTTACCATGCTTGGGACACGGGCAGGTCGGCGCGGCGAATGTGCTTAGATAAATTGATTTGGACGGCGGATGGCCCGCGCTGCGATGGTCCCACCTGGACATCGCAGACTATCTAACAGCGAATAGCGATCGCGCTTACCGAAACCGAAGCAATTCTAGCGATTGCTGGCGGCAAGATGTCAAGTGCGATCGCTCTTGAGGAGTGTCATGTATACGGGCAATTCTCTGGAAAGATTTTTAGCCTATAATCCAGGTTACAGAAATTGGCGACCGTCCTTCTTTTCACCAAAATCAGCGAAGAACCTTAGCCACTATGCCACCTGATCGGGAACTTTGGGTAACTTGATGATAAAGCTTGTTCCCCTGCCTTCAGCGCTTTCAACTTCAATCGTCCCTTCATGTGCTTCAGTAATACTCTTTACCAAAAATAATCCTAGTCCCCATCCCGTTTGCTCCTCAGCAGAGATAGTTCGACGAAATTGTTGAAATAGGATTGATTGAGCGTCTAGGCTAATCGGATCGCCTTCATTATGGATAGTAAGGCTGATCTGCGTTTCAGTTTGCTGAAGCGTGAGTGTAATCGGCGTGCCAGACGCCCCATATTTCACAGCGTTAACTGCTAAGTTTTCAATCACCCGCCGTATTTCTTTACGGCTGCAATAACTCCTGATATCAGAATCACAAACCACAACAAACCGATCTCCATAAGCGAAGCTCAAATCCTCTACTACCTCTTGAACTAGCACCTCTAAATCGCATTCTTCAAATTCAATCTTTAAACTCTGCCCTGTCCGCAGCCGACTTGCATCAAGCAGATTTTGAATCATCGAATCCAGCCGATTGATTGCATTGAGCATCCTCGCGGCTATATCCACGTGGCTATCTCCTCGTTCCACCCGACGCAGAGTCAGTTGAGTTCCCATTTTTACAACATTAAGGGGGCCTCTGAGGTCGTGAGTTAGCGTCACCATAAATAGCTCTTGAATATCTCGCAGCGTCTCGGAGAATTGAGTGGCAGCGTCATTAACGGCTTGCTCAATGGAGTCGATAATAATGTCTCGTTCCCTCACGTCTAAAGGTGCTTCTTCCTCTAAAACTTGAAAGATGACTTGACGAAGGATGTGGTACTCGAAAATGAGTTGAGTCATGGAGTAGTCGGCATAACCGGCCCGCTCATGCCCATGCTTCTTGCCAATCCGAGTGCTTTCTACCTTGTCGGCTGCGATTCGGGCAGGTGTCCTGTCAATTCTGTTTGAGAGTTCATCTACCAGTTGGTTTAAGTACAGAGGTAGCGAATTTCGTAAAACAAGAGACTCATGATGCATTGATGCTTTGACTTCATCACGCGCCCGCTCCTCCCACAGATGCATAATTCTTTCAGCATTTTGCTTAAGACGGTCAGACGCTTGATTAGACATCGTTCTTGATTCTCTGCATGCGTGCAGGTAAGGGAAAGTTTCCAAGATGTGGGTTTGATTGAGTTTGAGCAGGTTCGGGCAGCAAGCAACAGAAGTTGCAATGCCTCTGTATACCCCGTCAAGTAGCAGACAAGGTTAAATTACCAAAGATGGTAAGTAGTTTGGACAAGCAGCAGAAAGATATAATTGTAGCGAACTGCAAACCCAAACGCTTCAAACCGCTTTCCAATACAAAACTGAAACTACATTAAATTGCAAATAAAAGGTTAGTCTAAACCCCAATAGCTGCAAATCAAATCACATTATCTGTAAACCGACTGCAAACATAATTTTGAAGCCACATTATCTGCCAATAGCTTTAGGGTAAGCGAAAAAAACTGCTCAAGGATTATTTTTAACTACTACAGTCCGATTTCTACCACTGCATTCGGGCATATATGTCTGGTCAATAAGTCCTTTTAATTCGGATACTTTTGGTAATGTATTCTAAAAACTAGCGTTGGTCAATCAAACCGCTACTTGATGAAGAGGAACTTGATGGACAAAAGAAACCAGTAATGCAATTTTCTGATCGCTTTAGTGTGTATCTCTCTCAGGGGAAAATTATGTCAGTTTCTCTTCCTGACGATGAGATTTAACACCTCACTGCACTAAACGGCTGGATGAAAGCGCTTTACCAATTGGGTTGACAATTTTTAATGCGTCTGGGTCGTCATCGGTATACGAGCGATCGCCCTAGCCCAAAAACAGATTCCTGAGTTCTGGCTGTCATCCCTATAGCTAAGCCTAAACGTATCGAGAAATGGCATCAACGCCTCCATCTCCTGGGGAGGTACTGCCATTCTCACTACAATTCGCCCGTAATCGGCGCTGTTGTTGCAGTAGCGACTTCAGTTCTTGTCAAACCCATCTCCCGGCTGATTTCGGTAGTTAGAAAGGTTTTATTTATACTTAGTATAAAAATTTCCTATATCTTTTTAGCGGCTCAATTGCCATACAGTGGTTCTACGCATCAGATGTTGCGTAGAACCACTGTGTCACTTCAGTCATGATTAAAACCTTTTTCAAATTCTTGGTTATCCAGGATGGGGAGTAGATATGGATACAAGCCTGATCGTTTCTAATATCCTAAATCCACCAATCCTATTCTTCTTTCTAGGTATGGTGGCAGTTTTTGTTAAATCGGATCTGGAAATTCCGGCTCCTTTCCCCAAGTTACTGTCACTTTATCTACTATTTTCCATTGGCTTTAAGGGAGGAGTAGAACTGATTAAAAGCGGCTTAACCCAGGAAGTGATATTCACCATGCTGGCAGCCGTATTGATGGCGTGTGCCGTCCCGATCTATACCTTTTTTATCCTGAAGCTGAAGCTGGATATCTACGATGCAGCAGCGATCGCCGCGACTTATGGCTCCATCAGTGCCGTAACTTTTATCACGGCAGGAGCTTTTTTGACCGAGTTGGGGATTGATTATGATGGTTATATGGTTGCAGCCCTAGCGCTTATGGAATCTCCGGCTATCATCGTCGGGCTGATTCTGGTCAATCTATTCACACCCAGCCAGGGAGATCGGGACTTTTCCTGGCCCGAAGTGTTGCAAGAAGCCTTCCTGAATAGCTCCGTATTTCTGCTGGTTGGTAGCCTGATCATCGGAGTCCTAACTGGAGAACGCGGTTGGCACACTTTGGAACCCTTTACTCAAGGATTGTTCTACGGTATCCTGACCTTCTTTTTGCTCGACATGGGGTTGGTTGCAGCTAGAAGGATTAAGGACTTGCAAAAAACGGGTGTTTTTCTCATTTCTTTTGCAATACTAATCCCAATCCTCAATGCAGGCATTGGAATTTTGATTGCAAAATTCATCGGAATGCCCAAGGGGGACGCGCTCTTATTTGCGGTACTTTGTGCAAGTGCTTCTTATATTGCTGTTCCCGCCGCTATGCGTTTAACGGTTCCTGAAGCGAATCCTAGCTTGTACGTTTCTACCGCACTAGCTGTAACGTTTCCTTTCAACATCATTGTCGGAATTCCCGTATATCTGTACGGCATTGAGATGCTTTGGAGATAACATCATGCATTCAGTTAAACGAATAGAAGTCATCGCAAATTCAGTTGAACTTGGCAAAATTTTAGACAGTTTAAAAAAATCAGGTGTAACCGGGCACCTAGTCATCCGAAATGTTGCCGGACAGGGGCTTAGAGGCGGTTCTGAAGATTTAGATATGACGATGCTGGATAATGTCTATGTCATCGCATTTTGTGCGCCAGAAAAACTTAAAGGTGCTGTGGAAATTATTCGACCAATCCTCAACAAGTTTGGAGGCAGCTGTTACATTTCTGATGCGATGGAAATTCGCTCGACGAGATGCGTTGCTTCGTTGTAAGGCGGCTGTTTCTATCTTCTGTGAATCTGAAGAAACTAAAAAACAAAAATAAAGTCTAGCTTCGGCTTTGAACTTTGAATCGTTTATTCTGCAACTTTTACTTCTTCAATAGCGATGAATCAAAACAATGGGTTGATGGGGCGGCGCAATTTCTTGAATTTAACGGGAAATGGCGGAATAGCACTGATGGCGGCTGTGGCGGGAAGTGCATTCTGGGGCGTGCAAGCAAACCGAGCGATCGCAGCGACCGTTGAGCCTCCCAGCCCTGATGCCGCCCTAAAACGGTTGATGGAGGGCAATCAACGGTTTGTGCAACACAAGGCTAAACATCCCGATCAATCAGAGGCACGGGTTAAAGAAATTGCCCAAGCACAACACCCTTTTGCAACGCTGCTAACCTGCGCGGATTCGCGGGTATCTGCGGAAATTTTGTTTGACGAAGGACTCGGTGACTTATTTGATATCCGGGTTGCCGGAAATATTGTGACACCGGAGGTGCTTGGCAGTTTGGAATACGCTGTCGCTATCCTCAGCACTCCTGTGATTATGGTTTTAGGTCACGAACGCTGTGGTGCTGTCACTGCCGCAGTCCAGGGGGAACGTCTCCCTGGAAGCATGAATTCTTTTGTTAAAGCCATCAAACCTGCGATCGCTAAGACAAAAGATGAATCGGGCGATCCGGTTGATAACGCTGTAGTTGCAAACGTTCGGTATCAAATTGAGAAATTAAAACAAAATTCAACGATCGTTTCGGAACGATTGCTAGATGACAAGCTCAAAATTGTCGGAGGTCGTTACGATCTGGATACCGGAAAAGTCACATTGATTTAGGATTGCGTATAGCAGACATCTGAATTTCCATCAATGCTGATTCCACTGCTGCGAACATTCGCTCTGCTAACGCTGAGACTAGATAAATTCGCCCCTACTCTCTCTCTGCTAAATGATGGTTGCAATAGATGGGTAGGGGCGTTTGCATAGCCTGGTAGATAAACCCCGCAGGGTAAAGTACACCGAGAATTACATCCTAAGGTTGGTTGGCATGCTGAATTTTGAGCAAATCGGATGGAGTTGCAATCCAAGTTTGGATAGGTCAAGGGGCAGATGCAGTCGAACTCTATGTCCTACGCTCCATAAAACTAGATGACCGATCGCGATATGATAAGTGCGATCTGCGCTAGCCTTCGGCTTCTCCAACGGAGTACGCAGCAGCGCTAGGCTTACGCCTCGCTTCGCTAACGCTATCGCTAGCAAGAAATAGATACGTGCTAGTAAACTATGGCAACCGACCCTCTCCACCTCCCTCCGTTTGACTCAGATGATGCCGAAACGCTCAACGTCATCATTGACACGCCCAAGGGCAGCCGTAACAAATTTGAGTGGGACAAGAAGTACGGGTTGTACAAGTTGGGCGGCGTACTGGCAGCAGGCGCATTTTTCCCATACGACTTCGGTTTCGTGCCCTCGACTCTAGCCGACGACGGCGATGCTATCGACGTGCTGGTATTGATGGAGGAGCCTGCCTTCGTCGGCTGCCTTGTCCCATCGCGGCTCATCGGCGGCTTTGGCGCTTTTCAAACCGAGGAGGGGAAAACTGATCGCAATGACCGCTTGCTCGCTGTTGCCGCCAACTCCCGCAACCAGCATGACGTGAAAACGCTCGACGACCTGAATCAGAACCTCATCCACGAGATTGAACACTTTTTCGTGTCGTACAACGCGGCTAAGGGCAAAACGTTTGAGCCTCAAGGTCGCTTTGGACCGGAGCAAGCCCGCCAACTGGTTATTGAGGCTGCGGAGCGTTTTCGTGAGTGTTAGCAAGTTGTCGGATTCATCAAAATCGTTGAGGCAGTTTAGGCGGCGTAATAGAAACGCTCGTGGATTACTTTGCCATCTTTCCATCTCTGTACAGACACTTGATCGTGCGTGACTTTGCCCCATTCAGAATGGGTGTAATCGACAAACCACTCAGAAATAATCACGTCTTCGCCATAAGCAACCGCTTTCAGTTCTGCTGCACGAAATTCAGTCACTTTAGAAAAGAACTCCAGTTCTCTAGCGCGATTGGCTGCTTTCCCTACAGTGGCAGGCGTTTCATTTTCCTGCATCACTACATCCTCGCCATAGTATTTTTCAAAGGCTTCCATCGCTTTCCCTTGTAAAACCAGGGTCTTGATGTCTTCAAAGTTGGCTTTCAGGTCTGTTGCTGTAATCATGATTTTTCTTCTATTGGTTAGCTCAAAGTTGTTAGGTGAGAAACTTGATTTGCCTCACAACATCAATCATGTTTCATTCCTTCGGGTTTGAGAAGACTGCAAAATGGAATATGATTTATTCCGTTTGAGAATCAATCCCCATGTCAGACCTGATCGCCTGCATCAAGAGTTTTGTGCGAACAGTGGAAACGGGCAGTTTCTCCGCCGTTGCTAGAGAGATGGGTACCACTCAACCCACGATTAGCAAACAGATTGTTGCACTAGAAGAGTATCTGGACGTGCAATTACTGGTGCGCTCAACGCGCCAAGTGAGTTTGACCGATGAGGGAATGCGCTTTTATGAGCGTTGCCAAGCCGTTCTCGAAGCACTCTCTGAAGCCGAGTCTAGTGTGGGAAAACGGCAGAACCCTTCTGGACTATTGCGGCTCAATTGCTCGGTTGCGTTTGGGCAGATGCAGGTACTCCCTCGCCTGAAACGATTTCTCGATCGCTATCGGGATATCAAGATTGACCTAACGATGTCTGACCACTTTGTCGATTTAGTTGGAGAGGGTATCGATTTAGCAATCAGAATTGGCAAATTTGTCGATCCCAACTTAATCTCACAGCCACTCGGCACATACCGATTTGTCGCAGCCGCATCGGCAGCCTATTTGGAGAAGTTTGGTGAGCCACAAGTACCAGCCGACCTTTTGCACCACAACTGCATTGTTTATACCCGGCAGTCTACGGGTAATGAATGGCATTTTCGAGGCACGACAGTAACAGTGAGTGGAAATCTGCAAGTCAATAACTCGATGGCGCTACGTGAAGCCGTGTTGGCAAACATTGGCATTGGCACCTCCCCCATATGGGCGTTTACTGATGAACTCCAAAATCAATCGGTCAACGTCATCCTAAAAGAATACGAACCTGAGCCAATCCCGATTCAGGTCGTTTACCGTCGAGGACGCTTTCAGTCGGCGAAGATTAAATGCTTTATTGACTTTCTCATAGATGAGTTTAAGGCTGGACTGTCTTGATACAATAGACCTCTTGCTCTCATTCGCTGCTGGGATACTATGGGGTCTGAAATTAGGCGATAGCGAAGCGAGAAGAGCGAAGCGCAACTTGATTGATGCGTCGGCACAGATGCCTTCACTGCTGATGCTTTCACCACTGATGCCAATTTTAGAAGCTGCTTATATAGATTCGATGACCCTAAGAATATCTTCATCAGTAGCCGGACTATTATTATCAATAACCGCATCCCATTGATGGTTAATGCTTGCTGCTATCTTATTGTATTCTTCTACTTTCTCATCTAATACTGGTATGTGTTCTGAATTGTCTCTGTTTCTCACTCTCCTCAAACACTCTTCTAAATCAGCAAAGACTTTTATCAACTTGACTTCGTATTTATTTCTTAATGACGAATGCATCTAATTGAATCCGTCTCCTGCCCCTAAACTTTCAATCATTACCTTACTATGCTGCTGAAACTCCTTATCGATTTCCTTCTCAACTGTTTCCAACCATTCTCACCTGGCGCTAATTTCAGCCAGATCGGCTCTACTCTTAAGAACTTTATGTCTGTATTTTTATTGACTTGACTTCCAATATATGTTTTTCCTGAGCCTTTTGGACCAATGAGTATGTATAGTATTTTCCTCATCTTGTTATTACCTGTAACGGCTCTACTGGTATTGCAAACATGACGACAGGAGTTTACCCCCTAGTTCACACCGTTAACTGTATCTGCGTTACCCCTTGGCGCAACTGGCGCTGCCTTTGTAACCAAGAGTGCCTCACGCCCTTGCCCAGCAGGGGAGCTAGCTGACTCACCGCCCATCGCAGCAGTGCGCTTTTACGCAATAGCTCAGCCTGAGCCGCTTCCTGACTTTGAAGCTGCTGCACTCGAATAATCTCTGGCTCCCGTTCAGATTGAATCTGTGGCAACACCGCATCAATTGCCGCATCTGTTGCTCCCTCACGCAACAAGGGAACCAGATGATTTGCTGAAACGATCGCATCCCGCAATGCCATATTGATGCCTTGGGCGCGAATCGGTGACATTGGGTGAACGGCATCGCCCAGTAACAGTAAGCCTGGTGCATACCAACGCGGACAACGCCCGACGACAACGGATAACAGAACAGGACGCTCAATACTTTCCGCATGAGTCCGGATATGCTCGGCTAACCACGGGGGCGAGGCTTCTGCCAAAATATCAGGCCAATCGGCTTGCTTCCAGTCCATTGGGGCATCTTCATGGAGTGCCCAGCCTATCTGAAGATTCCCCTCGGAAGAGCGAAACAGCCCAAATGCATTGCGATCGCGAACAATCGAATAAAATACGTTCTCGGATTCAAAGCGATCGCTATCAGCCAATTTAAACCAAAGAATATCAAAGCTTCCGGACTGTTGCTCTAGAGGTAAGTTGGCTTGCTGCCGAACAACAGAATTACGACCATCCGCCCCAATGACTAGATTGGCACAGATGGAGCGATCGTCACCCAGCTTCACGCCCGAAACCCGTTGCTCGCTCCACACCAAATCCTGCACTGGAGTACCCTGGACAAACTCAAAATTGGGATAAGTGCTTGCCTGGTCGATCACGGCTTCCAGGAAAGCAGGTTGTGAGACAAGGGTGCAGGGCTTACCACCCGGTTCGATTGGCTCATTAACTCGAAACAGAAACCGATTTTCGATCAGGACTTCCCAGGCATCCAAAGGTCGATGAGGGATGCTCTCTAGCACAGACGACAATCCCATCTGCTCTAGAGCATCTAGCCCACTGGGCATCAGCCCCTCACCGCGAAAAACTCTCCGGAAGTTACGGGAGGATTCAATCAGTTTGACGGCGATGCCACGTTTGACGAGAAGCAGTGCAAGCGTTGCACCAGCAGGACCTGCCCCGACAATTACAACCTGAGTCATCACTTTAAAACTGCTTTGAATGACTTCAGAATACCAAAGTTATCTGTGCCATCTAACTCCTAGTAATAACGTGGCACAGCCCACTTGAGGTAAGCAGTTCCAGGCTGTAGAGAAGATGCGATCAACAATCTGTATCCCTAATCAAAAGGAAGAAGCTGATATAGCTCTAAGATTAGAAAATTAATCAGGCTTTGGTCAGAATTACGGGGTAATCTTTGCTATGTCCAACAGCATTGGTGATGTTCTTGAACCCGAAGTTAAAGATTTGGGCGGATTTGAGGCGAGGCGCATCTTGCCTCACGCAACTCGGCAGATGGTTGGACCATTCATCTTTTTCGACCATCTCGGCCCAGCTATCTTTGCACCGGGTCAAGGGATGGATGTGCGACCGCATCCGCATATCAATTTAGCAACACTGACTTACTTGTTTGAAGGGGTGCTGCTCCATAGCGATAGTCTCAAGGTTGTTCAAGAAATTCATCCCGGAGCAGTGAACTGGATGACTGCGGGTCGTGGCATTGTCCATTCGGAGCGAACGCCCAATGCGGTTCGGAGTCGCGAAAGACGGCTACATGGTATCCAGACGTGGCTCGCACTTCCTTCGGAACATGAGGAGACCGAACCTTGGTTTCGTCACTACCCAGCGACTGACATCCCCGCTTGGCAAGATGGGGGTGTCTCAATCACACTAATTGCAGGGCAGGCGTATGGTCGCACATCACCCGTTCAAACGTTCTCGCCGATGATCTACCTCGATGTCCAACTGCCGACTGGAACCGAGTTCACGCTGCCTCCGGACTATAGTGAGCAAGCCGTCTATAGCGTTACAAACGGTCTGAGCATAGATGGCGAACCGCTGGAGCCACAACGAATGATTGTATTGAATCCCAATCAGACTGTGAGCATTAGTGCGAAAGCTGACGCTCGTTGCATTGTGGTAGGTGGTGAACCTGTCGGTGAGCGGCACAAGTGGTGGAATTTTGTCTCTAGCCGCCTTGAGCGCATTGAGCAAGCGAAAGCGGACTGGAAGAACGGACGGTTTGAGCGGGTTCCACACGAAACCGAGTTTATCCCGCTGCCTGAAGAACCCCTCTCGCTGCCTGAACAACCCATGTAAAAGGAGCAGCTTATTCCTATTTAGGCGCGACGGCAGCTTGTTGCATCCAAAAATCATTCCAGTAGCGCTGCGCTATGCTCGCTTATGCGGGATTGTTTAGCCCCGTGCAGGGAAGGAAGAGGATATGCGAGAACTCTTGCAAACAACGTCTGAATATGCTGTTCGCTATCTTGAAGGCTTGGACGCTCGGAACGTTGCGCCAACCCAGGAAGCGATCGCTAATCTCATCCAGTTCGATGAACCCCTCCCCAATGAACCTGTCGATCCTGAACTTGTCTTGCAACTACTCGATCGAGTTGGTTCACCCGCATCAATCGCACAAGCAGGTTCCCGCTTCTTCGGACTTGTCACGGGTGGTTCACTGCCTGCCGCTTTAGCAGCCAACTGGTTAGCTGCCGCGTGGGACCAAAATTGTGGAATGTATCGCATCACCCCAGCTACAGCCTTACTGGAGCAGGTAGCTTTGCGCTGGCTGCTAGACGTACTGCATCTCCCTGCCGACTGCGGTGGTGCCTTCGTCACGGGAGCAACTGTTGCTAACTTTACAGCACTAGCTGCCGCCCGCCACGCCGTACTCGAACGGGAAGGTTGGAATGTAGAAGCAGACGGGTTGTTTGGTGCGCCACCGATTACGGTTGCAGTTAGCGAGGAAGCGCACCCAAGCTTGTTGAAAGCGTTGGGATTGCTGGGATTAGGTCGAAGCCGAGTTGTGAAAGTCCCCGTTGATGGACAGGGGCGGATGCGTCCAGATGCGATTCCATCCCTTAATCGTCCTGCGATTATTTGTACCCAAGTCGGAAATGTGAATACAGGTGCGTGCGATCCAGTTGGAGAGATTTGCGATCGCGCCAAGGAAGTGGGAGCCTGGGTGCATGTAGACGGCGCATTCGGACTCTGGGCCGCCGCCGCTCCATCGTTGGCGCACCTCACCGCTGGTATGGAAGAGGCTGATTCTTGGGCGACAGATGCTCACAAGTGGTTAAACGTACCGTATGATAGTGGGCTGGCGTTTGTTCGCGATGCCTATGCGTTGCAAGCGGCAATGGCGATTACTGCCGAGTATTTACCCACTGTCAGCGAGCAGCGCAACCCGTCAGACTATACTCCTGAATTATCGAGGCGTGCGCGTGGTGTTGAGGTGTGGGCAGCTTTGCGATCGCTCGGTCGCTCTGGTTTGGCAGACTTAATTGAGCGTACCTGTCGCCATGCTAGACACTTTGCCAAGGAGTTGAAAGCGGCTGGTTACCCCATTCTCAATGATGTGGTGTTGAATCAAGTCTTAGTATCCTTTGGGGATGCAGAAACGACCCATCAGGTGATTGCCGATATTCAAGCCGAGGGGACTTGTTGGTGTGGCAGTACGCTTTGGCAAGGGCAGACGGCGATGCGAATTAGTGTTTCGTCTTGGGCAACAACGGATGCTGATGTGGAAAAAAGTTTGGCAGCTATACTGCGAGTTGCTGGGAAATATTGTTCTCGATAATTTTAGGATGAGCGATCGCTTGACGATTGCAGATTGCGATCGCTCGATAAATCCTCTCACCACTCGCATCGGATATTGGCAAGATCGCGACTGTAGTCATGTCCTTAGCTAAGAGCGTCTTACTCACCAACTATAGTTGGCTTAACTTTAGATAGGAGACTGTAGGGACTAGTGCTTGCGTTTAGCGAGAGCTGATGCCAAAGGCAATTGCACTGGGGTAAACTTCCGTCTAAAAGCGAATACCTAGTAGTCCTCCCTCATCACTATCGTCAGTAAGTGTAAGTCTTATAAAGGAATCGAAATTCAAATTAAAATCAACTGCGAATTGTGAACGTGGAATCATATCTGAATTAAAAGTACATATGTACTGAAAACCACATCGCCTAGACTCCCTATCAGCTAACTGAAGAGCAAGTGATACTTGTCTCTCATCTACACCATCAAAAATCGTACTGTCGTGAATAAGTAGGTATGGTGATGTCTCACGTTCAGACCAAAGTTGTGCCAACATTAAGTCGTAACAAAATATCTTCATGTTACCAATCCCTTCACTACTGTCACGCCTAATATCTACTCTGAATTGAAAGCCATTTTCGCCTACATCTATAACGAGTGTTCCTGGAACATGGTAAAGAAACCGAGAGTTATCATTAAATAAACTAATAGCTCGCTCTACTTGAATATGCCGCTCTTCGTAATCACGGCGTGCGCGTTGCAATAGTCGTTCTTTTTCGATTTTTAAAGTGCTTTTTAATTCCTCAACTTTTTTTAATTCTTCTATGCGTTTATTTATTTCATTAAGGTCAGCTACAGTTTTTAGATAAAGTTCTTGAAGCATTGTATATTCTTCTAGCGCACCGTGTGTCTGTAGCACTTCCAATAAAGAAGCACGTTCTTCAGTTTTTTGCCGAATGAGAAATTCTCTAGACGATATATCCCTCATCAGACGTTGAATTTCAGCAGATAAAAACTCGCGACGATTCTCAATAAGTTTACGATGAAATATTTCTACTTCTTCTAGTCGTCGAATTACTAACCCAGGCAACTCAACACCAGCACCTTCGTATAGACGAACAATATCACTGGGTAAAGGTTCGTTTTCTGCTTCAAGGCTAACCTGATAAAATTTAAGTAATTTCTGATCTGTAAAATTGCTATTAGTTGCTTCATGGATTTCTGTAGTCAAACGATTAGCAGTCTCTTCTAATTCATGGTACTGAGGAGCAACTCGAAAATTACTTAGAGTTTCTTTCCTTTCACGTAGTTGTGACTCAACCTGAACTTTCAGAGCTTCGAGTTCACCTAAAGAACCAAGAATTCCTATTACAACTCCAGTCTCAGTATCTTTTTTAAGTTTTTTGAAATCGTCTAGTAGTTTTTGTTTATCTTTTAAGAGTTGCAAGTCTCTAGCATCTTCCCACGCAAGACCTAATAGAAACGCATTGTTAATTTGCTTGTCCCACTCAATCTGCTTTCTGTAATGTTCAAACGGTGTAGAAAATGCATCCCGCCCACGACGTATAAAGTAAGAAATGAGGCTTCTAAAAGTAGGGTGATATTTTCTATCTTCATCATCATTGGGTAGCCCAAACATTAAAGATCCAAGGACTGTAGTCCAATCCTTAAGACTAAGAATTTGTTGCCCTTCTTTTACCTTTGGCTGAATAGGCCAGTCTGTAGTATCTCCCTTAATTAGTATCTTTGATTGATCCTCAGTGCTTCTAGTTGCTGTAACAACTCGATTAGCAAGTGTAAGCTCTAAACTAAAAGCCCAACCTCTAAGATTTATAACACCGAGTCCTTTGCCTCTTGTCATCCTGGCTCCAAGGCAAAAGTGAATAATTTCGATCAGAGTTGACTTACCTAGACCATTACGCGAATCCCTCCTCCCCGATACTTCTGTCCGATCTGCCAAAACGACGTTGAAGCCAGGTGTGAACTCAACTTCCTTGAACGAAGCATGATTGCAGCGAACAGCACGGATCATCGATTACACCTGCGAAGCAGCCCTTCATCCATCTCAACTGCTCCAATTATGTATAGAAGGTCAAGAGTTAAAACAAAACGTTCAAAGGTCGCAACTTCAGGCATGGTAGATACAGCGTTCCAAAGCGATGAAACTGTCTTTGGATAGTACAGATGTTCTAGTAGTTTAGCACCAACCCCCAATAAAGAGTTACGGATAGAGATGTGCTTTGTAGGGAGAATGATGGGAGAGTTATAACTAGAGCTGTGGTTTGTAGAGAGAGTCATCGCTCAAACACCTCGCACTTCTCGAAGAAATAGGATAAAACTGCCAAACCTGCTGCTGCTTTCCTAATATCGGCACTATTACCACAAGAAAACTTATACAAAGAGTCGAATAAAGCATCTCCTTCAATGCCTGCTGTGCATAATCTTTGATATTCTGCAAAAAATCCAGCCTTCAACTTTTCAGGAAAGTCAGGGCGTAAAAGCGCATTGTGTTCGATGAAACGCCCAACTTCTTTGACTTTACCCATTCCCATCGTTAGTAGAAAATGAACCTCCTGCGTGAGATGGTTTTTCGATATTTTCTGTGTTATGTCTGTAAGATTAAAGTTTATTTCAGGAGAAGCAGGTGGCATAGCAAGAATGAATTTAGTTACGATATCTAGCTCATCAAAGGTAACTAATGGCATTTCACGGGCAATAGATTCTCGTCGTTGTGTGAGATTTGTGTTTATTTCATTTTGATGATCAGAAATATTCTGTTTAAGCTCTTTTATTTCATTTTTTAGTTTTACCTTATCCTTTTCATCTGTTGACAAGCGCAATTTATCTTCTAGGCTCTTTAGTAATTTTAAATCATTTTCGATGTGTTCATGCAAGTCTTGTTCGCGTTGTTGGTGCAGATTCACTATCTACTCTCCTCTAAATGGCACCACCAACTTTTGCCAAGCCGCCTTGAGATTAATTCCTGTTCCTAGTTCCAACTCTGCTTCATATTCCAATATTAAGGGAATAATAGGTAGAGTAACCCTTAACTTATGTTTTGCATCAAGCTCAGGAGCCTTAATAGTCTCAGTTACTTCTTGCTCTCCGGGCAGTACAATATTCCGCTGGTTTAATACAGCTAGCATCTGCTGAGTTCCTTGTAATAACTGCTGTGTTTCAAACTCTGATATTTTGTCAGCTTCAAGTGCTTCTAGTACAGACGATACTGTAGCTATTTGAGCCTTATCTAGCCGTTCCGTAATCACCGCAATTATATGCTGCTCACTAGACTTGTAGCGGTTTAGCAGTCCTTTACGTAAATGATTAACGTTTTCATAGATAGCTTTTTGTCCAGCATATAGAGTATTTAATTTAGTATCCATCTGCTGCAACTGGATTGCTATACTCTGCATTTGTAGAGTGGGTTCACCAGTTATCTGAATTTGCAGCTCATCGTACTCCTGTTGATATCGAGTAGCTGATTCCTTTAATTGATCAATCTCTCGCTGATACCTGGTCTGGCGACGTGGATCATCTTCGTAGCGCTCAGCATCTTCATACTTCTTGAGTAAAGCTAAGTCTTGTTTAATATTGTCTTCTAAATGTTGGAGTCTTAGGTTGAAGTTTGAAGAAACCATTTGCTGAGTGTTTTTACTTTATAAAATTGCCTGTTAACAAGGTAGCACTTTACACATCTAGCCGTAACTGTATAAAAATCTAGTAGTTTTAGCCAAAAGGCAATTGCACACTTTGGATCTATGAGGATGAACCGTGAGAGCGATCGCATCTTCTCCCCTTTCCCAGCAATCCTCAAACTGGCTTTAGTTCCAAACTGCGCCACAAGTACCACGAGGCAATACTGCAATAAGGCTTCCACTTTTGTCCAAAACCTTCTGTAGTCTTACGATCGGGAAGTGCCTCAAGATCGTAGAGTTTCCGAATCCCTGCACGTACACCCAAGTCATCCACAGGCAAAACATCCCATCGTTTGAGACGGAAAATCAGGAGCATCTGCACAGTCCATCGTCCGACGCCTTTGACCCGCGTTAGACTCTTGATAATCGCCTCATCGTCCATGACTTCCAACTCTTCAAGCGTGGGCAATCCGGAGATCGCGTGACGTGCCAAGTCTTTGATATAAGAGATTTTGGGGCGCGAAATTCCCACGCCGCGAAGGACTTCATCCGGCGTGTCGAGGACATCTTGTGCCGAAGGAAACAGAGTGTCTGGGTAAAGCTGGAGAAACCTTTGGTGGATGACTTTAGCCACCTTGGTGGAAAGTTGTTGGTGGAGAATTGACCGGGATAGGCAAAAGAACAAGTCTCCCTCCAGTTCGTACTGGTTCAGTTGACACGCACCAATTTGGTCAATGAGTCGTCCCAGGATAGGGTCGGAATCCTTAAGATAGTCAATGGCGATCGCGTACATCAATACAAAAAGATTGAAACTAAAATTTAGTTTTCCGCTAATAGAACGATCGTATCTTGCGGGGTAAACGTAATCAGTTGATCTTTTTTGGGATTAATCGTCACCCCATAAGCTCTACCTGAATTATTAGCATCCGCTTTACAACGATAGCCAATTGCCGATTCACCACGTTGCTTGGCAGCTTCAACAACTGTGTAAAAATTAACGGGATGATCGAGCGCAACATACTCACCGACAGGCTTAAGATAAATTTCTGAGCCTTCAGGACTAAAGAGATCGGCAAACACAGCATTGAGGCTTTTCTGTTCGGAAACTTGAGCCAGCAGCCGACTAACAATTTGCTCGCTGATGACAAAATCATCCGGGCGAGCTACTTGTGCCAAGGCTTGATTTCGCAAATCTAAAATTTCCGTGACAACCTGAAAATTGCACTTATAGCGATCGGCAATATCCCGCAGATAAAGCAATGTAATCAAGATTTGAGCATCCGCTTGCTCTGGTTCTAAGTCAGTATTGCAGAGTACGAGAACATGATTGTATTTAGTTAAGTCGAGGCTTTCTAATACCTGACGCTCGGTAGGATTTCCCTGGGAATACCGCACAGTCTGTTGTTGTAAGTTGAGCGATTCAGTTGATACGACCTCAGCTTCTGGAAACTCAGCAACGACTGTAACGGTGGAGCCGGGAGCAACGTAACGATCGAGTAGTTGAATAATGGTAGAAATGCGGTCATTCCATCCCAAAATTAAGGTGTTTTCTGCGGCGGCGATCGCATTTTTCTCTTTAACTTGAATCGCTTGACGATCGATAGGGATATTAGATAGTTGAGACAGATGAATGGTACTGTCATCTTCGCTAATCAAAACAAGTTGTTCGTTGGGTTGTAACGACCTGTCGATCGGTGGATTAAGCTGGATCGTCCCATCAGCGTGTTTAATTCCCAGTACCGCAGAATCGTTGTAGGCTAAAAGCGCATCGCCGTAGGTTTTTCCTTGTAAAGTTGGTTCTGCTTTGATATAAATTTCATTCCCGCTAAAGTCAAGTAGCTCCATGTAAACCGTTGACAAGCCTGATTGACGACAGGTTTGCACGACGATCCGCGAGATGAGATCGTTCGTCAGTAAAACCTCTATGTCGTTGCGTCCGATTAGACTAACAACGTCGGAACTCTTGGGGTCTTGAACTTGAGCAACGATGTGATAAGGCTGGGGTACGCCGCGTGGAATACTGGTAATCGCCAACAGCGTTTTAACGAGTTGAATATCAGCATGGGCATTGGATGAGCTTATAATCACGATTGAGCGTGCCGTTTGGACATTCACCATCCCTAAATCAGTAATATTGCTGGGACTACCCGTGCGACAAACTAAGCGAATTTTGGAACGTTTACCCAAGATATTAGAAAGGGTATCTTCCATCTGTACTTTGTCCTCTTCACTGAGAATGACAATGCAAGTACCGGGTCGATTGGCATTAGCAAGGGTGAGTTCTGAGATGAGGGTAAATACTTGCAGCGACCAACCCAAAATTACAATGTGATCGGTTTCAACGACACGGGAACGTCCTTTCCGTAAGTCTTCTAGCTTCGTATCAATGCCGCTACTGAGAATGCCGATTAGGGTACTGATGATGAAGATACCGCCAAAGGTGACAAAGAGCATCGCAAACCGAAATAGCCAGCCTGTATCGCCGCCCATTGCGCCTGAGTCTAGAGTCCGCATGAAAACGCTCCAAATCGCTTCTAGAGGATGAAGGCGATCGCTTCCTTCCGGCGCAACTCCGGTGATGCTGACCAAGAACCCCATTAAAAAGATAAAGGCTAGAGAGGTCAAGGCTAATCCGCCAATCAGAGCAACAGTACCTCTAGCCATGAAATTATCGAACCCGTAGCGGACGCGCTCTGAAAGCGTAATTTTACTCATCTTGATGGAAGTTTCCTTGCTGCGATGACAAATAGTTTTAGGTGAGGGAGCGGAACTCCTAATTTTGGATGAATTTCAGGTTCCCTAGTACCTTTCGGTAATCTATATAAGTATTCCCAGATTTACTGGCACTACAGCTATTTTTTGAAAGTTTGTTACGAACGGCTGAGCTGCGTACCTTTTTAGTAGAAGCGATCGCACGTTGCAAAGAATCAATTATTGACCGGATGAAACCCAGGAATATTATGAGGAGTTACTGTCGCTCGAAGACAAAATAGATAGCTTAGTGTACCGTCACAACTCACAAATGAAGCAAGCTAATTGCCTACGGAAACCAACTTCTAGTACACGATCAGATGCTGAGCGATCGCTCTCAGTTTAGGTACCGAACTGGGCGAGAGGTGTGAAAAGGGGGCTAGCCTTCACTTTGTGAATGGGAGTGCGATCGCCTCATAACACCCTTATTAGAGGAGATAGACAACTGCGATCGCCACTAGCTGTCTAATTATTAGCTGATTCCAATCGCCCTTAGGATCTCGATATTCAGCTCTAGCTTCTCTCCCAACCACAGAGAACGATCGGTGTGGTCTCCCACATCATCGCCTGTTGAGGGGTGGACGAGAATATCCAATCCCTCACGATTGAGCATTAACCAGGGGACAACCTTGCCAAATTGCTCTGGTAAGAATGCAACTTGATACATTGCCTTTGGGTGTGGACCAATGGGCTTGTCATGCCAACGCCCCAGCTGCACTTCAAAAGACGCGCCCAATCCTTCACGTACACGCGCCGCCGCATCACGACTGGAGGTATCGAAGTAGATATGAGCATGAAAACCCGTAATCTGGGCAGTATCTTTCATAGCGCTTAGCTCCACTTTATCTAGGCGTCAACGAATCGTAATGGTTGATATTTCTCTGTGGCAGGCAATACTTGCATCATAACTGACACTCTTGTCCGTCTAGTGCGATCGCCCCTTGCCATAGGTTGGGTTGACAGAAGGAAACTCAACATCCCCATTCGGCAAAGTTTGATCTAATTCGATAATGAACAATCAGTGCGATCGCAATGAGTACACTGTGCTAGTAACTTAACAAACCTAATAGAGTTGCCATCTGCGCGACGCTTCGGTAACGCCTGCCGTAGGATGCAAGGGAGGGCTGTAGGGCGAATGCAGCAGCGCTGGACTACGTCCCGCTTCGCTAACGCGATCGCACTCTTGGTTTATTGGTAATTAACTAATTGTTGCAAATCACAAATTCATTGTTTCAAATCATAACGTTGATTATATTTCTCTTCGATTATTTGTTCATCGATTATTCCAGTAATTACTATGTGCTATTTGTTGGCAATACCCGCAGTACATCAAAAAATCGACCCACACATCTTGATAGGAAAATAGTATGAGCAGCGGAAGCGGATGCCCATTTACGGGCGGCGGTCAGAAATCTCAGCCTCGTCATATGCCGTCGAACCGAGACTGGTGGCCGAATTATTTGAATCTGAGCATCCTCCACCAGCACACCCCCCAAGCCAATCCTATGGGTGAGGAATTCAACTACGCTGAGGAATTCAAGAGTCTTGACTTAGCTGCCTTGAGGGCAGATATCTACGAGCTGATGACCACCTCCCAGGACTGGTGGCCAGCCGACTACGGTCATTATGGGCCGCTCTTCATCCGGATGGCTTGGCACAGCGCCGGCACATATCGGATTGGCGATGGTCGCGGCGGCGCGGGTTCGGGTAGCCAGCGGTTTGAGCCGCTCAACAGTTGGCCTGACAATGCCAACCTCGACAAGGCGCGCATGTTGCTTTGGCCCATCAAGCAGAAATACGGCAAGAAAATTTCGTGGGCTGACCTGATGATCTTCGCCGGCAATTGCGCCTTGGAATCGATGGGCTTCAAAACGTTGGGCTTTGCTGGTGGGCGCGTGGATGTCTGGCAGCCAGAAGAAGACATCTACTGGGGTTCTGAGAAAGCTTGGCTCGGCAATGAGCGTTACGAAGGCGATCGCGTCCTCCTGAATCCCCTCGGCGCTGTTCAGATGGGCCTAATCTACGTCAACCCGGAAGGACCAGACGGCGAACCCGATCCGATCGGCTCAGGGCGCGATATTCGCGAGACCTTTGCTCGGATGGCGATGAACGATGCAGAAACGGTCGCGCTCACCGCTGGTGGACATACCTTTGGCAAATGTCACGGTGCGGGCGAGGCGACGCACGTAGGTGCCGATCCTGGGGGTGCCACCATTATCGATCAGGGCCTCGGCTGGAAGAACGCCTTCAACACGGGTGTCGGTGTCGATGCGATCACCAGCGGTATCGAAGGCGCATGGACCCCCACGCCGACGCAGTGGGACAACAGCTATCTTGAAACCCTGTTCAAATATGACTGGGAGCTGACGAAGAGTCCCGCTGGCGCGTGGCAATGGAAGCCCAAGGGCGATGCTGGTGCGGGTACGGTGCCCGACGCACACGACCCGTCAAAACGGCACGCCCCCATGATGACCACGGCGGACATGTCCATGAAGATGGACCCCATCTACAACCAGATTGCGAAGCGCTACCACGATAACCCGGATGAGTTCGCAGAGCAGTTCGCCAAGGCGTGGTTCAAGCTGACCCACCGCGACATGGGACCGCGATCGCGCTATCTCGGTTCAGAGGTTCCTCAGGAAGAGTTCCTGTGGCAAGATCCCATCCCCGCAGTTGACCATGAGTTGATTGATGAGCAAGACATCGCCGCTCTCAAAGCCAAGATTTTAGCTTCGGGGCTGTCTGTCTCCCAACTGGTTTCGACTGCTTGGGCGTCGGCAGTGACCTTCCGCTGCTCCGATATGCGCGGTGGCGCGAATGGGGCGCGCATTCGTCTTGCGCCGCAGAAGGATTGGGAAGTCAACCAGCCAGCCCAACTGGCAACGGTGCTGCAAACCCTAGAGGGAATTCAACAGGAGTTTAACAGCTCGCAGTCTGGCGGAAAGCGGGTTTCGCTCGCTGACTTGATCGTTCTGGGCGGATGCGCGGGCATTGAACAAGCGGCGAAAAATGCTGGTCACGACGTGACGGTTCCCTTTACACCGGGACGCACGGATGCGTCGCAAGAGAAAACGGATGTAGAATCCTTCGCTCCACTTGAGCCGACGGCGGACGGGTTCCGCAACTACACGAGCGGCAAACACAGCGAATCACTCGAAGAGTTGCTGGTCGATCGGGCGCAATTGCTGTCCCTGTCAGCCCCTCAAATGACGGCTCTCCTGGGCGGCTTGCGCGTTTTGGGTGCGAACTATGGAGGGTCTAAGCACGGCGTCTTTACCCATCGCCCAGAGACGTTGACAAATGACTTCTTCGTGAACCTGCTCGACCTGGGTACGACGTGGAAGGCGACCTCTGAAGATGAGTATGAGTTCGAGGGGAGCGATCGCAAAACAGGCGACCTGAAGTGGACTGCGACCCGTGTTGACCTGATCTTCGGCTCAAACTCTCAGCTCCGCGCCCTTGCAGAAGTCTACGGATGTGTGGACTCGCAGCAGAAGTTTGTGAATGACTTTGTAGCAGCCTGGGACAAGGTGATGAACCGCGATCGCTATGACCTTCGCTCAGTCTTAGCGAAAACCTCTGCGAGGAGTTTTTAAGCCTAGTATCAGCTACGCTAACTTGCAGTAATTTTGAACGCGAGTAGAAGCCAGAGACAAAAATGAGAGCGGCATTTCAACTTTTCTTGAAACGCCGCTCTCGGCTTTATACCTTGATGCAAAGCTGCTTAAAAACTGCAATTAGGTTCTTGTTGGTGCCTAATTGTGCGATCGTTAACATGACCCAAAGCACACAGAAAATCCAATATATAAAATAGCTGTCCACAACGTTATGTGCAGCTGCATGCAGAGTAAATCTAACCTCTTGATGTACATCGCTACTTGTTCCGAAGCATAACGGCAAAACGCAGCGGCGGCAGATGAACTTGAATTCAGCACCAGTAGCTTTCGTCCGTCCGCTGCCGTGACGTGTTAGGTTGCCTCGCGTGTTAACTATGTGATTAAAACCTTAACTTCTTCAATACTAAGTGGTGGGGAACGTCGATGAATCATGGCATGGCAATTAGGACATACGGGACGTAAATCTTCCACAGGATTAACTTCGTATTCTTCACGAATCTCAGAAAGGGGTCTGAGATGGTGAACGTGAATGAAACCTTCTCCTAATTTTCCAAATATTTTCCCAAAGTTAAAGCCGCAAATATAACAACTTGTGCCGTAGTGTTTAATGCATTGCTGTCTAACAACTGGGTTACGTTCATAAGCGTTGACTGATACTTTACACACTGCCCCCTCTCGTAGTATTGCAGATGCAGGAATCTCATCAGGGAATATTGCTGTCGCAAATGTCCAAATGATTTTGACAGGTGTTATATCTTCAACTTCTTCTGCATTCCCAATTCCAGCAAAGATAAAAGGTTGTTGGTTGTTTTCACGCCAGAAAATATAGGTATCACTATCTAAGCTCAACATGGACTGAATAGATGGATGGTGTAATTGTGAATTAGTTTTTCCATACCACTCCAGTCGATCTCCTACCCATTTATTGGCATAGTCATGTCCTGTTCGTCCAGAGGTTCCAACATTGCAGAAGATAAACCAATCATTACCATGACGCGCATATCCTGTATCCCAATTTCCTCCATGAGTATCTTCAGGGATTCCAATTACTCGGTAAACATCACGCCTTGTGTAGCTATGCCCAATTTGAAACGAATATGGCATAAATGAGTAACCTTAAACACCTAACAGATGCGCTCGAAATACCAGCCTTACAGACAATCTATGCAGCCTAATTATTTATTATACGGAAACTTTCCGTATAATCTTTTTCTCAATCCTAATACATCAAGGATTATAACGGATTCTTGCCTGAATCTACGGAAAACTTCTTTTTTACCCGTTTATTTAGGTATTATACAGAATTTTCCCGTATAACCACCCTTTACAGGAGGATTATATAGAATTTTTCCTTGTATCCCTTGATGTTATATAGAAATTTTCCGTATAACATCCTTATTTAGGATATGACACGGAATTTTCTGCACAACTTCCAATAGAACAACGTCCAAAGAAACTCCTCGAACAGGTGCAAGATGTTATCAGCCTTAAGTACTATTCTTATCAAATAGAAAAAACCTATATCTATTGGATTAGACGCTATATCCTTTTTCATAATAAGCGCCATCCCAAAGATATGGGAAGTAAGGAAATTGAAGAATTTTTAACACATCTTGCTGTCAATGAAAATGTGGCCGCATCAACGCAAAATCAAGCAATTCATGCTGTTTTGTTTCTCTACAAAGAGGTATTAAAACAAGATTTAGATTTGAAAGTCGATGCAGTTTGTGTAAAGAAATCTAACTATTTACCAACCGTTTTGACAAAAGATGAAGTTTTAGCAATTCTTCAAAAGTTATCCGGCGTATATCAACTTTTAATTAAGTTGCTTTATGGCACTGGTTTACGTTGTGGCAATAATCCCGAATTTAGAGCGAGTGACTCTTGACCGTTCGCTGCAAATGAATACTTAGGCTTCATTCTTTCTGATTAATGGCACCAAGTGCAGCATATAATCTCGTTTTCCAATTGGTACACCAGCCATGCGAAGAATATCGTAAGCCGTGACCAGATGGAAGTAAAAGTTTGGAATTAGAAATTCATTCACGTAGGCATTACCAGACAACTCGACGTAGAGGTCCTGACTCAAGTTAATGCGCGTCACCTCAGCTAGCTTTGCATCTTCAGCGTTAACACCCAAAAGAAGTTCCTTAGTGTTTGCTATGTGTTCGTATGCCTGTGTGAGAGCTATGACGTGTGGATCTAGATTATTCGCAGGTTGGCCATCACACCAGAGAGCAAAGTTGCGTGGTTGATTGCAGGTGAAAGCAATCTGTGTACCGAAGGGAAACATATCAGCTGCAATGCGCTTTTGAAGAAACGACTCGTCATCACAAAAATGAGTCTGAGCTGACTTCAAGAGATGCTCAAGAGTCGCTAAGCGGCTTTGAAAAAGGGTTCGGATTAAATCTATATTCTGGCTTTGCATTTTGTGATCCCTCAAGTCTTTTCTATGAACCCTAGCTGTACTTAGAACAAATTTCAGCCTAACGCTCTTGGTCAGCGGTTGCCAACACTTTATTTAACTCCACAAGTGGCCGCTGCACTAGGGTTGTTATGCCGCGATCGCTCCAACAGATATCAATCCTCAGTAGATTGCTTGCTGCTCCAAAAAAGTTGAAGCGCTGACTCATCAACGATGTAAGCTGACTCACCATCCCTAATCACTCGTTTACCAAGCCGAGGAAAAACGCCAACATCTAAGCGTCCTGCTTCTCCACCTATCAGATATACAAGGTCTTCATCGAATGGATTACGAAGATGATGGGGTTGTTGAGGTAGCCCAAAGCCCATGAAGTCTCCTGGTTCGACTTCGTACTCCACATCTCCAATTTCCGCAATACCTCGACCCGACAAAATGTAAACCCATTCTTCTTCATTTTGGTGAGCGTGGAAAATGAAGGATTCCTTGCCTGATGGTACACGAGCAATCGTTACACCAATGCGTTTAAGACCAACAGCACGCCCAAGGAAGCGTAAATAAATTTCTGAATTGGGGTTAAGCGGATGATGAAACTCAAACGCATCCATTGAATTGATGTCTGATGCTTTCAGCAGGGAATGTTGTTCATCAGTCACGTTGATGTCCTCCTATCAAGTTGGTAAAGGGTCTGAGCACCACAATAAAGCCTAAACCGCTCCGCAGATACCCTTCACCTGCCGCCCTACCGAAACCTCAAAATAATTCAATCCTGAACATCGACAGATAGCCCTTTGGTTGCCTCTTTACCGAAGACTCAGCAGCATAACGGTACAGTTGAGCCGATACAGATAACTTTGTGATTCCAACTAATCAATTTTGATGTTCGGCGGGTGCATGGGCGTTGTTGTACCGCGTAGTTATGGAACAAACCCAAACGAATCCATAGTTGTCGTGCTACTACTTGAGCAGGGCTATTCACCTCCAAATACGCCACAGTAACTTCTCCAATCGGAGTTCTCCCTAAAGCTTCACCAGATTCAATACTGGCCTGGAAATACTCACTCCATTGGGATTAATTGGGACTATCCACGGTTTGCAGCTTGACTCAAAGCATTCATCGCACTGACAACTTGCTGAATTCCGATCGACTGTTGTTTAGCCGTTAGAGAGATTTGCTGACTATTCACTGTAATCGTATTGACTGCATCTACGATCTCTTCCACGGTTTTACGGCCTTCATCGGATACTGCCACAGTAGCTTTCGTCGCTTTTTGAATACTGGCTACCAGTTCACTAATCTGTTCAGCCGATTTACGGCTTCTATCCGCTAGTTTTCGAATCTCAGCAGCCACAACAGCAAAGCCCCTACCATTTTCGCCGGCCCGAACTGCTTCGACCGCCGCATTGAGTGCCAACATGTTCGTTTGGTTAGCTAAATCACTGACTAAGTTAGAAATCGCATTGATTTGAGTCGTTTGATCTCTAAAGTGTAAGATTTGTTCTCCAATTTGTTCGACCTTCGCTTTTAAGCTAGAAGCAGTTCCAGAACCGTTCTTTTGCTCACTATCATCAATCAATATGAGAACTTGGCGCGCTCCAGTTGCAGCCGCTTCAGCTTGTTCAGCCGCTTGCCGAGAAGAGGTATTTAACTCATCCATTGTGGCAGTCGTCTGATTGACCGAAATAGCCTGCTGCTCCAGGTTTCTCTGTAATTCTGTCGTTTTAGCCTCCAATTCTGTCGTTTTAGCCTCCAATTCTGTCGTTTTAGCGGCGACCTCTCGGATCATTGTGTTGAATGCCTGTGCTAACCGACCTAACTCATCTTGGCTGCTGTCATCAAGAACCACCTGAAACTCTCCATTGGCAATTCGATTCGTTGCAACAGTGATTTCTTCTAAAGGAGTTGCAATGCGCCGACGTAAAACCCAAAACACAATTGCTACAACAATCATGAGGGAGCCAAAGCCTAGAAACAACGTAAAGCGAGCTAGCGAGATCGCTTTTTCAGCCAAAATTGCTTTGGGTAAAACGGTAACAAAGTACCAATCAGGTCCCTGTAGCGTAGTGACAGCTAAGTAATTGCTCTCGTTCGGATTATCGATGACGGCTTGATCGGTTGCTTTATTTGTGACCGCCTCAAAAATACGTTTTAGCTGAGTGTCTCCTGAGTCAAGAATTTTAAACTCACCTTTTTGTTGCTGAATTTGCTCCATCAATTGCGGATGAGCAATCAGGCGACCATCTTTTCGAAAAATTAGGTTATAACCGCCTTCAATGTGCTCCTCGATCGTTCGCTTAAATAAATCATTCAGTAATACATCCTGTCCAAGAGTACCGATGATTCTGTCATTAGAGTAGATAGGCGTTACACAAGAAAGAATCCAGATTTTAGCAACCCCATCGATTTGAGCCCCCGACCAAACCGTTTCTCTAGCTGGATTGTGCTTCTGGTCACCAACCCACACATATTCTTCCTTGGATAAGTCAAAGCCAACGGGGGCATCCTGTGCCCATGTTGGATAATCAGGCCAGTAAATAACAGCAATATTCTCTGGCATATTCAGGTAGAGATCCGGAAAGCGATTATGCCAGGGTGGACCATAGGCATTGATTAAATCGTAGGACGTTACTACGCGACGGCGAATGTCATCATTGATTAGAACTGGCTTATCAATGAACACGCCTGCTTGCCGTTTGCCATCGAACAAGTTGGGGCGATTGCGGGTTGCCCCATCGGGAAAACGCACAAATAGCTGATCGAAGCGAGCTTTCACGCCTTCGCTATCAGTATTTTCCAAGCGTCGTAGCCACTCCTCCTTAAAGATGGCATGGTTATCTTCTGCCATTAAAAAGATACTTTGTTCTCGTTGACCTCGCTCTATTACATGACTCTTGAGTTGGTCTAACGTCTGCGACTTGAGAGTAGAAACAATCTGAAAGTAGCTAATCGCTGTTGAGCCAACAATAACAGCCGTAACACTAAACGCAATTTGAATAAGTGTTCGACGAGCAAGTGATTTTTTCGTTTTAGCTTGAGAAGATAAGGATTTTTGACTCTGAGAGCCTTGTTTTGTAGGAGAATGAAAGTCAAACATTTATAGTTTTAAGTTAACAGTTATGTTTCAGCTTAATTAAGCTGCCCACAAACTATCTAAACTTAGTAAAAATCCTTACAATTTGAAATAATACTGAGAGTTGTGCTAATACTGAGTAAGCGGCACCTGAGACTGTAAATTATTTTGTGAAGCGGTCAAAATTAACTCAAATATTAGAAGGTCGCCTATGCCTCACCGTCGTCGCGAAGATAGGCATTGCATAATAGAGGGCGGACATGCAGCATGAGGAGTGCTCCGCTGCTCAGCGTGCGATCGCAATTCCCGCTGAGAGCATCGGCCCCACCCCTGTTTAAGGAACCCGCCCACCCCTAGCTGCTGTAAACAACGAGTACCACTCTTCCCGCGTCAAAGCGACTTCATCGGCTAAAGCGCACGCTGCAATCCGTTCTGGTTTAGTTGACCCCACAATCGGTTGAATGCCCGCAGGATGGCGCAACAGCCAAGCGAGAACAATGGCTTCACGACTTGTCTGCTTTGCTTCAGCCAACTGACCCACCAGCGGAGCCATCTTGCTCAACGCCGGATCTGCCTCTGCGTTGGGTTTGAAAAGCTTGCCACCTGCCAGCGGTGCCCAGGCCTGTATTAAGATATTGTGGTTGCGGCAGTAGTCCAGCGTTCCGGTTGCCAAGGCCGAGCTGATGCCAGACATGTTTGCAACAATGCCCTCGTCAATCAAATACGAGTGCAACAGGCTTAGCTCCACCTGATTGATCAGCAGCGGTTGCCCCACGCTCTTTTGCAATAGCTCAATCTGCCCTGCTGTATGATTACTGACCCCGAAGTGGCGCACCTTGCCCGCCGTCTGCAACGCATCAAAGGCTCGCGCGACTTCCTCGGGTTCTACTAGCGGGTCAGGACGATGCAGCAGCAGAATATCGAGGTAGTCGGTTTGCAGTCTTTGCAAACTGCCCTCCACCGACGCAACGATGTGCTCATAGCTAAAATCGTAGCGCTGGGGGTCGCTAGGCTGAGGATCTCCCGCGAAACGAATACCGCACTTCGACTGAAGCACAATTTGCTCACGCAAACCTGGCGAGGCTTTGAGCACATCACCAAACACCTGCTCTGACTTGCCCCGCGTGTAAATATCTGCATGGTCAAACAGGGTAATGTCTGTTTCCAGAGCTGCCTTAATGACCCGAGATGCACTTTCCCTCACATCTGTAGAAAGCGGTGTATCATCCCAAGTGCCGCCAATATTCATGCAGCCATAGGCAACTCGCGAAACTCTCAAATCAGTGCCCGACAGCGTGTAGGTATGCATCAGCGTCTGAAGCTAGAGGGAGCGGTGAACAGGTCAACCTGTCTCCATCCTAATCCTACTGACCGTCACAGCATCTGCCCATCGATTTCTGTTCCTAAGTTTCCATTTACCCACCGCTAGCTGCCTTTCATTCTCAATAAATTGTCTAAATCCGGTCGGTGGGTCATGGGCTGGTTCTGTGCTTTGCTGTAAATACCTAACTACACACTTCTGAGGAACACTCTTAAGTCAACACTAAACAACTGAGAAAAGCATCTTGATACTCAGAATGAGCGAGAGAACGGCGAATATCTTCTTCAAATGAGTCTCAGGTAAACGATGAGAGTAGCGAGCACCATAGGGAGCTGCAATCGAACTTGCGATCGCGATTACCAAAAATGCTGGCACATAAATGAATCCAATCGTATAGGGAACGCTCAATGTTTGAGACCAGCCAGTCATTATGTACCCAACAGTACCTGCGATCGCAACGGGAAATCCAATTGCAGATGAAGTACCAATCGCCTTTTTCATCTCTATATTCTGATAGCTGAGGTAAGTGACTGCTAAAAAACCACCACCAACCGCAGCAAGAGCAGATACCGATCCAATGCCTGTCCCCGCTAGCAATAAGCCACGTAACTTAGCTGGCTTTCGGCTAGCTTTTGGTTGCCAATTTAGAAACATCTGACCCGCGACCAGAGCCATAAACAGCGCAAAGAATATAGCGATGTAAGCTGAGTTGACCTTGGCGGCGATGCGGGTAATCAGAAAGGCACCTACCATAATGCCGGGTGCCATCCCGTAAACCACCTTCCACAATACAGTTCCTTGAGCAGCATGGGCGCGAATACTTGCGATTGAAGAAATGATCGTGCAAGCCAATGTTGTTCCTAACGCCAAATGAACGACGTTATCTGCACTGATACCCTGGTTACTAAAAATGGATACTAGCAGGGGAACGAGTATTCCACCGCCACCAACCCCCAGTAAGCCTGCCATAAAACCGACAAAGAAACCCAACAAGATGTACAACAACATCCATTCAATACTCAGCATATCAACCTAACTTTTTAGAATCTTTTGAGCAACCAAATCCTCTCAATTGCTGCAACTTTTCCCTTTAATCCACCAGTGATTTCCCTGCTTTCAACAGACTTCAATTGATAAGCAGACGCATAATGGTGTTTTACTTCTGCTTCACCGACTGAGAATGGAGGGCCATCCATGAGTTGTTGATTGTATTCGTAAGAAATCAGCAACTGCGGTGCCGCGTGGGTGATTTCCATCAAGTGTGACGTATATTGATGACGCCTATTTTCAGGCATTGCAACCAACGCTGCGCGGTCATATACCGCGTCAACCGGCCCAAGAACTTCAGCAGACACATCAAAAATATCGCCAACAAAGATGTCGATATCCTTGGCGGAGTAGTGGGTTAATTTACCAACTCTGGAGATTTTTGGCTTGACTCCCAGGTCGTTAAACAATTCGTTAATTGCGAGTTCGCTTAACTCTGCACCAACCACTCGATGACCACAATTAAGCAACCATGCAAGATCGCGCGTCTTGCCACACAACGGTAGAAATACACAACCGCCCTTCGCCACATTTAATTTTTCAAAATGTTCGACAAGGAATGGGTTTTCCTCACTTTGGTGAAAACCAATATCTCCCGCTTCCCATTTTTGCTGCCAAAAACTTGCTTCCATATCAACGCCTCCATTGCTCAAGGTATCCATCATCTGCCACAAACCGATCGCGTCAGCCTTGTGCTTATTTGTGTTTGAATATACGATACAACTTCAAGTTGACTTGAAGTCAAGCAGTCGTTGCACCAAGAAAATCATGGATATCACTGAGGTCTCAAAGGCTTCTGGATTACCGACCTCAACGCTACGATTTTATGAGGAAAAAGGACTGATCCAGTCGAACGGCAGAAATGGCTTACGGAGGCTCTTTGATGCCAGTGTCATAGAACGGCTCGCTTTGATTTCCTTGGGGCGTAGCGCCGGTTTCTCACTCGATGAGATTCGTGAAATGTTTACGCCTGAAGTCCCTGAAATCAATAGAACGCTGCTCTTAGCGAAGGCAGATGAGTTGGATAAAAAGATTAAAGAACTGACTGCGATGCGCGATGGTCTCCGCCACGCGGCAGCTTGCACTGCGCCCAACCATTTTGAATGTCCAAAATTCTTGCGGCTCCTGCGTATTGCTGGTAAAAATCGTTTTAGGCAACCCAATAAATTGAAGGACAATAAGCTTTAAGCAAGAGGCTCAGAAAAAGTAATGCAAACGATATTAAATGCTTTTAGAAATGCTTAACTTAGCCCTTCACAATACGTTCAGTTATACAATTTAGTCCAATAACGCCCTAAATGCTTGCTGGCTAACGGCAAAAGTGAGCGACGGTAGATACAAGTGAAACTAAGCATGAGATCCTTTACACTATCCGCTTCATTAAAGTGTTAGCTTGCTGTCGTCTAAACGTTATTCAAGCCAGCGAAAAGCACGCCGTAACTCAGCAGTACCGTTATTCTCATACCAACGACCGTGGGATAGGATAACTTTTTCAGGGTTCCACTGAAGTATTCGCTGTAAGCAGCTACGTGCCTGTTCCTTTTTCCCGAGAAATGTCATTCGCAAATCCAATGGGAGTTTTCCATCCGGATCGGCAACACCCCCTAATTTAAGTAGCCAATGCAACTGCTGACTTACTTTATTTAGTTCAAAGTTTTCGATGAGATCGGCAAGGATGAGAGTGGCACTCTTGCGGTGGAAAAAGACGACTTCTTCCATAAATCGACCGCCACGAAAGATTAATTGGTCTAGGTCTGCTACCCACTCACGTGGTGCTTCATCTTCCAAGTCAGCATCAAAATCTACTGCAATTTTCTGCTGCGCGGCACGATCGCGAACACCTGGAGATGCCCATGCTACAGCTTCTGGATAGGCGCTAGCCCAAGCACTGATATAGGCGTAATGGATTTTGTTGGGCGAAATGAGGTGGCGCAGTGAACCGAGGGAGTCAATTTGAGCTTTCAGTTCTGGAGTCAATTCTGTTGGTGAATGGCACCATAGGTCACCAGTGCTCAGTCGCACAATCGTCATTCGGGTTGGGAAGGGCACCTTTGCTCCATACATTGCCATCTGCACGATGGAACCATCTACGATCCAAATATCTTCGTCAACCTGCTTCAGAAGGTTGATTGGTTCATAAAGTGCGATCGCGTCGTTGCTCATAGCTACGAAAGGAAGGTAAAGGCTTACTGCTCTAGCGTGGGGTATAAAAGTAGGCTAGCAGTGACCATCACCTGCCGCAAGTAACCTCTGCATCAAACCGATTATCTGTTGGTAGGTAGTGTGCCTGGGCGTTGTTAGCTTGGTCTTCCTTGCTAAATCACTCGCGGTTTTATAATTGAGTGATGCAAAAGCTTACGATTACCCGACCTGACGACTGGCATCTGCATCTACGTGACGGTGCAGCGCTGAAAGCGGTTCTGCCCCATACGGTGCGTCAGTTTGCCCGCGCTATCATCATGCCGAACTTGAAGCCCCCAGTACGCACGCTCGCTGATGCTGCGGCTTATCGCGATCGCATCCTCGCAGCGATTCCGGCTGACCAACGGTTCGAGCCACTGATGACGCTCTACCTCACCGACAACACCAGCCCCGAAGAAATTATCCGGGCTAAAGAATCCCAGTTTGTCAAAGCGGTAAAGTACTACCCAGCCGGGGCAACGACCAATTCAGACTTCGGGGTGACGGACATTCGTCAGTGCGATCGCGTCTTTGAAGCAATGCAGCAGGTAGACATGCCTTTACTACTGCACGGGGAAGTGACGGATCAAAGTGTCGATATGTTCGATCGCGAGAAGGTATTTATCGAGCGACATTTGATCCCCCTCAAGCAGCGATTTCCTAACCTGCGCGTGGTGCTTGAGCACGTTACCACCTCAGATGCTGTGCAGTATGTCCTGTCTGCGAACAACATCGCTGCAACGATCACCCCACAACATTTGTTATTTAACCGCAATATCCTATTTCAAGGTGGCATTCGCCCCCATTTTTATTGCCTGCCAATTTTGAAACGTGAGGAGCATCGCCTAGCCCTTCTGCAAGCGGCAACCTCTGGCAATCCTAAGTTTTTTCTTGGCACCGATAGCGCCCCCCATCCCCGCAATGGTAAAGAAAGTTCCTGTGGCTGTGCGGGTTGCTACTCGGCTCTGCACGCGATGGAGTTATACACAGAAGCTTTTGAGAGCGTTGATGCACTCGATAAACTTGAAGCTTTCGCCAGTTTCTATGGGCCAGATTTTTATCAACTCCCGCGCAATACCGAACAGATTACCTTGACCAGAACGACCTGGCGCGTTCCCGATGAAGTGCCATTTACTGAATTCGGACTTGTGCCCTTACGGGCAGGTCAGGAGATGACGTGGCAAATGCTTGACGCTAGCATGGCTGAAGCTAATTGATTTGGATGATCGTGTTATAGACACGCTATTCCTTAGGTTCGGAGCTGATGGGTAAAGGTAAGATAGGTACTGTGTCGGGGGGAAATTGCGATCGCATGATTGCGCTGTGCAAGGAAGGTGAAACCCTGCTCGCATGAAAAACTGCCAGACTGAGAATAGGATGAATTTCTGAGGTTCCCTGTGAAGCTAGAGAACATATTATTCCCCGTAGGAATCCTGGTAGTAGTTGCGATCGCATTTTTCGCCTACAGTGCTACCGCCGCTCCCTTGCCAGAAGGATTTCCACCTCCAACACCAGAAGGGCAAATTGAAGTCAAACAATATCCCGCATACCGTTCTGCCACAGTTCGCTATTCAGGAGAACTCTCAATGGCAGCTAATAGAGCTTTTGACCCTCTCTATCGCCACATCAGCTCTAACAATATCTCCATGACGGCTCCGGTAGAAACCCGTTATCCAGTTAACACCCTAGAAGCCAGTGAGATGGGCGCATCCAATGAACGGGGTGAAGCACTTGTTTCATTCCTCTACCGCAGCACTGACATCTACCCTTCTGAGATTGCACAAAACATTCAGGTAGAAGATATTGCACCCATGACAGTCGTCAGCCTTGGGCTAAAAGGCAGTTACGATTACGTAAGCTACCAAAAGAACATAGAGCGATTACGGGAGTGGTTAGCGCAGCACCCGGAGTACACCGTTGTTGGCTCACCTCGCCGCTTCTTCTACGATGCTCCCTATGTCCCCGAACCTGCCAAGCGCAGTGAAATCCAAATTCCAATTCGTCGGGTAGATGGCTAGCGAAAAGCAACGACCTCATAGTGTTCCACTGTTGGGAACGGGTCATAGAAGTGATGCAACAAGGAACGCCACTGTTGGTACTCTGGCGATTGTCGAAACCCAATGGTGTGATCTTCTAACGAATGCCAGCGCACAAGTAGAATATAGCGGTTCGTGGTTTCTAAGCAACGTTGGAGTTCATGAGAGATGTACCCTGGCATGGAGGCAATGATGGTTGAAGCTGTTTTAAAAGCAGTTTCAAACTCATTAACCATACTGGGCTTAACATCAAGGATGGCAACCTCTAGTATCATGGGCTGGATGTTTTTAGCACGGATACTATAGTACAAGGTGCTATCAACTAGCGGCGGCTTTCACAGCATCGCTTTCTCTTCAGTAACATTGGTGCAGTCGAGAGTGCATGAATGATACTCAATACATCATAAGTCCACTGAGGAAGGATTAACGTCATCGCAATTTCTTCTAGGGTGTGAATAATGCCCACTGCGATCGCAAGATTCAGCGTCAATCCTCCATAACAAAAGCCGAACAGAGCGATCGCTCTAATATATCGCTCTTGTGTCACTCCAGGAAAATAAAAATAGTAGCCAATGGATGAAAGCCTTACTCAATGGACAATCTAGCGATCGCTTGCCTGATAGAAACTCATGTCATAGGCTCAAATGCTAAACCTAGCTTGGTGTAAGGGTTTCAGCTTTCGCTCAGGCGAGAGTGACAATAGAGCGATAACAAGCGGTGAAAACGGGTATCATTCATCAGTAAAGAGACAAAGGCTGAAACCTATACATATCAATAATTCCAACTCAGAGTTGCCCTAGGTTGCACCAACCTTCTATTTTTGCCTAGTCCTAATCGGGTTGAGTGCAGCGCTGTTGATAAATTTGAGCTGCTTTATCTGTAGGATTGCGGCGCAGGCACTCAGCAAATAATTGTTCAGCATCTCTAAGCTTTTGCCAATGGTAGAGTATCAAAGCTTCTTCAAATAGCGTTCTCGTGGCTACCTTGCCCTCATAAGTCTCAGGCGGATCGGCATCGAAAACTTCAAAAATCGATACCGCTTTTGATTTTCCCTTAACTTTTACGCGATCGATAAGACGGATAGCATACTGGTTAGAATCTGGCAAAGACTGGAAAGTTTTGTGACTAATTAACAGCGAAATCCCATATTTTTTAGTCAAGCTTTCTATCCGCGAGGCTAAATTCACTGCATCGCTGATCACCGTGCTATCCATCCGGTTTTTTCCCCCAACCGTACCGAGTATTAAAGAACCTGTATTGATGCCAATGCCAATCTTAATCGGCACGTGTCCAGAAGCGGTGCGATGTTGATTATATTCGGTAAGACGACGCAGCATATCAATTCCTGCTTTCACTGCATTATCTGCCTCGCCACTAAATAGAGCCATAATTGCATCGCCAATATATTTATCAATAAATCCTTGGTTTTCAATAATGGCTGGCTCCATGTGAGACAAATAGGAATTAATAAATGTGAAATTGTCTTGAGGGTTCATACTTTCCGATAAAGTTGTGAATTCGCGAATATCGGAAAATAGTACCGACATCTCCTGTTGAACTTGGTCGCCTAATTTAACATCAATAATGCTCTCTTTATCCAAAATTTGGAGGAACTGGCGGGGGACGAAGCGCTCAAAAGCGTGATTGAGTTCGGTGAGATTGTTGTAGAGACGGGCATTGTCAATAGAAATAGCTGCCTGGGAGGAAAGTAGATTTAAGAGTTCTACGCGATCGGGAGTAAAAGCCTCTGTGGTTAGATTATTTTCTAAATAGATAATTCCTGCGAGTTTACCTTGATGTTGGAGAGGGAAGCACAAGATTGATTTAGGCTTATGTACTTTGATATAGGGAGAATGAGCAAATTTAGGGTCATTAGCAGCATCATTTAAGACTACACTTTCCTGCGTGCGAGCCACATAGTTAACAATTGTGTGAGACATTAGAACTTTATCCTCAGGTTCCCATATAGACTGGACGGGGATGGACTGCAACACAGTCACGCCATGTTTATCCGCAGCTCCTTCAGCTTCAATTAGCAATTTTCCCTTCTTTTCCAGAATCAAAAAGCCCGTTTGCGCTCCGGCATTCTCAATAATAATCCGCATCAATTTTGCCAGTAATTTATCTAGCAGAATTTCTTCAGATAGAGTTTGCGAAGCTTTCATGATTGCGATCAAATCCAGTTCAGAGGAAGTGCTACTTCCTGTTGTGGTAGGCGGCGTAGATAGCTTAGTGCTAAGTGTTCCCCTGTTCGAGGGCTTTCTTTGTAATAAGTGAGGATAGCGCGTATCTAAATCGTTAACTTTAGCTGTTGCACCCCAGCGGAGATAGCAATAACGGGCATCTTGCATATAGACTTGCGCGATTTTATCTTGATCTAAAGCGAGATAAAACTTAGCGGCGAGTTCGTGCGCTAGTGCTTCTTCATTGATGTATTCATGTTCTTTAGCAAGAGCAATAGCTTTTTTGTAATAGTCCATTGCCACAACTTCTGACCCTTGAACTCGGTGCCGTTCTGCTTCTACAAGATAAAATTTATGTAAATGATTCATTGGGGCATGATGCGCCCATTTTTTAAGTTTTTTCTGGTTAGATTGTACCTTTCGAGAAAGGCGTTTTTGCTGAAATTTTGAGGGAGAAGAAGACACGGCCACTCTTGCAAGCGAATCGTAAAAGTAAAATAACGTAGTCGTCAACATCCCGGCTGCACTATCTATATATTTTTCCGCTAGTGCCGCATTGTCTAACGCTTCCTCATACTCTCCAAATAGGTAACAGAGTGTCAGTTTTTCAAGATATGTATGAAAAAGTAGGGTTTGATCATTTGCCTCAAGATCAAGGGGCAGTCTTTTCGATTCGTCATAAACATCACCAATTAAACGGCAGGGATTTTTCGATTGCCCCATCAGATTCAGAACCATCTGCCGATTTAGATTAATGTAATGAAAGTTTCGCTCTTGCTTTAATTTTTGGATAGTGTCACTGTATTTGGCTGCCTCCCGCTCAACAACAGCTAACTCTTGCCCCATGCAATAGGAATTGTAGGAGTTCCACAATATGGAATATGTCCCATATTCTAAATCTCCTGTTTCTAGTCCGCTCGAGTAGGCGAGCAGTAAAGGCTGTAATGTCTGCCTTCCATGCTCCTTCCAATGCCTGATAAAGTAATTAACAATAGCGACTGTTTTCGCTTTTACTTTCCTAGCATTGAGCCGCTCTAATAGACTTAAAGCTAGATTGCCAAATTTATAGCCGGATTCAATGTCTCCTAATACTCCGCAAAGAATCAACCCATAAGCTGCATACATCACTGCTGAGAAGGAAGCATTACCGTATTTGACCGATATATTGATACCTTTAAAAATAACCAGCGGTAGTAAATTAGGAGCCGCTATATAGGAAGCAGAACTTACAATCGCTAGAATACGAATTGCTGCCAACTTATCAGGAGCAGTCATTTCCGGTAATTCGATTAAGTCCTCAATTCGTTTCCCCAGCAAGGCTAACTTTGTCCCTATCAAACCGAGTAAGATATCTAAGTTACTGGGCTTGTTAGGCAAACTTACTCCTAACAGCTTCAGAACTGTTAGTCCAGTATCGACTGCTTGTAATGGCTTGTTCTGCGTTAGATAAGCAGAGATTTTAACTTCATAAACTTTCACCTTATCCAGTAGTGCTTTGCCCTGTTGCAGCACGACTGGAACTAATCTCTCCATTTCATCGAATTGACCGCACAAATAGGCAGCTTCTGCGGCTTCTACATACAGAGCAAGTGTAGTATCGTACTGCGTCTGCCAACTTGACCCCCCTTCACTTCCCACGCCAGTTGCTACAACGGGGGAGACCCCCGCAACGCACTGGCTCCCCTTGCTAAGGGAGGACTCAGAAGGGTTCAACAAATCTAAGCCGACTGTTAGGTAGGTAAGGGCGGGTTGATAAGCGGCTGAGGCTTTTGCTTTCTTGCCAGCTATTAGGTTTAACTTTGCCAATTCATCTCGTTTCTGCTGGTTTTCGAGCAGGTTGCTGCCGAAATTCAATTGATTGACAATATCAAAGATTTTTTCCTCTTGCTGCCGGGGTGGGGTACTATTCAGCAGCAGTTGACCGATTTGCAGATGGTAGGCTTGCTTGCGGTGTGAGGGAATGAGAGAATAGGCGGCTTGTTGGATGCGATCGTGGACAAACCTGTAAGCTACCTTGAATTCATCCCCATTTCGGTCTGTTTGCAGAAATTTGTAATCATCTCCCACTGGAACAATTAGACCTTCTCGCACGGCTGACCAGAGCTCGGAAGCCGTTTCTTTTTGCGGCTTTTCACCTACACTTGAGACAGTTTTTAAATCAAACTGGTTACCGATACAAGCAGCCGTTTTTAATACTTCTTGCGTCAGTTCTGGTAGTTTTTGAATTTTTTGAGTCATCAACTCAACGACATTATCAGTAATACCTCGTGCTTGAATTTGATCTAAATTCCACTGCCAACTGCTACTGATAAAATCGAAATCTAATAGGTTTTCTGTATAAAGCGACTGGAGAAACTCTTTTAGGAAAAACGGATTACCCTGAGTTTTGGCAAGCACTAATTCGGCTAATGGCTTTGCCCTTTCAGCGTCGCACTTAAGCGTATCAGCAATTAATTGATTGATACAAGTTAAATCTAACGGCGAGAGCAAGATAGAATTTACAGTTGCTCCAGATTTTTGAATGTCTGATAAGGTTATTTTTAAGGGATGGGCTGCACTAACTTCATTATCCCGATATGCCCCAATCAGCAGTAGATACGAAGTATCTACATCGGTCATCATTAGCTGCATTAATTTCAGAGTAGCGATATCTGCCCACTGTAAGTCATCTAGAAAGATAACTAAGGGATGCTGTTGTTGACAAAAGACGTGAATGAAGTTTTGAAAGACTAAGTTAAACCGATTTTGGGATTCACTTGCTGCTAGCTCTAGGACGGCTGGTTGCTTGCCAATAATCAGTTCGATTTCGGGGATAACATCAATAATAATTTGTCCGTTTACTCCTAATGCTGATACGAGTTTGTCACGCCATAGGTGCAGTTGTTCAGACGTTTCAGTTAGCAGTTGTCGAACTAATTCTCGAAATGCACTGACGATAGCACTGTAAGGAATATTTCGCTGGAACTGGTCAAATTTACCAGAAATGTAATAACCGCGTCGTTCAGTAATTGGTTTATAGATTTCTTGAACTAATACTGATTTACCAATCCCGGAATATCCAGCAACGAGCATAAGTTGGCTAGTACCATGAGTGATTCGCTCAAAAGCTGCGAGTAACGTTTCAATTTGAGTTGACCTACCATAGAGCTTTTGCGGGATTTGAAATTTATTAGAAATATCCTGTTCACCTAAAACAAAATCTTCAATTTTCCCATCTGTTTCTAGTTGCCTTAGACATATCACCAAATCATCTCTAATGCCTAGAGCATTTTGGTATCGTTCCTCGGCTGTTTTCGCCAGGAGTTTCATCACGAGTTCTGAAACGACCAGAGGAATTTCGGGATTAATTATATGGGGTGGGATGGGTTGTTTAGCAATATGACAATGAACCAACTCCATTGCATCGATAGCATCAAAAGGCAATTGGTTTGTCAATATTTTATAAAAGGTAACTCCGAGCGAGTAAAAATCAGTGCGGTAATCGATTGCTCGATTCATCCTGCCTGTTTGTTCGGGAGAAATATAAGCTAACGTTCCTTCTAAAACATTAGGGCTTTTTAAGGCAGTGTTTTCCCTGGACAAGACTGTGGACAAGCCAAAGTCAATAATTTTTAATTCTCCGGTTTGAGGGTTTAAAACAATATTGGACAGGTTAATATCTTTATGGATAATGTTTGACTGATGAATTCTTCCCAGAGTTTCAGCGATCTGAATGGCGTTTTGGAGAAATTCTAATAAGGTAAACTGTCTTTTTTCTAGTAATCTTTCTAAAGATTGCCCACCGAAATCCTCTAATAGCATTACCAGTGTGTTGTTATGTCTTCGTAGCTCGTGAGCCTTCACAACTCCCCCTAGTTCAAAGCTGCGAGTAATTTCATATTCCTGCTGGTAACGGACAAGTTCGGCAGGGGTAGGATAGTCTTCTTTGAGGACTTTCAGGATCAGCGGTTGGTTATCTTGTTCTCTAATTCCTCGGTAGACCAGGGAATTGGCACTTTCGTAAATTTGGGCTAAAACTTTAATTCCAGGGAGTTTAATCATGTTTGGGTCTCCATTTTTGGCAGTCATGAACTTTACGGGCGATGGTCAACGACTGCTGATGGTACTCAATCGCCTTGGCCGAGTTGCCCAGGGAAGCGTAAACATTTCGCCAATTACCCAATGCTGACCCTTCACTTTAACGGTCTTTAATCTCTCGGTAGATAATCAATGTCTGTTGACAACACTCAAGGCTTCTTGAAATTGACTTGTCTGACTCTAGTGATTTCTTTGCTCCAACAACTTAGTATCGCAGCCAACAGGCTAGTATTTTTTCTAATATTCATCTAAGGATCGAGGATATATCGCTCTTTTATCACTCTCACCGGAGCGAAAGCTGAAACCATTACAGCAAGCTAGTTTTAGCATTTGAGCCTATGACATGAGTTTCTATCAGGCAAGCGATCGCTAGATTGTCCATTAAGTAGGGCTTTCATCCATTGGCTACTATTTTTATTTTCCTGGAGTGACACAAGAGCGATAACTGCGATCTCTCTTGAAAATAGGGGTCAAGGGAGATGTCAGCCTAACCTAAATAGGTGGATGAATCGGATAGTCAGGTTGCGACTGGAAATGTTCTTCTATTGCCGCCATCACCGCTAAAACAATATCTTCACGCCAGTGACGCGCTGCAACTTGTACACCCACAGGTAACCCAACACTCCCTTGTTCTACTTTGGAAGCTGTTTGCTCACTTAACTGTGTACTAAGTAAGCGATCGCTTTCTTCACCCGGACGCACCCGCGTGACGGATACCACGCCTGCGGGCATACCCAGTAAATTGTACGGGATAGTATAAGTCGCATCTTGGAGTAAATAATTACTACTGCCATGAGTCAGTGCTGGCAGAGCGCAAACTGGAGAGAGTATCGCATCCAATTGTTTAGCTTCCATTGCTGCCATAAAAGCTGCACGGTAGCGGTTACGTTCATCAACCGTTTGCCAATATTCGCTGACGGATACTTCGCCCATATAAGGGAAAAGCTTAGCGATGAGCGACTGACCCATCAATCCAGAAATTGCGGCAATAACTCTGAGTAAAGGTTTTGGCAGAGAAGCTGTTTGAATGGTCTGATTAATTTGTGGATGCCGTTTGCTGTTACCTAACTGCCTTTTCGAGGTTACTAAGCCATCTGCACCATAGAGTTGGAGGTATAACTGTAAAGCTTTAAGCAAGTCTGGAGGTGTCCACTCTTCGACGATCGCACCACGTTTTTCAAGCGAAACAGCAGCTTCTCTCACCGCACGTCGCACGGCAGGGGAAGGAGTAATGATGCCATTGTCAGTGAAAAAAGCGATTCGCAAATTCTCCACTTTGACATCAGACGGTTCGCGCCAAGGTACGGGTGGAATACTGGGGTCAAACGCTTCCTGTCCCGGTACCGCCAGAACTTTCATCGCCAGGTTCAAGTCAGCGACAGTCCGTGCCATTGGGCCGGGTTGTGCCAGTATCGCTTCTTGACCGGGTAACAGGGGTATGTGACCGACCATCGATAACCTATTCGATGTGGGTTTCAGGCTGGAAATCCCACAGGCATGAGCAGGCATCCGAACGCTGCCGCCAATATCACTCCCCAAGCCAAAACACGAACCCAAAGCCGCGATAATCGCCGCCTCACCACCACTGCTTCCCCCTGGAGAGCGTTCCGGATTCCAGGGATTCACGGTGCGACCGTAGATGGGGTTATCCGATTCGTTCGATGCTAGCAACTGGGGGACATTGGTTTTACCTAAAATAATCGCTCCTGCCTGTTGCAGTCTTTTGACCAGTGGCGCATCCTGCTTTGCCGTTTGACTGAGAGCAGAGATTCCCATGTTGGAGACAGTTCCCGCTACATCAAAGGACTCCTTGATAGTGATGGGAACTCCGTGTAATAGTCCCAGTGTTTCTCCCCTAGAACGAGCTTCATCAGCAGCTTTTGCTTGCGATCGCGCTTGCTCAAATAGAGGGATAATAACAGCATTTAAGCGAGGATTAACCTCTTCAATGCGTTGAATGTGCGCCTCAACGACTTCGCTGGCAGAAAGTTCTCCAGCCGCAATTTTTTGAGTAATTTCTGTGGCGCTACTGCCAAGAATAGCGGAAGGAATTTTGACGGTATCCATTGACCACTCGCTTGTAACTCTACATTACTTAGAATTACCTTTCTACTCCAGAGCGTCTTGTAGATTCGTCCAATTTTTTGTACGTTCTTGCTATCCTTGTCGGATATGTCTGGGAGTCACGCCTAGCAGACGTTTCAAGTGACGGTTGAGATGGCTTTGGTTGGCAAAACCAACGCTGTAGGCTACCTCGGCAATGCTGAGTTCTCCGTTGAGGAGTAATTCTTTAGCGCGTTCTACTCGATGACGAATCACATATTGATGCGGAGTCAAGCCCGTTGACTGTTTAAACAAGCGAGTGAAATAATGGGGACTCATCTGCACGATTTTCGCCAGTTCCGCTAAACCTAAATCTCGGTCGAGATGGTCGTTAATGTAGTCAATGACTTGCCGTAATTGGCGTCTGGAAAGACCGCCATTATAGTCACGTAGAATAGGTTGGCGTGCTGAGTAGTTTTGTAACAGGTGAACCGCTAGAGCATTAGCCATCGTCTCAGCGTAGAGACGGCTCCCTTGAGGATTGTTTTCTAACACTTGCTGAAGTGCAAGTCCTATTTGCAGAACTAGCCCATCAGATGTGGCAAAGTGGGGCACGAGTTCAACGTTAGAAGGTTCAGCCGATTCGTCAACAGCACGGGCGAAAACATCCGAAGCAATAGCGATAACAATAAAGTCATGTTCTGCATTCCAACAAGAACGATGACCAACCTGGGCAGGAGTAATAACAATATCCCCTTCAACGACTCGCTCGTGATGAATTCTCCCGTCTAGGGTTCGCCGTGCCTGAATTGGAGCCTCGGTTTTTGGGAAAATGAGAAGACCATGCCAAAAGAGACTGCAAACTTCAGGAGATTCAAAGGCGGGTGTGCGGAAATGTCCCAGAAAAATGCCATTCCATCCCGCATGAAGACTTGTGAGAATTGGTGAGCGATCGCAGATTTGGATGAGATCGTCTTCGTTTGCGATCGCTCTTGGTTTGGCTTCTGGCATGGGGTGAACTCATCCCTACATGCTTAGTGTATCAATATCGATCGCGTAGTTCATCGACACAAAAAGCCGCAGGCGCACAAAGATTCCATCAGAAAGATGGAGCAGCTTCTGCAATACAACCAAAAGTCTTGTTTATTTGCATAGGAATTCATCAGAGCCAAACCGAAGGCTCCCGATCGCTCTGCGCCAGAAGAAGGCGTGGAAGACTAGGAGCTGTTGTGAATGTGGTTGCACGCCAAAAGCGATCGCACTCACCCAATACGAAACAAGTGCGATCTCTAGAGATTAAAGGAGGCAGTCTAACAGCTAGCCAGATTTTCTCTAGGCTACGGCTTGCTGAAAACTTTCTTGGAGCATTTGGGCGATCGCATCAGCGGGGACAGGACGGCTAAAATAGAACCCCTGACCTTCTTCACACCCCCGTCTTTGCAGGTAGTCAAGCTGTTCTTTGGTTTCTATGCCTTCTGCTGTAATGTTCAACCGCAGGCTCTTTGCGAGGGCAATGATGGCATCGGTTACGGCGGCGCTATCAGGATTAGATGTCACATCCTGCACAAATGACCGATCGATCTTGAGCATGGTAACGGGAAAGCGCTTCAAGTAGTTCAGAGAGGAATAGCCGGTGCCAAAATCATCCAAAGCCAGCAAGATACCCAGGTTTCGTAATTGCTCTAAAGTGTTAACAGATCGCTGAACGTCTCCCATGAGGAGGCTTTCAGTCACTTCCAGTTCTAGGTAAGATGCTTTTAACCCGGTTTCCTCAAGGGTTTGGTTGACGACTTCGACTAGATTTGGTTGTTCAAACTGTCGAGCTGACAGATTTACCGATATCCGAATTGGAGGGAATCCGGCAAGCTGCCAAGCACGAGTTTGGGCGCAAGCAGTTCGCAAAACCCATTCCCCAATTTGCACGATCGAACCATTTGCTTCTGCAATGGGAATAAACTTAGCTGGAGAAACCAACCCTAGCGTCGGGTGCTGCCAGCGAACCAGGGCTTCCATTGCCGTGATTTTTCTGGTATGCAAATCAATCAAGGGTTGGTAATAAACCACCATTTCGTTGCGCTCAACCGCTCCATGTAATTCATTTTCTAATACCAGTCGTTCCTGCAACTGAGCATTCACTTCTGGCGAATAGAACTGATATTGGCTACGTCCTTGTTGTTTTGCCTGATATAGAGCCAGACGAGCCTGTTGCAACAGTTTATCCACACCATTGCGATTTTCTAGGTCATTAATAGCGATACCAATACTGGCGGTAATCCGAATCGAGTTTCCCTCTAAAAAGAAGGGTTTCGCCAGCGTACTTACTAGCAACTGAGATAGCTTGATCGCGCTCTCAAAGCAGGGAATTTCCGTTAGCGCGATCGCAAATTCATCTCCACTCACATGAGCCAGAATCTCTGTTTGACCCATACAGGTTGTCAAACGCTGGGCAACTGCTCTTAACAGCAAATTTAAGGTTTCCCGATCCAATGTATGACTCATGTCAGTGAAATCGTCGATACTCAACAAAAGCACCGCTATCAGCCGCTGGTTGTTTTCTGATTGGGATACTATCTGATGCAAGCGATCGCAGAATAAATCCCGATTAGGTAATCCAGTCAGTCCATCGTAGTTGCTGATGTAGTGAATTAATTCATCTAACTTATGAAGAGTTTGTGAGGTATCTGCCATTAATGTGCCTGCTTCATCGGCAAATTCTGTAGGCAGTTCGGGTAACTTTTTGGTATTCAAATAGTCTTGTAATGCAGCAGATGTCAAAATGACTGGGGCAAGGAGGTGGCGTAGTGCATACAGAGTAGCTGCTGTACCCACTAAGGTAGCCAACAGAGCAATCACCAGCACTCGCACTGTCATTTCCCAGGAATAAGAGTTTGAAATAACGAAAGTTATCAATAAGGTTAAAAGTGGTACGTGAGTGCCTAAAAATGCCACCAACATAATTTTGGCGGTATAGCTTTTCTTAAGCAGTCCGAACCGAGCTAGAAAGGAGTAGAGGGCAAGCTTGCAATTGAGTTTCATAGATGCTGCTCAAGGGTTAAAAGTTGGCAAATTACTTACCAAGTAATATGGCAGAACCATATCTGGCATTTTGGAGATATAGAGGACTACTTCCCTTTCAAATCAACCGATGCAAGGTTACATTTATAACCTTAAATATGGTATTTACCGAAACCAAATTTTAGATTTTCGATACATCTCATTACACAGTACATTTTTGAAATCATAAATGTTCACCGTATAATCACTGATTTATAAAAAAATTAAGAATAAATAAAGCTTTTATCTCCGAGAAATTAGGGAAAGTGAAAGCGATCGCCAGAGTTTAAGTTACTCAGTGTAATGCTTTGAGCGTGGGACGACCGGGAAAGATTGCGATCGCATATACAGCATTTTTCAGTTAGGTGGAGTAAATGGCGGTTCTAACGTTCGATAGAGGCTTTTTAATTGCTATGCCGCTATAGATGTATGGCACCCAAACGAGAATTGCTATAGATCTCCGGTGACTTCGATCAGGTGGGTAGATGAGGTATTGGCGTGGGTGGGTTTCCTCACATCTTGCAACCTGGTGGCTGAAACCGCACAGCGATCGCAAGCACACTAACAAAACCTAGCTACGCAGGTTATAAAATCCTTGCTCTTCGGTTAGTCTGCGCTTTTAGGACGGGGAATGCGATCGCCCCAGAATTCTATTGTGACGGCTTACGGCTTAGTGTTACGGCTTAGTGCATGATGCGATCGCGACTTGTAGTGAGGCGTGAGGCGACGGTTATGCAAAGCAGCTTGTCCTTGAGGATTGCAGCTTTTTTCTATCGAATCTTAGTTAATCTTAGTCAGGAGAGACTTTTCTAAATACAGAAGGGTAAATTCTATTGGTTCAGCAATCAGAACTCCAAAACAAGTCATCGATGCAGCCGCTTCAGCGCGTGCTGGGAAGTTTAAGCGTCTACCGTTGGATCTCGATAGGGGCGTTGCTCAGTTCCTTGCTCTTAACGGCTGCTTATGCCGTCACTCCCCAACTGTTTCGCTGGGGAATCGATGGAGGGATTGCCCAGCGAAACCTCCAAATTGTGTTCTACAGCGCTGGATGGATGGTCGTTGCGGCGATCGCGCGCGGTTTGTTTAACTTTGGACAAAGCTTTTGGGCAGAAACCGCATCTCAAGGGGTGGCCTACGATCTGCGAAACAAGATTTTCAGCAAGATTCAAAACCTCAGTTTCAGCTATCACGACCAATCCCAGACTTCTCAACTGCTAACTCGCGTCACTAGCGATATTGAGCAAATCCGCACGTTCCTGAGTACGAGCCTGATGCAAGTGATCGGTGCAGTCATAACACTTGTCAGCATTGCCACAATCTTGCTGTTAATGAACTGGCAACTGGCGCTGATTACCCTAACAGTCGTACCCATCTCAGGGTGGTTGTTAGCGCAGTTTCTTACCAAAAATAGCCGGTTGTTTGGGCAAGTTCAGGAGCAACTCGGCAATCTAAATACTGTATTGCAAGAGAATCTGCTGGGCGTGCGAGTGGTAAAAGCGTTTGTCCGAGAATCAGCAGAAGCAAAGCGTTACACGACGCTGAATGATGCGTTGATTGTGACCAACATGAAGACCATTCGCGCCATCCGCGATACTTTTCCGTTCATCTTTTTGCTCAGTAACTTGGTGACAGTCGTTGTCATCGGTTATGGCGGTGCAGAGGTCATTGAAAATCGGTTTTCAATTGGAGAATTGGTAGCGTTTAACTCTTACTTGCTGTTGATTCTTCAACCCGTTTTATTAATAGGATTTGCGGCTCCCGCGATCGCGCAAGCGGCAGCATCTGCCGAACGAGTCTATGAAGTAGTGGATGCAGAGATTGAAATTCGCAATCGCCCTGGTGCTGTCCCCTTTGAAACTTGCGGCGGTCGAATTACATTTGAAAACGTCTCGTTCCGCTATCCAGGAGCTACTACAGAAGCCCTGAAAGGCGTTTCCTTTGAAACTAAACCGAAAGAACTCATCGCCATTCTGGGGATGACTGGTTCCGGGAAAAGCACCATTATCAACCTGATTCCGCGCTTCTATGATGTTACGGCGGGGTCAGTTCGCATCGATGGACGAGATGTGCGGGACTTCACCCTAACAAGCTTGCGATCGCATATTGGCATCGTATTTCAGGAAACCACACTGTTCTCTGGCACCATCCGCGAGAATATTGCTTATGCTAAGCCTGATGCAGACTTGGAGCAAGTCATTGAAGTCGCAAAAGCCACGCAAATGCACGACTTTATTACTAGCTTGCCCGATGGTTACGAAACGATTGTTGGAGAACGCGGTGTAGGCTTATCGGGCGGACAAAAGCAACGGATCGCGATCGCTCGCACATTGCTGACAGATTACAGCATTCTCATCCTCGATGACAGCACTTCTGCCGTAGATGCCAGAACCGCTGCCCAGATTCAGGAGGAACTCGATCGCCTGATGCGCCAAAAAGCTTGCACGACCTTTGCGATCGCTCAACGCATTAGTACCGTGCGGAATGCCGATCGGATTTTGTTGATGGATAAAGGACGATTGGTAGCGCAAGGAACCCATGAAGAGTTAATGCAAAATAGTCCCCTTTATGGGGCAATTTTGGAGTCCCAGGTGAAGCGAAAGACTGAAAGTGGAGCAATTTAGTCTCAAGATAATTTGAATGTCACCTTGTTCGGGTTGTCTGTGGGACAATGCAGGAACTCAGCTTAATTCTCCGACCAAATAGGCAGAACTGTACTACTCTTGCGTAACAAAGTTATATGAGTAGTCAGGATGAAGATTGTTCAAGAGGTTTCCTTAATCAGCGTTGGCAGTTTTGAAGAATCAAGCGATTGGTCTATTATTCGCGCTGAAATTCGTGATGCTGTCTCTCTAATCGTTCATCCTCCTGGTACATCAAGCTTTACAATCAATCCAACTAAGCACGGTAATGGCGTTAAGCCAATTAAACAAGCTTGCACGATCGCGTTGAGGGACAGATACGGATGGAGGCTAGAAACTTCAATTAACTATGCAACCCGCTCGCCAGGAAAGGTAGATGCCACAAAAGTCATTGACAACCACCTTTTTGCTCTTGAGTGGGAAACGGGTAATATCTCCTCAAGCCATCGAGCAGTCAATAAAATGGTTCTTGGATTGCTACGTGGTGTTTTTCTAGGAACTGTTTTGGTACTCCCAAGTAGAAAACTCTATCCTTACCTAACCGATCGGATTGGCAACTATGAAGAGTTGGAGCCATACTTTGATGTTTGGCGGGCAGTCAGGATAGAAGAAGGTTTTCTGGCAATCTTTGTAATTGAACACGATCGAGTAGATAACAACGTACCAACGATTACCAAAGGAACAGATGGTCGTGCATTAGTCTGAATCGTTCTGCACGGAAGCTATGTAGAGTAAGGAATTGGCAGTTGTGATGCAATAGTTTTGCGTTGCTTCAATTTCTTGCTTCCCCTTGCTGATTCCCATTCCTCTATAATTCCATTAACCAAATCAGTCAATCGTTCTACTGCTGGCTCTGTATCCCCAATTTCTGAACCAATCCAGTAACGGTGTAGTTTTTCTGCTGCGTAAAATGTAGTACCAGAACCTCCAAATGGATCAACCACAATCTCACCGGGATTAGATGCCATTGCAATAATCCGTTCTAACATAATGGGAGCCAGTTCGTTGGGGATTCGTTTTTTATGCCGACGATGCCGAACTGGTGGAATATCAGTCCACATTTCCTCGGTTAATGTCCATAAAACTTCACTAGAATCAGCTTCAGGGGCATCCTCCCAAACATCCTCTGGCATATCCCAGACATCCATTAAGTTGATGCCTTTTTCATTGAGCTTTTTTCGATGTCCGCCATAGTCACGAATTTCTCCGCCACAATGCCGACAAACTTGAATGGGTGTGTAAACTTTGTTGAAGACTGCTGGTTCTCCTTTAGTGTAATAGAGTAATCCGTAGTGAGCGGGAGACATCTTTTTACCACGGGGAAAAGCTTTCGGCATTCTGCAAGCAATCCAATGCCGAAACCACATTCCTTTCTGATTGAGGTATGCACCATACTCTATGCACCATTTAGGTAGGTTGAATACAAATAAACTTCCACCAGGTTTAAGTACTCGAATGCTCTCCCCCAGCCACTGTTGCGACCAGGCTAGATATTTGTCTAACTCCATCCGATCGCTTACTCCTTCACCGTATTCTTTTCCAAGATTAAAGGGTGGATCGGCAAATACAAGATTTACAGACTCATTAGGCAATGCTGACAGAAGTTTAAGGCAGTCTCCTTGATAGAAGATGCCATGCTCACTAATGTAAACCTGTTGTAATTCTTGTTGAATTGCAACATCAGTTGCAATCAGTTGAAAAGGAAGCATTTATCTAACCTTTAGTACATTAGTATAGCTTGAGCCTACAAACTCTATTGTCCTTTGTCAATAGAGTTTGGTTCAGAAGTTGTACTCCGTGGCTGATAGGGTTTCCCCATAGGTTGATTCTTATATCTCCCTACTTCAGCAGCTTCTATGTAGTAGTAACGCCCAAGTTTGTGAGCTACAATCTGACCATTCTTAATCAGGTCGTGAACTCGCTGACGAGTTACGCATAGCAGCAAAGCTGTTTGAGCTACAGAAAGTAAGTCAGGGCTGTCCTTTGAAGCAAGGTCTGTCATACGATAAGCTAAAAGGGTGCTTTGATCTCACAAATCCTTCGTCAATATTGCATTTGTGACTTCAACTATCTGTAAGCTCTTAATTTCGCTGAGAAATGCGATCGCGTATTGCTTGAGGCACATTCTCCCAGTATTGGTCTGTCATTGGTGTTGCCGGAGCGAACTCTAACCCTTCCAGTCGAACTGATTCCAGCCGTTCCTTCGCTTTTCGTGCTCGATCCTGACGGATTAACTTGCAAAAATACTCGCTGACTGTACTATAGCCACCAGGTCATAAGAATTCCTCCAAGCCTCACAGCCTACATAATGTCAAATTATGCCATAACAAACAGTGAGCTATGACGGATGTAGGTTTGAGAGAGTCCTTCCAGACGATACGATAGCGAAGTGAAAAAATAAGTTGGGAAAAAAGCATGAGAGTCCCAGGTCCCGTTGTCGCATCCGAGCAAAAAGCAACTCACCAACTCTCAACCCTGCGGCGCTTTTTACGATATCTCCGACCCTATCGGAAAGAAATTCCCATTGCCTTAACCTTAGTGGCGATTGGGGCGGCAACGCAATCCATTGGCCCCTTCTTGATTGGTTGGTCTATTGACAATCTGATTACGCGGGGAAATCTGCGGGGATTGTTATTGATGTTGGGGGTACTGGGACTGATCTACATCCTCGGTGTTTGGGCAATTCGAGGACAGATTATGCGCGTGGGTTCGATCGTGCAGCGCGTACTGGCTCAACTGCGGCAAGATATTTTTATTAAAATCCAAAGCCTTCCAATCAGCTTTTTCGATCGCAGCGAAGCGGGTGATTTGATGAGCCGCTTGCTGAATGATGTGAATACAGTGAATCAAGCATTTGGACAGACGATTGCCCAAATGTTGGGCAACACGTTCAGCTTAATTGGCATTATTATTGCCATGCTCTCAATCGATCTGAAACTTGGTTTGCTGAGCAATTTAGCGGTGCCATTGATGATTTTCACGACTGGCTTGTTTTCCCGCTGGGCAAGAGCGAGATTTCGCGTCACGCGGCAGACAATCGGCGATCTTTCCGCCAAGCTAGAAGAAGGTATCAGCAGTGTCCGGGAAGCACAAGCATTTAATCGCATCCAACTCAATATTGAAGAGTTTGATGTTGTCAACGCAGCCAATCGCGATGCCAACGTTGAAGCAGTGGCAATTACGGCTGCATTTTTGCCGTCGATTGATTTTCTCAATACATTAGCTACCGCCGCAGTGCTGGCGTATGGAGGCTATCTGGCGGTAACAGGAGCCGCAACTGTGGGGGTGGTGACTTCCTTTTTACTCTACGTTCAGCAGTTCTTTCGCCCTATCCAAATTCTCAGCCAGTTTTACACCCAAGCTCAATCGGCGATGGCAGGTTTGGAGCGGATTTTTCTGCTATTAGATGAACCTTCGCAATTGAACGATGCCCCTAATGCGACTGAGATGCCGCCTATTCAGGGCGAGGTGCGGTTTGAAGCGGTGACATTTGGCTATACCCCTACTCAACTCGTACTCAAAGGGGTGAATCTGCACGCTCAACCGGGACAGATGATTGCATTAGTTGGACCAACCGGAGCGGGTAAAAGTACGATTATTAACTTAATTCTGCGCTTCTACGATGTGTCTGGGGGCGCAGTTAAAATTGATGGGATTGATGTGCGGAGCGTGACGCAGGCGAGTTTGCGTCGTCAAATTGGCATTGTTTTGCAAGACAATATTTTGTTCAGCGGTACAGTTGCGGAAAATATTGCTTTCGGCTGTCCTCACGCCACGCAAGCTGATATTGAAGCAGCGGCGCAATTAGCTAATGTGCATGAATTTATCATTTCCTTGCCGCAAGGATACGCGACTCAATTGGGAGAACGGGGTGCGCCTCTGAGCCAAGGACAGCGACAGCTGGTAAGTATTGCGCGTGCTGTATTAATCAACCCCCGAATTTTGATTCTGGATGAAGCGACCAGTAGTATTGATACTCGCACAGAAGCGCTGGTGCAGGATGCGATCGCGCGTCTACTCCAAAGTCGCACAAGCTTTGTGATTGCCCACCGCCTCAGTACAGTAACGCAAGCCGATCAAGTGTTAGTGATTCAGCAAGGACAAATTGTGGAACGAGGTACTCACGCAGAACTCATCGCTCAACAAGGTGTCTATGCCAATCTCTATGCACTTCAACTGGGTGCAAATTCTACTCAATAGGGTGGTGCAAGGATGCTGGTTAAAACTTAGCGCGATCGCACTCTGCTCAATTACCGCCGATAACCAAAGAACCTGCGGTGAAAGTCGATACTACACCATTTCCTCTAGTTCTTTACCCTTGGTTTCTTTTATCAGCAGCAGCACGAAGAACAAGGAAATCGCCGCAGCAGTCGCATACAAGCCATAGGCAAAGCCTAAACCCACATCCTTGAGAGGGGGAAAGGTCGTGGACACCGCAAAGTTGGCAATCCACTGAGCCGCAGCAGCGACGGATAGTGCCGCCCCGCGAATCCGATTGTTAAACATCTCCCCTAGCATCACCCAAACGACGGGTCCCCAAGAGAAGCCGAAGCAGAAGACGTAGAGGTTAGCAGCTAGCAAGGCAATGATGCCAGAGTTTCCGGTTAGGGAGGGGTTCCCGGCGGCATCTAGGGGCGCACTGCCAAAGGTTGCCGCCAGCGTTCCCAGAGTCAGCGTCATGCCCAGAGAACCCAGGATCAGCAGAGGTTTGCGTCCAAACTTGTCCACGAAAGCGATCGCGACTAGCGTTGTCACAATATTGGTGATACTGGTAATCACGGTAATCCACAGCGAATCCTTCTCGGAAAAGCCTACCGCCTGCCACAGCACGCTGCTGTAGTAGAAAATCACGTTAATCCCTACCAACTGTTGCAGAACAGATAACCCAATACCAACCCAGACTATCGTGAGTAAGCCATGCCTACCCATGAGATCGGACAGTTGAGGTTTGCGTTCCCGCAATACCGTCTGCCGAATCTCCTGTACTTTCGCCTCAACATCTCCACCCAAAACCTTTGCCAAAACCGAAGCTGCTTCTGCTTCCCGTCCTTGAGCGACCAAGTAGCGGGGTGATTCTGGAATCCGCAGTGCGCCTACTGCATAGGCAATGGCAGCTGGGATCTCAGTCCAGAACATCCAACGCCAAGCCGGGACTCCAAACCAGAAGGGCGCTTCGGCGGAACCAGCAGCAACAGCGATGAAGTAGTCGCACAGCAAGGCAATGAATATCCCGGTAACGATCGCAAGTTGCTGGAGAGAACCGAGTCGTCCGCGCAGGTGTGCAGGGGAAACTTCGGCAATGTAGGCGGGGGCGATAACGCTCGCAGCACCAACTGCTACCCCGCCCACCAATCGCCAAACCATGAAATCCCAAATAGTAAAGGCAATACCGGAACCTACGGCGCTGATCAAAAACATAATAGCCGCGACGATCATCGTCTTTACCCGCCCATAGCGATCGGCGAGCTGTCCGGCAAAGAAGGCTCCCACTGCTGAACCCAGTAGTGCGGAGGAAACGGCGAATCCCGTTGCCACACTACCCACTTGAAACTCTCTTCCCAAAGCGGCTACTGCGCCATTAATTACGGCAGTATCAAAACCAAACAAAAAGCCGCCAATCGCAGCTACCAGCGCCAGCATCAGCACATAGGATGTGCTGGCTTTAGGCATAACAGGTTTGTTGTGAATAGTCATTTGTTAATCCCTAAGTCAAACGCAAATGCAAAGCTAAATTGATTTCGATTTGCTTATCCATACAAACTTTGAAACGCAAAGCCTGCCAAGCGATAGCCAGCAACCTATCGTGGTAGCTTTCTATCGCTTGGCGATTACCTCCAGTACGTTGCGCGATCGCTTATGTACTACGGCAATTTCTACTTTTGTGAACTCCGGAGACAACGATCGGATTGTTCTCCTGGTTCAGCTTCGATAGCTAGTCTGTGTTTAATGTGAGAAATGGGATAAACCGGGTTATCAGAAAGATGTAAATTTATTTCTCACCATGAGAACATTGTTTGATCCTACCTTCTGACTAGCATCAATCTTTAGGATTAAACCTACGAAAGCGTAAGAAAATGTAAGATTTAGCGAATAAACTTAACATAAATACCTGATTAAGAGTAAATATCCCAAAATATAGGAGCGTCAGGTTGTAAATAGTATTTAAGAGCGATCGCAAGGAGAGTTATCTAGAAGCAAATTGACAGACTACACGACCTGTGAAAACACATTCATGTACCGGATGCGATCGCAAGTGTCACCGAATCAAATTTCTCTTCACCATCAGCCGCTCGCCAGTGCGTTTTGCGGTAACATTAAGCACTCCCTAGCTTTCTGATAGATCGTTGATTTCAGTTTCACTTCATCCCTACTCACTCCAAAATCCGTTTGCTGAACTGAAGGGTGTTCCTCCACCTTACGCCAGTATCCCAAGTTTAATTAATAACTTTTTTCAGTGAAGCTTACACAAAAATACGGTAAATCTTGCGTAAAGCTACGCTTTCACTGACAAATTTGGGGTATTTTTCGTCTAACAGATACAAGTCTAAATCTATGGGAGGAGCCTTATGAAAATTAAAACTTTTACATTTAAACCATTCATCAAGCTACTGAACCTGTCAGCTTTAATCACTTTAAGTACCGCTGCCATTTTAGACCTTGGAGCTTCTGGAGCAGATGCTGCCTTATTAATTGGTAATACTAAAACCAACAATGTAGTGCGTTATGACGATAAGACAGGAAAGTTTTTGGGTGATTTTATTGCCCCTGGTAGTGGTGGCTTATCTAACCCAGATGATTTAGTATTTGGTCCTGATGGAAATCTCTATATCAGCAGTGGTAGTAGTTCTACAGGACAGATATTGCGCTACAACGGCAAGACAGGTGCATTTATCGATGTATTTGCTTCAGGGGGAAATCTAACTCGTCCCTATGGGATAGTATTTGGACCTGATGGTTATCTTTATGTGAGTAGCTTTCTTACAGATACAATCCTGCGCTATAACGCTACGACAGGCACATTTGTAGATGTATTTGCTTCAGGAAATGGATTACCTGGTGGTTTAAACGGCCCAAATGATTTGTTGTTTACACCTGATGGTAAGTTGCTCGTTTCTACTCAGGGTAGCGTTGCCATTCCTGGTGATGCTAACACAGATGGCATCATTTCACCTGGAGAGTTTGTTCCTGACTTTAGCAAGGGACTTCCCAGCCAAATATTGAGTTATGAAATTAAAACCAAACAGTCTACTGTTCTAGTAGATTCAGCTACTCCACTTCCCAACAGTTTTAACTTCGTCAGTTTTCTGGGTTTAGCACTTAGCCCCAAGGGAGATTTGTTCGCAACTGACTTTGCAAATGGACTTCGGGCTTATGACATTAATTCAGGAGCATTAAAAGCGACCATTCCAACTGACTATACTTCAATCCCTGGAGGTTTTAGCAATAACTTTATTGGCAATCTGACTTTCATTGGAAATACCCTCTTTACTGTTGGTTTTGACTTTACCAAAAACGATTATGGAGCGATTCTACGATATGACAGCGTAACAGGGAATGCTCAACCTTCGGCAGGTAATCAAGGTGCAGTCTTTGTCTCAACTAACAGTAATCTTCAGCGTCCAATTGGAATTACATCGATTACGTCTGTACCAGAACCGACAGCTACAATAAGTTTGTTTGCATTTGGTACATTCTGCGCGGTCTTTCTACAGAAGTCCAAGCGGAAAAACCACTGCTTGCACGCAGAAGATACAGTTATCAATTAACGAGATAGTAGCACTCGTGAAGGTATTACGACTGATGTCTTCACAGGCGAATTCAAGTGCCTTCATTTTACGCGATCGCCTTTATGGATGCTGTTGGGTTAAAAATGATTTGCATTTGCACCCAATGGAACTTCGTTTCGAGCATCTTTGAGCAATTCGGCAATTGCAGATAGGTGTTGGGAAGTTAGCGATCGCGCTTTGTGTAAAGTCAAAGTAAAAAACTGCCGTACCTTCATCATGGAAGACAAAGCAGTGAAAAAAATAGGTTTGTAATCAGTAGAGATTGTTATTCTATCCTTTGACTGTAGCTTTCTGTTGGTGTTTGCGATTCAGTACAGAACCAGCGCCTAATCCACTAAGCACTAATAGACCCAAGACAGAACCAGGTTCAGGGACAGAGCTAGTTGGCTGGTTTAGACTGATAGAGTAACTGCCACTGCTTTCCCCATTATTGTTATAAGTAGGGCCAGAGCTGGCAAAGTTGGAAAAGGATGATATTCCTAAGAAGTAGTTACCAGCATCCAGAACCTCGTTGAGAGTGGACTGGAATAAAAATGACGGATAAATCGGCGCAAAAAAAGTATCGTCGTTCTGAGCGAGTAGTGTGCCTGACGAATCAAACAGTTGCAGTATGGTATCGAAGATTGCACCACCAACTGTTGTAGCGTTGAATAACCCGCCGCTCCAAGAGAAAGAGAAAAGGTCGGCATCATTGGATGGAGAGATAGTTCCTTGGATGACATTAATGCCCTCGCCAACATTTTGGGCAGTATTTAAAGTCTGACCTGCATCGCCGGATTCAAAAAAAGTCGCAGCCTGTGCCGTTCCCCCTATTCCCACAATAAGTGCGGCTCCGACGGTAGTTATCGATAATTTATTCAGCAAAGTTGAGGTATTCATAAAATTCGTTACTTCAAAAAATTGAAGTTGATAGTGTAGATATTGATGTGAAATTTACTGGGGCGATCGCTTCATTCCGCTTGCAGCAAGCCATGCGAACTCTTTCCTTACCTCCAAAAAGTTGTTGAAGGGTAAGGGCGATCGCCTGAATTTTCATATCTATCTATAGCCGATGAAAGTTATTTAAGTAGAGCTTTAACTTGCTCTTGAATATTGAGTTTTTGCTTGATTGCTTGTTGAGTAAACTATGGCGTACTTTCCCTAACAGCTGCAATGTTTTTCGCGCATCTTTACCGAAAAATTACATACTTGCATATAGGTTTTGACTATACACACGCGAATTATTTAGCCCAATGGCAAGCTCCACAAGGCTTTTATGCGTGTTAATATTTAGGACTTTGATAGGAAAATTTAAAGTTTATGTGAAGTCTCAGTAAAAACTCGTAGTTTAGGCAAGCGCACTTTAATGTATTTACTGAGCGGGGCGACCGCACATAAACCCTCACTCGCCTTTCTAGCGGGATCGTGTGAGACAAGGGTGAGGTGAATAGCAGGCGCGATCGCACTTACGGAGCGAGTTGGAACAAAAACGATAGCTCCAACTGCCTCTGGGAAAGGATTTAGATGAAGGCGATCGCTAATAATCTTGGATGGATTTTGGAAAGTCTGGGTTAGGTGAGATAGCACCTTGCTCTCTGTGGATGCCGTGCAGTTGCCAGTCGGTGACATCTGCAAGCGAGAGAACTTCGCTTTGTGCATCACAATCTGGGCAAACTATTCATCTGCAACCAAAAACATCGTTTTGGCGACCTTACGATAGCGAATGCTGGGTATCAATCAAGGCAGCCCGTGATTCTACTTACAATACCCTGATGCCTCAGTTTTTCTAATACAACAATTCAAAATTACTGATTGAATGATTCCTGTTAAGAATCAACTTTTTAGTAGATATAAATACCTGTAAACTATTAATCGTTCATTCCATCACCAGGCTAAGCGATCGGATAGCTAACTTATCATTCAAACTTATGAAATTACATTTCATTCCTAGAGGTTGGTGGCGATCGCTCAAGTATCTCTTGTTACTGTTTCTGGCATCATTCATCACAGTATTGCTGGCTGGCAACCCCATCTCTGCGATCGCGCAAAGCCCAATGCCACTAGAAGCGATCGAGCAAAGCCCAATACCCGAAGCGACCCCTCAGAAACGTTTTCAAGAAATTCGCGGGGTTTGGATGACCAACAATGACAATAAAATTCTCAGAGATCGCCCCAAGCTGCAAAATGCTGTCAGTCAACTGGCGCAGCTAAACTTCAACACGATCTATCCTGTAGTGTGGAATTCTGGCTATACGCTTTACGAAAGTGCCATAGCACAACGGGAAGGCATTCAATCTTCTGTCAGCAAAGGTCTACAGGGACAAGATATCATCGCTGACCTGATTGCCCAAGGCCATCGCCAAGGCTTGCTAGTGATTCCCTGGTTTGAGTTCGGTTTCATGGCTCCCCCCCTATCGGAATTGACATCAAATCATCCGAATTGGATTACGCAACGGCGGGATGGTAGCCAAACTTGGATTGGCGCTGCGGGTGAGGTTGTGTGGCTTAATCCCTTCCATCCAGAGGTGCAGCAATTTATCACCGATCTGGTGCTGGAAGTCGTCACTAAATATGATGCCGATGGTATTCAGTTTGACGATCACACCAGTTTGCCCAATGAATTTGGCTACGATCGCTACACGCTTGCCTTGTACAAACAGGAAACCAAGAAAGATGCGCCTTCCAATCCCAAAGATCCTGCATGGGTGCGCTGGCGTGCAGATAAAATTACGGCATTCATGACACAACTCAATAAAGCTGTAAAAGAGAGAAAACCCAACGCAATTTTCTCCGTTGCTCCTAATCCCTACGTCACTGCTTACAATACTTATCTGCAAGATTGGTTGAATTGGGTGCGAAAAGATATTGTGGACGAGTTAATTGTGCAAGTTTATCGTCCCAATCTGCAAAGTTTTCTCGACCAGCTGACCCGCCCGGAAATTCAAGAAGTGCAACAAAAAATTCCAACTGGAGTTGGTGTTCTCACAGGCTTGAGAAATAAGCCTGTTTCGATGCGACTGATTCAATCTAAAGTACGGGCAGCTCGCGATCGCGGCTTGGGTGTAACTTTCTTCTATTATGAAAGCCTTTGGGACGATGCACCAGAACCCAGAGCGGAACGGCAATCTAATTTTCAAAATCTCTTCAACTTCCCGGCTTCCCGCTTTGCGATCAGATAACTTGGGGATCTTTAACAAAGCGATAGCTTCGCTTGCGCCAAGGGCGAACGCGCGCTTCTCCTCTATGCAGTAAAAATTCATCTATCCGAGCGATCGCTTGCTTCATTCACGCAAGCGATCGTTTTTTGCTGTCAACGTATCAATAAAACTGATTACTTAAATTGCTTATTCTTATGAATTAGAGGTTCCATTTTGAACGAGGAAAAGATAAGGTTAACCTAATGTTAAGATTTCATGACAATTGTTAACGCAGGAGAATATTTTTCATGTTAGATGAGGTTTTTTGTCATCCTTCTGCTTGTATGAAAGCGAATCATGGCATCTATACCTTCTTTCCCTAGATTGAATAACAGCATTTAAGTTTGCTATAGCAATACGGTTGAATTGCAGAATTTAGATATTTATCTGGTCATAGCTTGCAAATCCCTATAAAGATTTGCAAGCTGAGCAGAACGATTTTTTATGACCAATTTTTCCGATTTTACTATCTGATAAAAGTAAAAAAACGATGAGAAGTTATCTGCCTAAAGGGCGAAATTATCGCACCATTCTGCCTCAATTAAATTACAAAAGTATTCGTTTGAGAGTAGACAATTACTGCTTAAAAATACGCGGTAGTAAACGTGCAGTTCCTTTAGAGAGACCCGATCATAGGCATATTCTGTGGAGTTCGCTGGGTAGTTTCATCGGCATTGCAGCCACAGCTTATTTATCGGTGAAAACTGACGCTCCTCTACTAATGGCTCCCTTTGGTGCTACCAGCGTCTTGATTTTTGGTGTACCTGATAGTCCCTTAGCACAACCGCGTAATGTAATCGGCGGTAATTTTATCGCGGCTCTAGTTAGCTTGACGATTTTGCATCTTTTTGGTGCGGAACCCTGGGCGATGGGAATGGCTGTGGCAACTGCTATTGGCATGATGCAGTTCACAGGGACATTGCATCCACCTTCGGGAGCTGTTGCATTAGTCGTAATGATGACGAAGGCACAGTGGCAGTTTCTGCTAACCCCGGCACTTGAAGGTTCTATTATTTTGGTACTCTGTGCAGTAGTTTTTAACAATCTTGCTCAAGACAGGACGTATCCTAAGCACTGGTTTTGAGCAGTCTGAATCTCTACATGAGTAGTGGTAGAAAGGGTCGGGTTAACTAAGGATCGGAGGTTAATCAACCTCCGATTTTTTGCGTAGGGGCTTTTCTTGTGCCATTCTTCTACTGTTTGACCCTGAGATAGCCTTCCCTAAGAAGGATCGTCTATAAATCAGCGCCGTCCCTCTGGCAGAGGATCTAGATGAAGGCGATCGCTAATATTTGTAGTGGGTTGTGGAAAGTCTGGGTTAGGTGAAATAGCACTTTACTTACTTCTGCTGGGTTGAGTAGTTTGGAGACTTGAAGCTATGCGCTGGGAATTCGGTCGTAAAAGCAGCAACGTTGAGGACAGACGCGGGGGTGGGGTTTCTGGGCCTGTGGTAGGGGGCGGGATTGGGACAATCCTTTTGGCAGTGATTGTTGCTCTCTTGGGGGGCGATCCCGGTGCAGTGTTGCAACAAGGACAAGAACCAGCGCCAAGCGATCGCACTTCTTCCCAGTCTCCTCAAACACAATAGACCTCTTGCACGAATCAGCTAACCAGAGCTAGCTCAAAGTTGATGATGCCTGCGAGTAGATGCACTCGGCGCGTAAAGTGCCGCCGTCGATTCCGATAGCGCTCAGCCAA
>NZ_JAMPJY010000028.1:0-79429 GCF_039961875.1 Trichocoleus sp. ST-U2 | reverse complement strand
CTCAAATTCTTCTACTTTGAGTCCAGTCAAGCTTTGAAACACATGAGGTTTATTGTGGATAGCGCCGTAGCTCAACATCGTAAACACCTCGGTCTTCGAGCAACAACCCTTCACTTCTAAACTACTCTATTTCCGATTAAGTCTATTTAAGAAAGCATATTCGTTGGCGCTGGCGATCGCTCACTTGTGAGTCGTTTTTAGCGTTTAGTTACGAGTCCTTGGTTGGTTACGACTGCCCTAACAGACAAAGTTAATGATTTGGAGGATAGGTAGAGCGCGTTTCGTTAACATCAAACCCTCGTCAATGATGAGTTTCGTTCCTCAAACCCATGCTCCTCAAAGCTCTTAAGAGTTTAACCCCACCCCAAACCCTTCACTGCTTTTCGATGAGGGCTTTAGGGTGAGGTTACGAGGATATATTGCAACAAAGCGAGAACCGCTATCGTGACGAATGACAGACTAATCAACCTCTTCAGGCGGAATTAAGTCTTGCTTGGACTCGATGATTACACTGGGTAAACCTTCAAGTTTTTCTGTAACTGGCAATTCTTCGAGAAGGGGGACTAAGAGCGTTAGGCCGCCAGGAATGCACTCGACATCAATCGGAGTGGTGCCGATAATTTCCCCATCTACGACAACTTTTTGCAGTGGATTGGTTCGTACCTGAATCCGTCTGGCTCGCAGATAGCCGATGTCATCTCGTTCTGTGGCACTGCCGCTTAGGGCAGTTTGAAGTAAATGATAGGAGGCAGCGATCGCTCCGGCAACATTACTCGGTGCCACGACGGTTAAATCGAGCAACCCATCATCAAAAAGAATGCCCGCCGGACCTTGAGCCAAAATGGATGTGGGGGGTGCAGCATTGGCAATTGTTACAGCAGCAGCGGTTAGTTTCACGATTTTGTCTTCCGTCTCAATCTCAACCTCAAACGTGTTGAACTGCCGCAACTGTTGAATTCCTGCCAGGATGTATGCCATCATCCCCAAGCGGTTCTTCGTCTCTCTGTCCGCCCGTTCGACGGCTTCTGCCTCAAAACCAATCCCCGCGAGTAATATCATCGGTTTGCCGTTGCAGTAGGCGGCATCCACGACCCGCGTTATACCTCCCAAAATTGTCTCGCAGGCGGCCTCTATCGTATCCGGTAGCCCTAAAGCAGACGCCAGGGCATTTGCGGTTCCTCTTGAAATCACGCCCATTGGAATGTTCGTCCCCACCAAGGCATCGGCGGCGGCTGAGAGGGTACCGTCACCACCAGAGGCAATGATGGTACTGGCACCGCGTTCCACTGCTTCTCTTGCCAGTTGAGCAGCGTCAATTTCAGGCGTTGTCAGATAAATATCTAGGTCAATTTCCGGCTCTAAAAGTGCCCGGATTTTTGCCAAATCTTGATCGGGATCGCTTTGACCGGCAACTGGATTAAAGATGAGACAGGCAGAGCGTTTTATGTCATTAGTCATTAGTCATTAGTCCGTTGTGATCAGCGGAGAGTCGTTGTCATTCGCCCACTGTATGAGTCTATTACCAGTGGCGAATGACGAATCACCGCAGTATCTCTATTCACATCCTTGACCGAAGCGACGTAAATTGAGAACGTCGCTGATTTGGCGAATTTGGGTAAAACACCGCTCCAGTTGTTGGAGATCGCGGATATCAATGCATAGGTCGATGATTGCCGGTCGCCCGTCTGATGTTTTCACGCCTGCACCCCGCACATTAATATTGTCATCGCTTAAACGGGACAGGATATCGTTAAAGACTCCGACGCGGTCAAGCACTTCAATTTGAATGCTAACTTGATAGGTTTGAGGACGTCCGCTTGAGTCGGTGGGGTTCCAGCTAACGGGGACTAAGCGATCGCCTAGGACATTCGCCACATTATTGCACCCTTGGCGGTGAATGGAAATTCCGCGATCGCGTGTGACTGCACCAATAATCGCTTCACCGGGGAGCGGCCCGCAACATCCAGCACGATGATACAGTAACCCTTCCACACCAGCGATAGGCGTTTTGGTGCTGGGAGCTGGGATGGGGCTTTTCGAGGTTGGAAGTGCAACAGCCGCTGCAAAATCTTTTATTGGGTCGGGGGCAGTCGCAATCGTTTGAGTTGCTTTCACGGCTTCTCGAATGCGATTGACTACCAGGTTGAGAGTGACTTCCCCGTAACCCAGAGCAGCCAATAAATCATCGACGCTGTGGTAATTACATCGTTCGGCGACCGACTGCATGGGGGTTGACTTCAGCAGAGATTCAAAGCCACTTTTGCCCAATTCTTTTTCTAGGAGTTCTCGACCGCGAGTAATATTTTCATCCCGATGCGATCGCTTGTACCATTGACGAATCCGGTTTTTCGCCCCAGTTGTCACCACAAAATTCAGCCAATCTAAACTGGGACGGCTATTTTTCTGAGTGATAATTTCAACAATGTCTCCATTCCTCAGCAGCGTGTCCAGCGTCACCATCCGTCCGTTGACCCGCGCCCCCGCACAGTGATTCCCTACTTCTGTATGAATCCGGTAAGCGAAATCGACGGGAGTGCTACCCCCAGTTAGAGGCACCACATCCCCTTGGGGCGTAAACACATAAACATCATCGTCAAATAAGTTGTCTTTGACGTTTTCCAGATATTCCTGAGCATCCTTGAGATCGCTTTGCCATTCCAAGAGCTGCCGCAGCCAGGTAAACTTCTCATCGGTTGCGGTCATTTGGGTACGGTTGGAATTCCCCGTTTCCTTATATTTCCAATGAGCCGCAATCCCGTACTCGGCAATGTGATGCATTTCCAAAGTCCGAATTTGCACCTCTAAGGGACGACCCGTAATTCCGAGAACTACCGTATGCAGAGACTGATAGCGGTTGGGCTTAGGTAAACCAATGTAGTCTTTAAACCGACCGGGGATCGGTCGGAAGGCATCGTGAACGACAGCTAAGGCGCGGTAGCATTCTTCATTCGTCTGGACAATCATCCGAATTGCTGCCAAATCGTAGATTTCGTGAAATTCCTTCTGTTGCCGCTGCATCTTCTGGTAAATCCCATACAAATGCTTGGGACGCCCGCTGATGTCAAGGCAGGTAATACTAGATGAGGCGAGTCCCTGCCGCAGAATTTCTTTGACGTTCGCTAATCGAATCTCTCTGTCTGCCCGTTTTTCTGCCACCAACTCTTGTATTTGCCGGTAGGCTTCGGGTTCGAGATACTTAAACGTCAAATCTTCCAGTTCCCACTTAAATCGTCCGATCCCCAAGCGATTTGCCAGCGGTGCGAAGATTTCTCGCGTTTCCTGGGCAATTCGCCGCCGTTTGGCATCAGGCAGGTGTTCTAGCGTCCGCATATTATGCAGCCGGTCGGCTAGCTTCACCACAATTACCCGAATATCTTGAGCCATTGCCAGAAACATTCGACGGAAGTTCTCAGCTTGGCGTTCGGTCTTGCTGGAAAAGGTTTCTGAAAATTTAGAAAGTTTGGTGACACCGTCTACCAGCAGCCGCACTTCTGAGCCAAACCGCTGTTCGATTTCGTCGAGGGTGACGGGCGTATCTTCTACCACATCGTGCAGAAAGCCAGCCGCAATCATGGCAGCGCCGCCGCCTAGGTCTCGTAAAAGACCAGCAACGGCGACCGGGTGACAGATGTAAGCTTCCCCGGATTTACGAGTCTGACCTTCGTGTAACTGGTAAGCAAATTCAAAGGCGCGACAGATTAAATCAGCCTCCGCAGGCGTTGGGAAAACTTTGACACTTCCCCCTTCGGACGTTGTGGGCTGTTTGGTGGTTTGATTGTCCTCATGGCGTGCAATCAAACATTCCTGTAGCCAGTCAGGAATGACACAACTAATTGTAGAAGTTGGAGCTTGTGAGTTCATAGTGTTGAGCAGGTCGAGCATAAAGAGTAAAAATAGCGAGGAGTTGTGCTGACGTGGAAAATGATTTTGTCTAGAGGCTAAAAGGGCATCTCCTAGGGTCTGCATTGAAGAGTCCCTAGGTTCGCTGAATTTTGGATTTTCAATTGTCAAGGGTCGAGGGTAAGAATATTGTCAGAAATAGAGCGATCCACCAAGATACCGCTTGGCTAATGCCTACGCTTACTGCGCGTCGCGCTTCCGGTGCGACGTATCGCTCTTGCCCTTACCTAAAGCTTGCTTGAAGATTGCAAGCCTACACCAGTTAGCTGGTGCTTAGCAATTGCCTTGTTGAATAGACAAAATTCTTTACATTGATTCTAGCGGAACAACGTGCCAATGTTGCCTCAGTCTTACCAACAACGTTATCAGGAACTTTTGACAGCTCTAGAACAGCTGCTGCATACAATGACAGCCGCTAATCAAGAACAAGAAGGGATCGGTGAAAAATTTCAACACGTCAAACAAGTTTTTGCACAGCAAATTACCAGTTTGACGGGTGATGAATTAGACCCAGAGATTGAGCCTCGGTGGAGGTCTTTCCAGACGGAAATCTATCGAGCGCTGCGACTTTTAGAGATGGATATGACATTTTTGCAGGCGTCTCGCCGTTCGGCAACCGCTAATCCTCGACAAGCGGCGATAAGCGATCGCTTATCAACCCTGATTGGCTACTGTCAAGCCCTCCTGCAAGCAGACGGAGATCGGGAAAGCCAGGGAGAAATATAGGAGCGGATTTCACCGGCTTTCTCTGGTATCTCGCAGATTGCCTTGATAAACCCACCCGCTTTGACAGCAAGGGATCGCAGGAGTCGCTGTCCTGGTGCAAGTGCAAGATGTCCGAAAAAACAGAGTAAATTAATAAAAAATTAAACTAGGAGAGGAAGAAAAACTGGTGAACTGTCCAAAATGTAAGAGTGTATCGCTACTCGATGGCACCCTGGCGGGAAATTTAGCTGTAAAACACTGCACCGATTGCAAGGGAACCTGGATTCCCTCTGGAGAATACGAAGCATGGCAAGCACAGCAACCGGAACTGACTCCCGCAGATCCGGAATCTATCGCTCAAATCCTAAATGTGGATTTTGTGCAGTCTCCCTTTGATACCAAAGCAGCACTGTGTCCGGAGTGCGGTCGTTATTTATCTCGCGCCAAGGTAAGGCTGAAAACGCCGTTTTATGTAGAGCGTTGCCTGAATTGTAGTGGGATTTGGTGCGATCGCGGGGAGTGGGAGGTACTATCTCAATTAGGGTTGCACACGACGATTGAGCAGCTGTTTTCCAGTGAATGGCAGATCAAGGTGGAAAAACAGCAACAATCCGAGAAAGAACGTGAAGCCACAATGGAAAAACTCGGTCCCGAATTGGCAGCGCGTGTGTTTGAGCTGGCGGAACAGTTAGCAAAACATCCGAATGGAGATTTTGGTGTCGCCTATCTGATGCGGCAAGTAGGCGTCACAAAATAGCGGAAATTGCGACCTTGTTGGATTACTAATTGTTCATCACCCATTCCTTATTCCCCGTTACCGAATGACTGAGAGCCTGTTTTGTGTAGAAAATCTGCGGGTTGCTTATCCCAGCCGTCGATCTACTGCTATGCCTTCTTGGGCAGTGGATGATGTCTCTTTCACTTTAGAACCTGGAGAGAAACTGGGATTAGTGGGAGAATCGGGCTGCGGTAAATCAACTCTGGGAAGGGCGGCGATGCGCTTGTTACCAGCTTCGTCTCGCGTTGAGGGGCGGGTGACGTTTGCTGGGAATTCCGTGTTCGATCTGACTCCGGCACAGTTACGGCGGTTTCGGGGGGAAGCGGTGGCGCTGGTGTTTCAAGATCCGATGACGCGCCTCGATCCCCTGATGACGATTGGGAAGCACTGTCTGGAAACGCTTCAGAGTCATCAACCTCATCTGTCACGGCAGCAGATGAAGGAAAAGGTACTCGAAACCTTGGATGCGGTGAAGATCCCGGCAAGTCGATGGTCGCAGTATCCTCACGAGTTTAGTGGAGGAATGCGGCAACGAGTCGCGATCGCGCTGGCTTTGCTTCTCAACCCAAAGCTAATTGTGGCAGATGAACCTACGACCAGTTTGGACGTAACCGTAGCCGCACAGATTTTACAAGAATTGACGCGACTGTGCCGGGAAAGGGAGATGGCACTGTTGCTGATTTCTCACGATTTGGCAATGGTGGGAGAGTATTGCGATCGCATTGCGGTGATGTATGCCGGGAAGATGGTAGAAACTGGCTCACCCCAGTCTATCTTTCGGCAACCGCAACACGAATATACGCGATCGCTTTTAGACGCGGCTTTTCACATCAGGAAATATGACACGGAAGTTGAGGAGCCGAAGAGCAATCATTCATTACCAATCCCCCTCCTGCGAATCAAAAATTTGCAGCAGTACTATACCTTAGAGAGCAATTTCATCGGACAGTTTCTTTCCAAAAATGTCCCCGTTATTAAAGCGGTAGATGATATCAACTTGGAACTTTATCCGGGGGAAATTTTAGGCTTAGTGGGAGAATCTGGATGCGGCAAAAGTACCTTGTCCCGGACGATCTTGCAGTTAATTCGCCCAACGAGAGGAAGCGTTGAGTTTCTGGGACAGGATTTAGCCCAGATGTCTACTAAAGCCGTGAGGGCATCGCGACGGCAAATGCAAATGGTGTTTCAAGATCCCCATGCTTGTCTCAATCCGCTGATGACAGTCGGTGAAAGTATTGCCGATCCCCTGTTTATCCACAAACTGGCTAGCCCCGATGAGGCGAAAGTGCAGGTAATGCAGATGCTAGAGCGAGTGGGCTTAACACCTACAAGCGAGTATTATCAGCGGTATCCCTCGGATTTGTCGGGGGGACAGCAGCAACGGGTTGCGATCGCTCGTGCTTTGATTACTCGACCCAAACTGCTAATCTGCGATGAGCCGGTGAGTATGCTAGATGCTAGCGTCCAGACACAAGTACTGGAGTTAATGTTAGAGTTAAAGCGGGAATTCGATTTAACGTATTTGTTTATTACTCACGACCTCTCTGTGGCAAGATTTTTGTGCGATCGCATTGCAGTTATGAATGCCGGTCGTATTGTCGAACTCGGCTCAACCCACGAGATTTTTACGAATCCCCAGCACCCCTACACCCAGACGTTGCTACAAGCCGCCCCTTTACTGGTATCGCAGCAGCCAAAATAGAATTGTTTTGACTGGTCAGCACAACATGGCATCTACGATCGGCTTCAGAGTCAGGGACTAAATGGTGTGTTAAAATCCTTAAACATAGACTTATATTCGGCTGTAGTGTTTGTTATTTCTACTGACAGGCAGTTTCTCCGGATCTAACTCTCTACACCACTTTTTTGATTCTGGAGACATTCCATGTCAATCTATGTAGGCAACCTATCCTACGAAGTTACGCAAGACGACCTCAGCAATGTTTTTGCTGAGTATGGAACCGTTAAGCGGGTTCAGTTGCCAACCGATCGCGAGACAGGTCGGATGCGTGGTTTTGCTTTTGTGGAAATGGATACAGAAACTGAAGAAACTGCCGCCATTGAAGCTCTCAACGGCGCTGAGTGGATGGGACGAGAGCTAAAAGTGAACAAAGCTAAGCCTCGTGAGGATAAAGGAGGCGGAGGTCGTCCTGGTGGTGGCTGGGGCGGCAACAATAGAGGCGGTGGCGGTGGCGGCGGCGGCGGTGGTGGTGGCGGCTATCGACGCTACTAATGCAATTAATCAAATAGTTTAGGAGGACACCGGATGACCCAAGTAGTTGTAGGCGAAAATGAAGGCATTGAGTCAGCCCTGCGCCGATTTAAGCGTCAAGTCTCTAAAGCAGGGATTTTTCCAGATATAAGACGGCAACGTCACTTTGAGACTCCTTTGGAAAAACGCAAGCGCAAAGCGATCGCGAGAAGGCGTAAGAAGCGTTTCCGCTATTAAGTCTTACCGTCCGAAAATCGAGTTTAAGACAGATTAATAACTTCATCTGTAACATTCTTCAGCACAACGCAGCCTCAAGAGCGTTTAACAGCTTGCTATCAAGCGATCTTTGCTTAGGCTCTATTTCAAAAGCTGGTGAGGCTTTAAAGCAAAATTTAAAGGCATCACCATCACAAGTTTTGAAATAGAGCCATTTCTTGTATTTTTCTCTACAAATTTTAGCAAGCATGACCCCAGAAGCAATACGTATTATCGCTGACCTAAGGCGTGAGTTTTATTCTCTCTTTGCTACTGCTATGAATGTGCCAGTGAGAGTTACTGGAAGTTCCTATAGTAGTAATTTTCCGATTGCATCTTGGATAGACAATCGGAGCCAAGTGAACTATATAAGTATTTACGCATACACTGCACCAGACAAGTTAATTCCTCAACGCCCATTTCTTCTACGAGTGGCGATTAATAAGAGCGCTGGTAGAGTTACAACGGCACAATGGGGAAGAGAATGTCGAGGACTTAATCAGGGTTGGTACTTCGAGTTAACTGTACTACCAGAGGAAATCTTAGACTTTCTACCTTGGGTCGTCAGCTTGGTGAAAGCGCACGATCGGGGTTCCCTGTCGCTTGTTCAAGACCCCCCTCATCCATTTGAATTTAAAGTATCCGAAGGGCCTTTGTCCAATGATGCTTGGACTCATTCTGCTTTGAAGATTGCAGACTCTTCAAAGTCTCAATCTTTCGTTCCCGCGATACTTCCGGAACCGAAGAACCGAGGTGCAGAGGTGTCTAGGAGTAGAAGAGCCGGAATATAAGGCCGGATTTCACCTGAAAATCTTTCGATATCACAGATAACATTGATAAACTGTCCTGGGGATCGAGGGACTAGAATTATAAAAGATTCCTTAGTTTGATTTTGGGATAAAGCCGCACAAGCGTATTCCACTTTACGTCCCAAGACTCCGGTTATACTAAACTTACTTGTCGCCTTGAATATTCATCCTGGAAGGGAAGAATCGTTTAAAGGCGGCGTTTCAAGCAGGCAGCAAGGTGACAACCGTGGGTCACACCTTTTTAATGGAGGCAGGACGATGGACGCTCCAAGGAAATTGGCTGGAGCGTCACGAGATGCCAATCACCGTGAGTGGCAGAACATTAGTGGCCTGGGGTCGAGAAAACTGGTTCACAATGGTGACAAAGCTGAGCTTTCCAGGCAGCGCCCGCGAGGAAATTTCTTTACAATATCGTGGGCGATTTGATGCTGGGGAACGCCAATATACCTATGTACTACAGCACAATCTTTTAGGTCGTGTTGAGGGCGAGGGCTGGGTTACGCCAGATTCGATCGTTCAGCGTTACTGGGTATTAGGCGATCGTCAGCGGCGCACTGGTTTCGATACCTTGCACCGTCTCAATGAGAATACCTACTACCTTTCTAGTGGCATCATGGCGGGTCATTATTTGACTAGCACGATGGAAGCAACGATGGAGCGTCAGCCACAATCATATTCTTGATCGCTCTAGAAATTCAGCTTCAGGCTCTAGATGGTCAGTAAGAAGTATAAAGTGTGAAATATGAAGCGGAATTTGGGAAATATAAAGTAAGAGGTATGAAGTAGGAAAGAACGTTTACTGGTCTTTCCGGTTTCTTGCGTGGAACTCAATATCTGTTTTCGCTTGAAGGCTTAAAACTCCATCTTGAAGACATAAGACTTCATCCTTTGAGATAAAGTTAATAGTTCCCTATAGTTAAATATTACAAATGCTCCCGATTTTAGGAGCCAAATTATGATGACAGACCCCAACACCGATCGCTTACTCGCCAATCGCTATCAACTCTTAGGGTTGGTAGGCAAAGGCGCAATGGGTCGAGTGTATCAAGCCAGGGATATGTTACTGGGAGGTGTCACCGTCGCGGTTAAGTTCCTCTCTCAGACGCTACTAAACCAAAAAATGCGCGATCGCTTTGAGCGAGAAGCAACCATCTGCGCTGTTTTGGGAGAAAAAAGTATTCACATTGTCCGAGTCAGGGATTATGGCGTGGACGAGAACGAAATCCCGTTCTACGTCATGGAATTTCTCCAAGGGGAGAGTCTGAGCGAGGTTCTCAAAGACCGGCCCCTGTCCTTGCCCCGATTTTTGAATATCACTCGCCAAATTTGTTTAGGGCTACAATGCGCTCACCAGGGCATCCTCATAGATGGTGAAGTCTGTCCGATTATTCATCGGGATATAAAGCCTAGTAATATTACAGTCGTTCAAGATACGACTTTAGGCGAGTTAGTCAAGATTCTGGATTTTGGCATCGCCAAGCTGCTCCAGTCCGACATCGCTCAGACTAACTCGTTTATGGGCACTTTAGCTTATTGTTCTCCAGAACAAATGGAGGGCAGAGAACTGGATAAACGCTCTGACATTTATAGTCTGGGCGTAATGATGTTTGAGATGCTGACGGCTGAGATGCCCTTGATGGCAGAGACTCACTCGTTTGGCGGCTGGTATAAAGCTCATCACTTTATCCCCCCAAGAACTTTTGATTCGGTTAATCCCGATCTAAAATTGCCAAAATCTTTAGAAAGCTTAGTGATGAGCTGTTTGGCAAAAGTCCCTAGCGATCGCCCCCAAAATGCGGCTCAAGTGTTGCAAGCATTAGAGCCATTGGAGCAACGTTTTGGTCAAGGTCGGCAATTAGGTCAGCGGATTGGAGAAGTTTTATCTAAACTGCCCGTCGTAGCCGATCCCAAACCTAAGAACGCCCCGACAGCCGATGAAGTCTGCCGCTTAACTTCCTGGCCTAAAAACAAACCAATTGCAGAGATTGTATTTCCCCATCTACTTCGCACTAGCCGCGAAGTTTTACCTACCCTGTGGGTCATGCTTCACAAACCGGAAATTCAGAATCGCCTGATCAGCACTCGTTACAATCAGTTTCTGTTTTTGATGTCTCCTCATCCTATGCTGCTGTGGATTACCGCCCTGCACAACCGCGAACAAGGCCCTCGCTGGCTCAGTTGCTACCTGGATCTAAAAACTTCTATGGGTCAGGATATTGTGCGACAACTGGGAGAAAACGGGATTTACCGGATTTTGTTCTTTGCTTTAGAAGAACCGCATCGGTGCGCGAATGTAATGATTTCCACAATTGCCCCGGTCCAACGCCAAATGTTGCAAGAGTGGGCAAATACAAGCCAAACCTTACCCTCAGTGGCTCAGCCCCAAATGAGTAAAAGTCTGCTCAAGCAAGAGTTTGAGAAGCTAAAGCCCAAGATTTTGATGAAGCTGGAATCTGTTCAGACCGGAGATTATTCTTCGGATATCTCAGGCTAGTCTGGGTGCTGAGTTAGGGCAAGAGAGTCAGGAGTTCATGCAGAGTCCAATAGACTCGCGCTTGATTATTTTTAATTTTACACTTGATTGCGATCGCGTCGCCTATGCCCGCAGGAGTGCCTGCAAAGCGTCTATTCGCTAGCGGTTCTCGCTTTCGCTCATGTCTGCACAGCGATCAAGCTGTCGCATTTATTTTTGTAGTATGAAAATTTTTGTAGTACGAAAACCTAAACTCAAAAAACCAATTTCGCTTATGCCAGTACTGCCAAACTTGTCATAAACTATTCAACTTCATGTCAAAACTCTGAAAAATCGGTACCAATTCAGCAAGCTTGACACGCCAACCGAGAAATCTTGGTCTACGTTCATCTACTTAAACACGCTTCCTTACTACAAGATATTATCTTTGTCCTTCGGATATTTAAATAGACAACGCTTCCAACCGTAAGCAATTTCCTAAAACTCAACGTTCTTGAAACTGAAGTTGACGCCCCAGCACCCCCAGCTTCTTTCCCCTGAGGAACAAAGCAAGAGACGGAGGTCGCCCACTGCGACACGGATACTCTATTCCTGAGGATTTGGCTCTAAGCCCCATTGGTGCTTCAGAAGATGCTTGTATGTAGCTTCGCGCATCACCATTTGTTCATAGAGTTTGACCAAGAAGTGCTGAGCTTGTTCGCGGCTCATATTCTCCACTTGGCTTTCAAAGGAACGGATGCTGAATTGTTGTTCGAGAGACAGTTCGATAGGTTGGTTCATGGTAAGCTCCGACTTTAGAGAGAGTGTATGTTTATCAATCGCTGAAGCACTCACAGGGTAAGGGCTGAACATCGCTGAACCGTCTAACCATTTCCCTGTTATTACGAAAGATAACAATAATTTGACAAAATGCCCATCTTTCTTTGTGTATACTTCAGTTGATCCCAAAGATGGAATATGCACCCAGAAAGTTTCATCTAGGGTTGAGGTAGTTTTAGCAAGTTGTTGGAGGGAAAATTGCTCATCACGAACAAACGGCTAAGTAAATATACTTACTAAGCCATAGCAGTGCCGCTCTTCAACCAGTGGAGACGCAATGCAGTTCCCTAAACACATTGCATTCAACACATTTGCTCTCTCAAGTGACTCTACCCACCCAGAGGATGTCTGAGAAGTCGGTTATGGCACCATCCAGTCGGTACTGCCTTTTCTGCATTTGGGCGACTTATGCGGTAGCCGCCCCTACGATAGGCTCATCGAGCAATCCTCAAGGGTTGTCAGAATTAATCGCGTTGGCGATCTCGTAGTGGGGCTGTATGGCGCTCAGCTCGCGCCTTCGCACTGCATAGCGCTAAGGAAGGGAAAGAAGAGAGATGGAAGATTTCATGAATGATTTAAGATGAATGGCGCTGACTTAAGCCCTGAACTAAAACCCTAAACTAAAGTTTGGGCTAAGAGCTAAGGTCAGTTAAAACTGACTAAAATACTGCCAGAACAAAAGCTTTCAACCTGTGAAAACAGGTTAAAAGCTTTAAGGTGAGGGATTTATCTCAAGGCTCTTATGTCAGTGCCATTCGATTTAAGATGGCTATACTACTTTTCAAATATCCTCTTAAACTGATAGCTGAGAGATTAAAGGTTGACTTGCTGAATCGTTTGGCGCAGGATTTGACTAGATCGTTGCAATTGTTCTGACTCTGTAGGGGTCAAAGAGAAATTCAGAACCCTGGTAACACCCTGACGATTTACGACCGCAGGCAAACTCAGACAAACATCATTAATTCCGTGAAGACCATTTATCAAACTACTAACAGTCAAAACTCGGTTTTGATTGCGTAAAATTGCTTGCACAATCTGAGTAACCCCTAAACCAATCGCGTAGCAAGTTGCTCCTTTGCGTTGGATAATCTCATAGGCGGCGTTCTTGACCTGTTGAAAAATCTCGTCAATTTGTGCAGTTTTCGTTAAATCATTATTGTCATGAACATCTAATAAATTCATTCCCGCAATATTGGCTTTGCTCCAAACGGGAACTTCACTGTCTCCATGTTCCCCAATAATGTATGCGTGCAAACTACGCGGGTCAACTTGTAACTTTTGGGCTAACAGATAGCGAAAACGAGCTGTATCTAACACCGTGCCCGAACCAATCACACTAGAACTCGGCAACCCAGAAAGCTTCCAGGAAACATAGGTCATGATATCTACTGGATTCGAGACAATTAAGAGAATCGCTCCTGGAGAACATCTCACGATTTCTGGAATCAAATTTTTAAAGATTTCGATGTTGCGCTGCACCAAACTTAACCGATTTTCTCCAGGCTTTTGTTTTGCTCCTGCTGTGACAATTACAATATCGGCATTTTCCCCATCTTCTAGGGTTCCCGCGCGTACTAGGCTGGGTTCGACAAAGGGTAGCCCGTGGACTAAATCCATGACTTCCCCTTCTAGCTTTTCTCGATTAACATCAACAATCACCATTTCATCCAAGGTGTTTTGAATCAGGATTGAGTAAGCGCAAGCCATTCCTACCTGACCTGCACCAATAATGACTCCCTTCCGGGGACGACGAGCGATCGCTAAGTCAAGATTAGTCTCGGTAGGGGTTGTAAATAATTCTTCAAACATATCTATCTGATGGAAAATGTCGTTGATGTAATGATATCGAAAACCAATCCTTTTCAGATAAAGCTAACCTTCTTTTCCTTTAATTATTTTTATCCTTGTGTCTCAACAACAGTCTTTTAGCGTCTCCAGAATGTTTTGGAAACGCTAAACCACGGCGTTAATTTTAACAATTCGCTACTTCTATGAAACCTTGTTTAACTCGATTCTTTCTCTATCAAAAGTTTTATTTCCGTAGTCACTACTAAACAAATCAAAAATAATAGATAACTCTCCATCGGCAAGTTGTTTTACATGAAGCAAGCTAAAATTATTTTTAGTACATACATATATTTTTTCTATTTTGTAGGGACTTTTAGTTTCATTACTTTCAATAAAATTTTCATCAATGACTATCTTTTGTAATATGTTCATAGCAAATTTACTTAAAGATGCATAGGCGATACCGCTAGAAGTAAGCTGAAACACTTTAGCCGATGGAGATTGCTCGTGGGATAACTTGAAAGCAGCTCCCATGTGTACATCTCCGCTCAAAAATACAATAGGTTTCTTGGTTTTTTGGGAAACCTCAAAAACCTTATTTAATAGTTGATCTCGTTCTGCCCAATTAGATTTATGATCCCAATGATCTCGTAAATCATCAGTGTACTTCCAATAGGGGATGTCTAAATTATTAACAGCAAAGCTCTTAAAATGAACGACTGGAACTGGCGACACAATAAATAAAACGCGGGATTCAGAATCATATTGGGAATTTAGCCAACCGTCAAAACGTTTCCACTGCTCGGCACCTAAAAGACGCAGCTCTTGCCGATTATAATCATGATTTCCCCTCATATCTAATACATAAAAACTACAGAATCCACAATTGAACTGATAGTCAAATTGATCAATACTGGTATCTGTAGGAGGATTATGAGAATGTTCGTATTCTTGATAAACTTGCTTAGCAGCCTCAAACATTTCATTTGCTAGCCGCAAATGTTCTTGAGTATTTCGCAACTGCCATGAAGTATCTAGCTGTGCGGCTAATTCATTGGGTGTATAAGAACCCCAGCCATCCATAATTTCATGGTCATCCCATATCATATAGGTGGGAAAAGTTTGAAAAAGTTGTTGCACCTGGGGGATGCCCCAATAACCCCGATAGATATCTCGATACCAGGAAATCATATCGGTTTTAGAAGGGTTTTGTTTTTTGTTCTTCTTCAACCAGCTCCAGATATTTAATTGTTTATTTCCTTCTCCATCCACATATACTTGGTCGCCAGTACCTATCAAAAAATTTGCATTTGTATCCAATAATTCTTGCTTAAATTTATCCCACATTTCCAAATTGAGGAGCTGATGCTCGTCGTAAGGCATATGGCAACTGAACATCCCAAAATTCACCTCTGTGGGATGTTCTGGAAAGGTTTGAAATGACAGGTTTTGTTCGTTGCCCAGTTCCCAGGGTTTTTCTCTATCCAAGTGAAATAAAGCGTAATAATAGCGAGTATCGGGTTGGAGATTTTTTAGGTCTACTACACCTGTTAAGTCATGCTCTTGATTAAGTTGGAGTGGGACAAGAGTAACGCTATAAATTTCTTGGGAAGTACTTGGAGAGGTTAATCGCAACCAATGCCCTTTTTCGTCGTTGATTATCTCCGGAGTGCCATTGGTAGGAATTCGATGGCGAGAAAATACTAGCCAGTAATCTCCAGGAGAAGACGCCCGGAACCACAGGCGGGTGCTAGTGGGAGTAGTATGCCCAATGATACTGGCACAATCGAGACGGGAATTGGGCCAGGGGCGCTGTTCGGGGTCATAAAAATTGAGGTGGGACAAGGTCAAATTGAAACTCGGCTTTGATAGAATGTCTGCGAATTTCAATATTAACTAGAAACGGTTGATATTGATGGTTTAGCGGACATTTAGCTGACAAACACAAGGAACCGAATCATCGGCACGATATACTTTGCGATCGCGCGTTATTCCTCTGGCTGCTTTTTTTGGCTTCTAAACTGCTGCCCAGAACCCCTATAAATCAAACGCTGTCAGTCACGCTGCTAAAATTAAACGCCCCCACTCGCACCCCAGGCACAACACTGCTGCCATAGCGTTGGACTGTACTCAGAGCATCCACATCCCGCAGCATTTCAGGCAAACTCTGGTTAAAGCGCAAGTTTTTAATCGGGTAAGCAATTTGACCATCCTCGATCCAGAAGGTGCCATCACGACTCATTCCCGTTACGACTAATGACCGAGGATTCACATAGCGCACGTACCAAGCCCGACTCACCAAAATTCCTCGCTCTGTCTGGGCGATTAGGTCAGCTAGACTTCGATCTGAGCCAGTCATCACAATTGGATACATCGCGCCTGTCGGCTTTTTGCCCTGCTGTGCCGCCCAGTAGCGGCTGTAGGAAAGCGTTTGGGGGATGCCGTCCTGAATGACTTCTTTGTAGTCATTGCTTAATCCATCGCCAAAGAAAGTGCCTAACTGCAACAGAGGATGAGCGGCATTTCGCTGTACTTGCACGATGGGGCTAAACATTGCTTCGCCTAAACGGTTGCCCGCGGGTTTGCCTGACTCATCAGTGCGAGACATAAACGACCGCCCTTCATCTGCTGCGCGTGCATCCAAATTCCAGACGATCCAAGGGAGCAAAGCAGCAAAAGCGGCTCCATCAAAGACAACTGGATACGCGCCAGGATGGACTTCGCGGGGTTGGCGCGACTTGATTGCCCGCTCAATTAGCTGCTGGGTTAATTCCTCAATTGGCAACTGTTCAAGCGCCCAAGCGGAGCGATTAGACCACGAGGAACCATCCCCAATGCGAGAGGTAAAGCTGAAATCTGCCTCTGTAGTTTGATTGCAAGCGCGTAGTCCCCGCGAATTCGCGATCGCATATAAGTTCATCTCTGTACTCAACGTTCCCGAACCATCCACTCCTGCCTTCGCACTCATGGCACACACACGCTGGATAATTTCGCCTCGTGCTAGCGGTGAAAGGGTTGCCGTTACCTCATCGAAGGCTGGGATGCGATCTTCGTAAACTTGAGGTTCTAGCAGTGGCACCCACTCCGGATCTTCTGGGGCAAAACGGGCGAGTTCTTCCGAGCGTTTGATGGCGGATGCGATCGCATCTGAATCTAAATCTGTCGTAGAACTAGAGGCACTCTTGCGTCCGAAGTAACTGGTGATGGTGAGCTTAAACTGAGTGCTAGTAATATTTTGGCTAATTTGATTTTCCGAGAAGCGGCTGAGGGATTCTTCACCAGTGCTGAGACTGACAAATACCTCCTCTGCTTCCGACTGTTTAATAACTTCTTCTAATAGAGAGATCGCCCGATCTTTACTGATTAAACTGGGTCCTTTTGCTAGAGTCACGATAATCCTGAGATTTGTGGATGGTTGAGTGTGGGATGAAGCGATGCGATCGCGTTTTGATTTCGGGTGCGAGGCTTTTCAAATGCCAATCAACAAAATAATTAAAACCTCTATTCCAGAGTGCCAGATTATTCGTAAATTCAGCAACGCTGCAACAGTCAGTCGTTCTGATGTCCGTGAGTTTTCTATCTTTACATCTCAATTAGGTTATCCTAGCTTGCTTTATTCTAGTTACAAAATATTACATTTATGCTAAAAGAAGGTACTAAAGATAGTATTGACAAGAAAGAAATATTATTTTGCAATTCTGGAATAGAGGCGAGAGATGACCTACGAAAGAATACGAAAATCTTCTTCTTGGAATCCCGCTTCTAGCCAGAAAAACAGCCACAGCATTCAGTCGCGCCCTTTTGCAATCCAACCAAAACCTGATTCGCAGCTGCCTCCTACCCAGCAGGAAATAGAAAATCAAGCATTTGACCAGCATAAGTTTGAGGCGACCGGGCTAGAAATACAGGCAAAACACGGCAGCATAACGCCAGAGGGACAGGAACGACTAACGGTATTACAGGCAAAGATGGATGCCTTTTGGCAGCAGAAAAGAGAAAGTACGCAACGCCAAGGCATTAACTTATTGGAAATCCCCAACCTATTTGCTCCCCGCCAAATATCGACAGCCCAACCAATTCAGGCAAAACTGACGATTGGAGAACCAGGGGATCGGTACGAACAAGAGGCAGATCGAGTAGCGGCTCAAGTCGTGAGTCAGATTAATAACGCACCTGCGCCTAAACAGTCAGCTTCGGGTGAAACTGTCCAGCGAGACGAAATGCCCCAACTGGATGAGGAGGAAAAACTCCAGCAGAAACCAGAAGGCAGCATTCAGCGGCAAGATACGCCCCAACTCGATGAAGAAGACGAACTCCAGATGAAGCCAATAGTGCAGCGTCAGTCTGGAGCGGATGGAATGGCTGCAACAGCGGATCTGGAAACATCCATCCAACAAGCTAGAGGGAGCGGACAATCCCTCTCAGAAAGCATCCGAGAACCAATGGAAAAGGCATTTGGCGCAGACTTCAGCAGTGTCAAAATCCATACTGATGCCCAATCTCACCAGCTAAATCAATCAATTCAAGCCAAAGCTTTCACTACGGGTCAAGATATCTTTTTTCGGCAGGGGGAATACAATCCCGGGAGCCGCGGGGGGCAAGAATTGTTGGCGCACGAGTTAACTCATGTGGTGCAGCAGAATGGGGGTCAGGTGCAGCGGCAAATACAGAAATCATCTGAATTGTCCCCTGGCTCTCAAATCATGAGATTGAATGATACGCAGACTGGGGAACTGCCATTCATTCAAGCAAAAGAAATTATGGGAGTGAAAGCGTTTCAAGCAGCAACTTCGGTTTCCTTGTCCCGTCGTCCATCCGAACTAAAAAAAGTTGATGAAGCACTGAAGAAAGTACAACAGGCAGGTGCAGATAGCATTCTGCTGGGTGAGTTATTAGAGGCAATCGATCGCTGTCTAGATAAATTCTCAGATCTGCATCCTAGAAGATCGGGCGTTATTAGCTTGCGCGACCAAGTTATAGAACAGCAGACAGAAATTAGCCTGAAACTTCAAGATAATGACCAGCAGGCTCCAGCGGAAGGAAGAAGCCGAAGTGGAGCTTTTTCTGCTGAGAAACAAAGTGTTGGCAAAGGCAGCAATTTTAGTGATTTTGACAGCAAGCAATATCGAGTGTCAGGGCGATCGCCAAATCGGATAATTGAGGAGGTTAAGCGCACGCAATTAGGAAATGGGAAAGTCGTTTATTTCGCAATGGGTTTGGTGACTGGTTTTAACGGCAAAGCACCTCGCGTAGCACCCTATCCACAACCCGTCTCTCTAGGAGATTGGTACCCCTCTGTCACTCATATCAATGGTATGCAAGTAGCGCCAAAATCGGGACTTTTAAGCGCCGCAGCATTGCAAGAATCAGTCAACGAAGCGCTAGATGCTCAAGACGATGCCGCATTAGGACAGAATGCCATAGATGTTCTTTACACCTATAGTGCTCAACGGGGTGGTGTGGTAGCCGATCTGATTGACTGCCTCAAAGGAAAAGTCCAAGTTGACGACGAAGCAACAGAGAAGCAGGAAGAAATCATGCTAGATGCGGTGCGCCGCAAAACACGGGTTACTGTTTCTGCTCACAGCCGAGGAACGATTAAAACTGACAATGCAGTTAGAAATGTACACGAAGTTTTGAAACAAGAATATCTATTATTAGCAAGACAAGACCCCGCAGTTCTCAAAATCTATCAAGATTTTGCTCTGTTCTATCAAGAAAATGATATGGGACTAGGTATAGACCCAGAAATATTAGCGGCGGCGGCGCGAGAGGAAGCAGCTAAGAGGATGGCTAGCGATCGCGCTAAGGAGGATATGAATACTTATATCCAATTAATTTTTGCCGGAAATGCTGTACAGCATCCGTCTTCAATATTAAAAACCGACCTATATGTGGGTGGATTTGACCCAGTTAGTTTTGCCGTCGGGACTTATAGCCACATTGGTAGCAGGATAGACTCTGCTATTGGTACGGGAGGACACGCTAAATCAACAGTTCATAGCGTGGGTAAAACTAAGGGACATGGTTTTGTTGGGAATTATGTTCCCGCTGTTAGCGATAAAATTGCTGAAGACTTAAGCGGACGGGAAGATATCCAAGACAAGCAAGCTAACCAAGCTTTATCTAATATTGATCCCGAAAGGTTAGCAGAATTAGAGCAAATGGGTAATAACTCTAGAAGGCATAGGGGTAGGTAGGTTCGTTCGATTAGCGATCGCGTTTCTACTTAATGATTTGAATTTGCTTTTTCTGCTGTCAATAGTAGGAAAAACTATATTTTATTCAGGTCAAAATTTTGCTGAAAGACGATGTAAATGCTGGTTTAGCAGCAATAAGTAAGCCAGATACTTCACCTAAATTAATTTTAGATGAATCGGGTAGCTGTAAGGTTCCGCTCCCCTTTCCTCCTTCAATCGTTAAGTTGTCGGGAGGACAGTTGCAGGTAGAAATAAGAATGGCAAAAACGGGTGAGTTTTTTACTTTGTTATCACCTTTAGCAGCGGTTCACGGTCAACTAAGCCGAGAATTTTTAGACGCTTTATTGCACAGGCAATTTTATGCGGAACAGGTTTCTAGCCTGAGTTTTGCGATCGCAGTTGTCGGCGATCGCGATCTGCTGGTGGCAGTTCATCATTGGATGCTGGATGCGATCGCACCAGAAGAATTTAAAGGTTTATTTCAAAAATTTATCTCGGCAGTTTTATCTGCTATTCCAGAAATTAATAATATGGCTAGTTCTGAAATATCGCTAGCACCGATTCATTCAGAGCAAAATTCTTAAATTATTGGCAGAGTTTTCGGGAATTTTGCTGTTCAATTATCTAAAATTAGAAAAAATAATCTACTTTTTCTGTAGGAAGATAGCGATCGCATTAGAAATTGAAGATGATAGGAATGCGATCGCAATTTCCATCTGATGAAATAAATTTATATTTATTAACGGTTTTTGAAACAAGCAAGAATATGTGATATCAACGAAGCATAATTATTGAAAAATAACTAAATAACAGGCTGGCGATGAAAACCCGAACCTATATCCAGAAAAATGCGATCCAGCATTCTGACTCCGCACCAATCAATAGTCAGTTCCAGCCTCGCCCTTTCGCTATTCAATCACCACAGCAAGTATCGCCTGAACCACAAGAAACGCTAAATTTACAAACTCAACTGGAAAGAGCAAAGCGCTTTGGGTATAATTTTGCCAATATATCCGTATCTCCTGCCAGCACCACGCCATTACCGATTCAAAAAAAGCTCGCTATCGGAGAATCAAGGGATAAATACGAGCAGGAAGCAGACGACGTAGCAGCGCCGGTAGTAAATCAAATTAATGCAAATATAATCCAGCGGGTGCTGTTAGATCCCGCTCTAGAAGGTCAGGTGAGTAAGAATGTATCTGTCTATAGCGAAAATGCTGTTCAATACAACAGCTCCAAAGATGCTGAAGCAGAAATAATTGGAAAATTGAATACAGGATATCCATGTCTAGTGTTTGAGACGGAAAATCCTAAGTGGGTAAAAGTTGTATTTAAATCTAAAGAAAAAAATAAAGATAGTGGGCAGCAGCAAGAAGAAGCTAATGTTAGCGCTCAATTAAAGGGTGGACAAACGATTCAAGACGCTTTTGTTCGCAAGTCAGATATCGGTTCGCTCAAAGTTGATGGAACTGCTGTTGTCGGTCATGGAAAACCTAAAGATGACCCGCTTTTTCATACAGATGAAAATGGTCAGAAGTCTGTCCGTCCAGAGGATGTCAACCAGGGAGGGATAGGTGATTGTATGTTAATGGCAGCACTGGTCAAGCTAGCGATGCACGAACCAAATATGATTCTCGATATGATAGAGGAGCGAGATGAAACTGTGGTGGTGCGTTTCTTCCGCTTCAAGCAAGGTACTAAGCAGAAAAATGAAGAGAAAGTAGAAGTGCGGAAGACAGTATTAAAGAAAGCAAATACTGCAATTCTGCCTACTTTGAATATGCGAGCTAACAAATTAAAACAAACTAAGCGCCTAGGTGCTTTTGGAACGGTACTTTGGCCCGCTATGCTTGAAAAAGCTTTTGCAAAATTTGCCGGTTCCTATCAAGCGATCGCTCCCGGAAGTTTAGATCCCTATGAATGTATCACTGGTCGTGAAATTAAAAGAGAGGAATTGTTTGAGAGTGTCAATGTTCAGCAATTTTCTACTTTAAAAACAAAGATTCCTAAGCTGAGCGACCCAGAGTACGCGAAAGATTTAGATAAATGGCAAAATTTTCTAGATTCAAAACTTAGCGATCTGCAAGATAAGTATAAGATATATGACATCCAGTATAACGATATGAAATGGCTACTCAAAAAAGCGGGTGTCAGTCAAGCTTTTGCCGATCTCATAATGAAGTATTATGAAAAACATTTTGATGGAGCAGTTGGCAGCGGGGATTATTCTGAAAGTACGCTTGCTGGTTTTAATAAAATAAAGGAAATCCTTGATAGAGGAGAGTTTGTAGAAACGGGCACCCGCAACTGGAAAGGTGAGAAGAAGGGCAGAGGACATTCCGGTGGCGAAGACGTTGATACTGTTCCTGGATTAGCCTCACCCCATGCCTATGCTGTTGTAGGAGCCGAAACACGCAAAAATAAAGAAGGTAAGGACATACACTACATCAAAGTCCGCAATCCTTGGGGAACAACAGGACTCGATTATGACGAACACTGGAAACGCAAGAAGATTACTAATCCAGAGTTCGATTTAGAGCTTTCTGATGCTCGTCGTTTCTTCGGTGAAGCTACCAGGAATAATTTCCAATGGAGATATACTGAGATTCAATTAGACGATTTATTTGCAAATGCTGAAAAGCAGTTAGAACGGGATGAAAAACTGGATGAAAAGATGGTAAATACTTTGCAATTCCATTCTAATAAGCTTGCTGAACAGTTATCAGAGCAACAAAAAGTTAAAAATAAAGCATTTCAAAAATTGCTAGATTTACGGAACGAATTTGAAGAAATTAAAAATGAATTGCAGGAATTAGAAGCCGAAGAAAATGAGTTATCTAATAAATCTAAAGAAACAGTAAATATTGATAACGAATATAATAAATATTATAAAAAATACAAGCTGGCTTCACAAAAAAAGGAAAGGAGTGAAGAATCTATCGGGAAACTGGAAAAAGATATTAGCGGATTAACTCAAGAAATTGAGAAAATTGAAGCAGCAATAGCAACAATAAAGAGTTACTTAGAAAATTGAATCAAAGGTAGGCTATATAGTAATTAAGCAACTGCTACAAATGCGGAACACCAACGTAAAAAGTGGCAGTTTAGTAGTATAAAAGCAGCAATTAATGATAAATAAAAGACAGGATTTTCCAATTTGGACTCAGGCTATAAAACTAGAAGGCTGGCAGACCCAAGTTGTAGAAAGTAAAGCACTTCGCTACACAGTGCCCCTTTGCCAAGGTTGGGATACAATTCCCCAAGTAAGCCAAACTCCTCTGGAGGTCGAACACATTTATCGAGGTCGGTATTTGTCAGAATGGTTTACTATCACTTTTATCGAAAATGCAGATCCAACAGCTGACCTGCGGAACTTAGTAGAAGTAATACTAGCTGCCACTGGGTTTCCCTTAGTGTCAATTTTGCCAGTAAATATCCAACCCAAACTTTTAGAGTGGCAGCCAGAGGGAAATTGCACGGCACTATCACATCGTTTAGGAGTTCATGAAACCTATCTATACCAAGGATTAGCGTTGCTTCCTATCAAACCTATAGAATTGTCTCGTTTCTATATTCTCTTAGTTAGGCGAGGAATGCTTGTCTGGAAAATTAGCTTATCATTTATATCTGCCTGCTCACCTGGCACATCCGAGGATATCGCGATCGCCAACGATCATGTACGCGCTGGAGCTACCTTCGGTTATCTACATCTTCTTTGAATCTGGCAATGTGTCTAAAAATCTAGTTTTAGCTAAGTAAGCGCGCACAACTCAAAATTCTACGAAATATAAAGAGCGATCGCGTTTATATAACACTTAGAGTTCACGCTTGCGATCGCATCTCCATTTCAAATCACGAGGAACTGCCAATCTGAATATCGCGCACTCGCACGGGTACGCAGGCGTGAGTCATTTGGGCAATTTGGATCGGTTCGCCTTTACCGCAATTGTTAGCACCGCACTGCATCCATTCTGAGGCGGGACCAACTGCATCCACGCTATTCCAGAAGTCAGTTGTCATTGAATGGTAGGTAACATTTTTGAGCATCCCTACCACTTTCCCTTTCTCGACTTTCCAGAAAGCATCGCCGCCAAATTGGAAATTGCGGCGCTGTTGATCGATGGAGAAACTGCCAATCCCGTCGATTAAAATCCCGTCTTCGGTGTCAGCAATCATCTGGGCTAAAGTGGCGGTGTGGCTGCCTCCCTCTGGCCCTGGCTCTAGCCCTAAATTAGGAATGCGAACCATCGGCACGCTTGACCAACTATCAGCATAGGCGCAACCGTTACTGCTGGGGCGTCCGAGTCGATGGGCAGTTTCGCGGTCTGTTAGATAGTCTACTAAAATGCCATCTTTGACAACGTACCAATCTTGTGAAGCAACGCCTTCATCGTCGTAGCCTGCGGTACTGCGTCCTCCCGGCTGAGTGCGATCGCATTTAAAATTCACCCAAGGCGCGGCATATTGCAGTTTGTCCAATTTATCAGTCGTGGCAAAACTGGTGCCTGCAAAGTTGGATTCGTAGCCGTACACGCGATCGAGTTCTGTGGGATGTCCGACTGATTCGTGAATGGTTAAAAATAAGTTAGTCGGCTTGAGAATTAAGCTGGAACGAACCCCCGAAGGACCAACCGGCGCGTGAACTTTCTCCATCGCTTCTTCAGCAACCCGATCGACTTGGCTGAGGATATCTGACTGATCGATATGCTCATAACCGATGTTCAAGGGCGGACGTTCGTAGCTGCGGCTTTGAGCATCGCCATTGGCGATCGCTGTACAGCCAAATCCCGGATAGCTGCGATAAATTGTCTGCTGGATCAGAGAACCTTCTGTAGAAGCGAAGGTTTTGTCTTCGCGGCTGAAGCTGAGGTAAGAATAGGCTTTTTTGATGCCGCGACTGCCATAATTCAACAACTGTTCGTTCAAATTCAGCAGCAGTTCCGCCTTTTCGGCAATTGGCACCGTAAAAGGGTCAATCTGGATCGGAGTGATGTAAGTATCCCGGTGCGCTTCAACCGGAACTAACTGTACCCGCGTGAGTTGGGAAAGGCGGCTGGCTTTAGCGATGTCTACCGCTAAGGCAACAATTCTGGCAACTTCTGCCGGAGTTTTGTTATGGCTGGCAGCGAAACCCCAAGCGCCATCTAGCAGCACCCGCACCCCAAAGCCAGAATTGACATTGTCTGACAAATTGCTCAAAGAGCGATCGCGTGCATAAAGATTCTGAGTTCGGTAGGAGCAAAAGCGGACATCTCCGTACTCGCACCCAGCTTTCCGAATCAGGTTGATCGCGAGTTCGCTCAATTCAGTCGTATAGCCTGGGGTTTTAACCTCAGAAATGGGTGCAGGAGCTTGTACCATAGCGATCTCCAATTAAAAACTAAAAATGTAAAATTAAATGCAAAAAGACTCTTTTTTAATTTTACATTTCTAATTCATTCTAATCCCGCCATAAAGCAATTCCACCCAATAAACCTGTCACATTGGGCACGATTTTCGTGTTTGACGGTAACTCAAACGCGATTTTTTTCGCTTCGCCGCCGCCGATATAAAGAGAATCGTAATTAAACAAATGTTGAAGAGATGCGAGCGCTTTTTCTAGACGATTATTCCATTTTTCCTTACCGACTTTATCCAAAGCAGCACGCCCCATCTGCTCTTCGTAGGTTTCCCCTTTGCGAAACGGATGATGACCCAGTTCCAGATTGGGTACCAGTTTCCCGTCTACAAACAAGGCGGAACCAAAGCCGGTGCCAAGGGTAATGACCAACTCAACACCCTTGCCGGAAATTGCCCCCATTCCCTGAATATCGGCATCATTTGCCACCCGCACCGGCTTGCCCAAGCGATCGCTCAGCACGGTTGCCAGATCGAATCCAATCCACTCTGGAGTTAGATTAACCGCCGTTTTCGTCACCCCGTCGCGCACAACACCTGGAAAACCTACTGATACGCGGTCAAATTCACCGGCTCCAGCAGCAAGACTTGCGATCGCATCAATCACAGGCTCCGGTTTGGCTGGAGCTGGAGTCTCTACTCGACTACGTTCGGTCTGTGGCTCTCCAGCTTCGTCTAAGACGATTACCTTGATGCCACTGCCGCCAATGTCAACCGCTAGGGTACGCATACATCTATTCTCTCTATTTGATAATGAATTGATTGCGAATTTTAGATTGACAATTTACGACTCGTGCAAATGTTAAAACTAACCTTTTTACACCGCTAGATTGTAATCCAAAATCCAAAATTCTCTTACGCCTGTGAAGTTGGAGTCGAGGCAGCTACGGAATCGGTTCCAGTTGGAAAGAAAAATTTATTTGTCACCCACTTTGTCAAAATATGAGACAACAGTCCCATTGGCCCTGCAAATAAGCACAACACCAGCGAGTGGATTGTCCAGACACCAGTACGCTGTCCTTCCCAGTAGATATAGCGACCGACGAATAAATCCATTACCAGAAAATGAACCCATCCGATAGCAGCAGCTTTCTCGTCTGCAAAGAATTGAGCAATATCAGCTAGCTGAGGATTGGACATTGCTTGAGCAGATTCCGGTGTAATGGATGTAAAAAACCAATACACATATAAAGCTGCTAAAGCTACAAAGGGGAGATAAGATTCCATCACCCGCTTCGTCACGCCCCAGTTGGGTAGGAAAATCATTAGCGCCCAGAAAGGCAGAACAAACAGATTCGCGCCGTTGAATAGTTGAGCAATTGTCATAGATATGAAGAATTAACCTGACTATCGTCATCGTAAGCGACTGTTAAGCAGATTGCCGGTTAAAATCGGTGCCCAGAAACCTACCAATCGTCGCAGGAGCTTTCTGAATGAAGGTCAAAATGATTTTACCGGCTTTGACTGAAGCCCTCAGCCCCCACTGGCGACCGATTAAATATTCGCTGTTTCCGCCACTGGGATTAGCGACGATTGCCAGTTTTTTCAGCGAAGATGATGAAATTATCCTGCAAGACGAACACGTTGAGCGACTGGATTTAGATGATGAGCCAGATTTGGTAGTGATTCAGGTTTATATCACCTCAGCTTACCGAGCTTACGAACTAGCCGACCATTACCGTAAAAAGGGTGCATACATTTGTCTGGGTGGATTGCACGTTACCTCCCTTCCAGAAGAAGCTGCGACTCATGCGGATACAATTTTCCTAGGTCCTGGTGAAGATACCTGGCCTGAATTTCTCCAGGATTTCCGGGCAGGTCATCCTGGTAAAGTGTATCAGTCGAAACTGCGATCGCTCCTCGGCGTTCCTCCCATTCGCCGCGATTTAATTAAGCGCCATCTGTACTTAATTCCGAACTCCATTGTCGTTTCGCGGGGTTGTCCTCACACCTGCGATTTTTGCTACAAAGAAGCTTTCTTTAAAGGCGGTAAATCTTTCTATACGCAACCTGTAGACGACGCACTGGCTGAAATTGAGCGGCTACCAGGGCATCATCTTTATTTTCTCGACGATCATCTGTTTGGCAACGCTGAATTCGCCGCCGCGTTGTTTGAGGGGATGAAGGGGATGGGGCGCGTGTGGCAAGCAGCCGCAACGGTACAATCTATCTTGCAGCCGGGATTGTTGGAAAAAGCAGTCGAATGTGGCTTACGCAGCTTGTTTGTTGGCTTTGAAACCCTTAACCCGACGAATCTCAAAGAACAGCATAAATATCAAAATCTCAATAGAGATTACAGCGCTGCGATTCGCCGTTTGCGGGATTTGGGCGTGATGGTGAATGCTAGCTTCGTTTTTGGCATGGATGACGATGATGAAACCGTGTTTGAGCGCACCGTTGAATGGGCGGTGCAGCAAGGGCTAGAAACTGCCACGTTTCACATTTTGACGCCTTATCCCGATACTGCTTTGTACAAACGCATGGCAGCGCAGGGACGAATTACTCATTCCAACTGGGATTTATACGATACTCGTCATGTTGTCTACAAGCCAACTAAGATGACGCCGGAGGTGCTAGAGGCAGGCTACTGGCAAGCGTATCGAGATTTTTATCGTTGGAGTAATATTTTCCAAGGTGCTTGGGCTAAGGATCGTTGGTCTGACCGGATGCGGCATTTGGTCTATGCTGGGGCGTGGAAGAAGTTGGAGCCAGTTTGGGACGGGATCATTCGGGCGAAAAAGGTCACTCAATGCTTGCCAACGTTGGAAAGTGTTTTAACCAGTTTTGGCGCTCATCCATCCCCGCAACCGCGAGAAAAGTTACCCCTTAAGAGGGAGGCATCTGTTTTGAAAGAGCAAATGCCAGTTTCATGAAAGTCTCTCTAATCTTCCAGAGCAGGGTTTTGTCCCTCCAGCCGAGAAACGAAAGAATAGTGGTACAGGTTGCGCGGTAGGCTGGTATTTAGGGAATTGCCCGCTGGAGGGATAGACCGAGATGGAGTTCAAACTAACAAATGCCTTTAAGTTTTATCAGAATTTAGAGCATCAAAATCAAGCGATTGATGAGCTTGAGCAATGGTTCAAAGATAATCACCCAGAGCAGTTAGAGAAGTTTCACCAAGCTTTATTAAATGGCCCAAGCCCCGATCTTGCCCCGGAAGCGATGGAGAAACTGACACTCAAAAGTAGTCAACCGTTGGCTTTGGCAACCTATTCGTCTTCGTCAGAAATTCATCTGAACGATCCGATCATTGCGGGTGGTGACTTGACGTGGGCAGACGCGATTCCTAATGGCGATCGCCATCTCCCCGAAAATCTAGAAGTCGTGGAGAATATTATCGCTCTTGCCAAGCAGCTACAAGTTGCCAGAGACCAGATTGGTAAGCCTTTCCTGATCACCAGTTGGTATCATCACAAACCCTTTGGGGCTAAGGTTCATGGCGCGTCCAAAAATCAACCGATGACGGGCGGTGCTGTTGATTTCAGGGTGGAGGGCTACACCGGGCGACAGCTCGCAAAGATGCTGGATTGGTGGGAAGGCGGTTTAGCGACCTATATGTATGTGCCCTATATGCTGCATCTGGACATGGGTCCCCAGCGACGCTGGCAAGCACAATATCCAGGCTAGGGAACAATTAAAGATTAAAAAGCCTCAATTTTTAATTCTTAGTTTACGCGGTGTGCAACCTTTTCTTAACCTCCCTTGGCAAGAGAGGCAGAAATACAGAAAGTCGCACGCCGTGTTAGTTTCTTACCGAACGCCGGGAAAGTTATTGACAAACTGAATCTGGATATCGGGAAAATTCTCGACAATCTGCACCTTGAGATCGGGAAAAGATTCAACAAATTGCCACTGACCGCACCGTTGGGGAAAAGCGGTGACAGGTTCGACGATTAAATCCGGGGAGGATGAGACAATCTTTACCTTGATATCTGGCAAGCTTTCAACAATTTTTATTTTGCCGTAAAGTGGCTTGCCATTGTAGGTGCAAGTGGCTTTGTTAATGACACTTTGAGCAGAAGCGATCGCTCCTAGCGGCAGCGTCACCAGTAGGCTAGTGCCAAATACAACCCAGTTCAACCAACGTTTCATCATCAAGATACCTGGAACAAGTTTAAATCTGCTCAATCTCAATCTATAAATTTAGGATTTGTGACTTTTATATTCTGCTTATTCAGTTAATGTATCCAGTTCCTCTTTGACAACCCGTAGAATTCGATCGAGATAGGCTTGTCGCCACTGTTCTCTCTCTTGTTCTACCTGCTCACTTGGCTGGTAATTCTCAATTTCTTCAATCGAAATCAGACCTTTTGTTTGAGCCAACCGTTCAACTGTATCGAGACGTTCGTGTAGAACAGAGACTTCCCCAGTTAGCGCCAAAACCATTGCCAGTAACTTGTCGCTTTCGGGATTTTCAAAATAAATAGGTTTTTTTCCCTTAGCTTTTTTTGCCATTACTACAAATTCTCTTGAATAACTTTATTTGTATTTCTTCGTTTTTGACAAATGGGTAAAAAATGCTGGAAATAGACTTTTTATAGAAGTCGGGGAAAGGTTAAAGTAACTATTTTTTCCTTCTTTTTTACCCAATCAAATCAACCAGTCGATGATTTTTACCAGAAGTCTCATGACGAGTCTTTAGTCAGTCGTTACTCACTCATCACTGATGACCGATCGCTAATCACTGGTGACTTATTTACTGGCAACCAAGAGAAACCAATTGCCCCGACTGCCAAAACCGCCTCCTTGGGATGTGCCTTTCCAGCCACCTGTAGCAGCAACAGTTGGGGTAATTTTATCTGCTTCAAAACCAGCTTGGCTAGTCAGCGCTACCAAGTCTAGATCGCGCATGGCACTCCACCAAGGTTCGTTGTTATTTTGCGTTTCCCAATCAAACATGAAGGCGCTGTAGGGTTCCATGTTTTGATAAAGGGGAGCTTCCACATGAACCATCAGTCCACCCGGTGCTAATAGTCGATAGCATTCGCGCAGAATATTCGCGATCGCTGGTGGCGATGCTTCGTGCAACAAAATATGGGAGACGATCAGATCGAACGACTCATCGGGGAAATCTGTAGACTCACCATTCTGCTGCGAGAAGTGTACTCGCTTACCCAAAGCCTCCGCTCTTGCATGAGCGTACCGCAGCATCGGTGCCGCTACATCAATCGCATAAACTTCAGCTTCTGGGTAAGCATCCACATAAGGAAGCGTGCTGTGACCGACGGAACATCCGATGTCGAGAATTTTTCGAGGGCGCAAGTTGGGATGCTGCGGCTGTAGATAATTACGAACCACAGACTGCCCCATGTCGTCGTTCATTGGTCCCAGACGACCCATTACATAAACATAAACACCGCGATCGTAGACAGCCCCGGCTGCGATATCGTCTTCGGTATATTCGCTATGGTATCCACCCGGCATACAGTGAATATCGACTGCGGTGTGATAGGCGGGTATTTTTAAATCTGCATTTAAGGTTAAAGAACCCAAAGGGCTATCCTTGTCCCGCGCCTGCTCAATTAAATCGGCAAGCTGCCGATCGACGCTCGTGTTGACTGAATCCCACATCATCTCTTGAGTTGTACGCCGTAATGCACCCCATGTTCGGTAATAGGGTTCGTGCTGCATCAGACGGCGAACTTCATGCCGATCTTGAGGCGATCGCTGATGCTCCTGCTCAAACTGCGGTTTAAGCCGCTTCTCGTAAATTTCTTTATTTCCTGGGGTAACCTGACTGGTCAGGTAGCCTTTTAAGCTATTGACAAAGTTTTGGCGTGCTAACTCGTCATGGGTAGCTTGAGGTAACATCCGGTGTTGGAATTGTTTATCCATATCCTATTTCCTAACCCCTTATTGTTTACTCTAACAAGTTATCGTTAGCTTTCAGGGGTTTTGGTGTAGGTAAGCGCTCCCATTCACATCACGTTACTCTCACCGAAGCGATCGCTAACCAACATAAATGCGAGAGCGATCGCGCCTAGGACAAAATCTAGAAGCGATCGCTCTTTCCTCAGTTAAGGACTCAGTTAAGGACAGAATCGCTTACTTGAGGTGACTGGCTGTTTTTTGCCTTCTTCTATCTAGCACTGAGGTAAGCTTCTAGCTTCTCAGAACCCCCAATCAACTTGCCATCAATAAATACTTGGGGAACCGTTGTTCCGCCTGTGACAGCCCGTAAAGAGCGAGTAGTAATTTCTTTGCCTAAGACAATTTCTTCGTAATCCAACCCATGCTCCTTCAGCATCACCTTTGCACGAGAGCAGAAAGGACAACCTACTTTTGTGAACAGGGAAACGATCTGAGGCTTTGCTGCCTCAGGATTGATATAGTTGAGCATTGTCTGGGCATCAGACACCTCAAAGGGGTCTCCCTCCACAACTGGCTCAATAAACATCTTTTCAATCGTGCCATCCTTCACCAGCATGGAATAACGCCACGACCGCTTCCCAAACCCTAACTCAGCTTTATCAACCAGCATTCCCATGCCTTCGGTGAATTCACCATTCCCATCGGGAAGCAGAGTTAGATTCTCTGCTTCTTGGGATTTAGCCCATTCATTCATCACAAAGGCATCATTGACGGAAATACAAATAATGTCATCAACGCCATTTTCATGAAAGACTCTAGCCAACTCGTTGTAGCCAGGGAGATGGGTTGATGAACACGTCGGAGTAAAAGCACCCGGTAGCGAGAAAACAACCACTGTCTTCCCAGTAAATAAGTCGTTAGTCGTCACATTCACCCACTCGTTGTCATGGCGAGTACGGAAGGTGACGTTGGGAACTTTTTGTCCTTCTCGATTAGGAAACATGAATTTCACTCCTTGACTACAAGCGATCTGAATGATGAACTTCTATTAAGCGTACTCATTATGACTACATTTTGTCAAGACAAAGACTTTTTTAACTCGCTTTCACGGCTAGAGAAAAATTGGATAAAACTGGGAAACCTGGCTCTGAAGCGTGGGGCTACATAAACGAAGCCTGCTCCCGGCAGGCTAAAATTCTTCAGGCTGCTCCCAGCAGCCTTCGCACGCGCCAGCCCCGCCCTTCAGGGTGTGGGCGCATACATTGGGTGGGATGCTCCCATGATTTTCTAGTCGTCTTATCGTCTTCTTGAAGCTCAGAAAAAATGCAGGCAACGGTCGAACAGCTTTCTCGGATTTTGGTTTTTGTAGATTTAACTTTGCCAGAATTAGAGCGTTTACAACCCCACACGCAGGTGCAGCACTACAGCCAAACAGAGATTGTCATGCAGGAAGGCGATCGCCTTCCTGCAAAGCTATATGCTCTCCTGAGCGGTTCCTTACAAGTCGTTAAAACGGCAATAACCGGCAAGGAAACGATTCTCCGTACTTTGCCACCAGGAGAAATCTTTGCGGCTCCCGCCTTATTGGGTGATGGAATTGCCCCAGCGACCGTTACTGCTGAGTGTGATTCTCAAATTCTGACGGTAAAAAGAGATGCGCTGCTAGAAGCGATTCAGCAAACTCCGGAAATTGCCTTACGAATGCTGATGGTTTTCAATTCTAGGCTGCAACAACTCCATGAAACGGTGCATGGATTGGTTTCTGAGCGGGCAATTGTGCGCTTAGCTAGATTGATTCAGTATTCTGCAACTCGATATGGTACCTCTCCAGCGGCGGAAGGTCAGTGTTTGAAGGAGAAGCTTTCTTATTATCAAATGGCTCGCAGTATTGGTATTACCTATGAGGAGTGCGTGCGACTATTTAAAAGTTTGAAGCCGGTTATGGCTTACAGTCGGGGTGGAAAAATTACGGTGCTTGATGCACAGAAATTGGAGGCGATCGCTTCTGGCACCGTTAATTGCTAAGGAATACGCTGGGTGCAAGGTTTCTCCCGGCTGAAGTTGGTCGCCACTTTGCGATCGCCCAAAAGCTAGGAAAGCCATTCAACTTTTTCTTCCCTACCTAACAAGCAGCTTTAGTTAGCAACACTCCCAACACCATTTCCCTCAGCTTGAACATTAAACTTTCTTTTCGCTTCATAGAATCGGCAGGCGACAGATCCCAGCGAGTAAAGCAATGCAGCGTTATTCGACGCTCCAACGACGGCACCGATTACAGGCAAGAGTTCTATAAAGCCTAGCCCAACTTTCAGGACTCCAGAACCGCCAACAGATAAACCGAAAATGGCTAGAACTTCGCCTCGTCGAGTTGGATCTTCTAACGAAAAACCGTATGCAGCCGCAATGCGGTAGATCATCTCTGCTTGAAGCGCTGTAACCGCTGCCACATCGACTGCAAACAGAGTGAGCGCTATCGGAGGCACGAAGTTAGTGAGTAATCCAACTCCCCCGCCTTTCAGGGAGGTGTCAACAATAATTCGGTGAGCAAGCTGCTCAGAACTTTCTAGAGGATATTCCTGTCGGAGCTTGTTTACCTCATTCTGAGCTTTTTGGGCATCAACTTGACCCAATGCAGTCGTTAACCAATTGATGCCTGGAACCTTGGCAGCAAACTTCACAACTGGACTTTCAGCGATTGGGGTGACGATTTTGCCTACGTTTTCCGTTCCCTGCTCCACGAAGCGCACAGCCGCAGATCCAACCGTTTCTCCTAGGGCAGTAGTAGTGCTGGTAACGTTTTCAGCAGTAGACTGCAATGTATCAGAAGCTAATTTAGCAAACTGAATTGCTGTAGCGATCGCTTCACTCATTGGGTCGGTGCTGGAACCTTCTTTGCCTGGTGCTGCCATAGATTTTGGTAACTTTTAAACTTTAGACTGAAACCTACTTTATAAAAGGCAAAGACTCCGTAGCCTCTATCCTCTGATAGTGATTGAATCTTCTAAAAGTCTGAAATTCAGTACCCAGTCTCATCGCTCAGTTTTTTACAGATACCAGTCTTTGGAAGTTTAGAACAATAAGCGATCGCGCTTTCTCTGCTAGATTTCGGTGCTGGAGGCGATCGCTTTGAAATAACTGCCACGCTTCAGCAACTTTAGAACAAACCCAAAGTCAGGGATTTGTCAATCGGTAAAGTAGCACCAATTCCTAGCCAGAGTGTAACTAAGGTACCCACTAAGAAAACAACTGTGGCAACTGGGCGACGGAATGGGTTTTGGAACTTGTTAACGTTTTCGATGAAAGGAATTACGATTAAGCCCAAGGGAATCGAAGCATTGAGTACAACTCCCAATAGTTTGTTAGGAACAACGCGAAATATTTGAAACGTTGGGTAGAGATACCACTCTGGCAAAATCTCTTGAGGAGTCGCAAAAGGATTTGCCGGTTCTCCTACCATCGCTGGATCGAGAACTGCCAGCCCTACACACAATGCAATGGTTCCTAAAATCACTACTGGAAAAATATAAAGCAGATCGTTAGGCCAAGCTGGTTCTCCATAGTAGTTATGCCCCATCCCTTGAGCTAGCTTTGCCCGCAGTTTTGGATCGCTCAGATCGGGTTTCTTCTTGATTCCTGTCATATCACAAACTCCACTGCTGCCATGTAACGCAAGTTTTTTGCTTATGGCTGTTGAGTTTAGCGATCGCTTGTTATTGCTGTCTTGCCTATTCTTCTGAAAATGTTCTAATCTTCCAAAAATTTTAGAGAGCGTCTCTGTATGCCTTTGGCGTAGTTGCAGTATATTGACGAAAGACTCTGGTGAAGTGACTCTGACTCTTAAAACCTACTTGCTGAAGTATTTCTGCAATTGTCAACTCTTGCCTAGCTAGCAGCAATTTAGCTTTCTCAATCCGACATTTGGTTACATATTGATGCGGTGCAAATCCGGTAGATTGTTTGAACAAGCTGGCAAAGTAATGTGGACTCATCTGAACGGTGGCGGCAATTTCAGCCAACATCAAGTCTTGATCTAAATAGTCGTTGATGTAAGCGATCGCTTCTCTTAACTTGTGAAGAGGTAATCCCCCGGTGTAGTCTGACATGAGCGATCGCTTGACAGAGTATCGCTGTAGCAAATGAGCCGAGAGAGCAGTTGCCATAGACTCAGCATACAGACGACTATCTACTCCACCGGATTCAAGTTCAGTTTTCAGTGATAAACCAATTTGCTGAATCAGTGGATCGTGTACTTTGAATTGCGGCACTATCTCTACTCGATCTGCATCAACTGATTCATACGCAACACGAGCAAATGTTGCTGGTTCAAGATAAAGATTAATAAACTCAGCTTTGCGATCGCATTTAGCGATTAAATCTGATTGATTTGCCGGAAAAATGCCAACATCATCTTCTGTATAGTACTCACTTTGCCAGTGTCCATTTCTTTTTAGCCTTATTTCAAATTGCCCAACACAGATGGTGATAATATGCTGGGCAAAGCAACATTCAGGAAGTTCGTGAGCAGACTGTCGATGATAAGCGAAGTGAATACCTGACCACGCAGAAGTATTACTTGAGAGTACAGGTGCGTTTAGGACAAGCTGCTTCCAAACTTTTTCTTGTGTGAGATCGATATTCGGTAGTTGAGCTTCTGGCATGACTGGTATAGCTTTGCATGGCTATCCTTAGTTTATGGGGTTAACCGAATGAATGTGACACCGGGACACTTTATCCGTGAAAAGAAAAGCTTAAAGCAGTTATTAGAGTTACCTTTTTTGCGATTATTGATTCTGGTACTTACTATTTACCCTGCTATCAGAATGGACAACGATATCGTTCTTTTTCTTGCCGGTGTTGGCGTACTCGTCTTCTATCTCATCTTCTCGGCGCTGACTGAAATGGGGACTAAACTCCCCTGGAAGAAATAGCTAGTTTTGTTGTATGGTGGGCTTCTGCCCACACGTTTTGAAGCATTTATAGAAAGATGCGATCGCGTCCTTCTAGGCCTAAAATTATTGAAGATCCGCAATCATCCTTGGGCAGAAAGAAGGGCGATCGCACTTGCTTCTTACGTTACTTTTCACAGTTACAGAACCATTGGAAGCAGGCGTTAGGTAAACATTCTCTCAGTTTTCCGTTTTGGGGCTGCTGAGAAAGCTTAAATTATTCAATCATGTATCGTCAAGAAGTTAGAGGCAAACTGCGGAAATCATTGCCTTACTTAGTGACTGGAATAGCATTTTTGAGAAGAGCAGCAGTCTCTTCGGGTTTTCCAGAGGATGGAAAAACCAAAATACTCTTAATTTTGGGGTTATTAACCAATTCTTTTAAGCGATACAACTGCTTATCTGAGATGGCTACTCCCTCATACTTTTCGGCATAATCTAGCTCCTGGTTGAAGTTAGCATCGTTATAAATTTGAATGAAAACTCGATCGATATTCCAATTCTGCCAATCAGCCGCAAAATAACGTTTACCCCAATAAGGATTATGATGGCAAAGATCGAAACTAACAGTGGGGTTAGCTTTTTTCATATCAGCTCTCATTTGCCGCACAAAATTAGTCAAATGGGCGGTGCGATCGACTTTTCCGGGTAATTCAGCATGATAACCAAGGTAATCATCCCACTGAACCGCATCGATGTTTGGATACTTTTTGACAAATTCTACTGATATCTTTTTGAAGAAGTTAGCCACTTCTGGGAGTTCCACATCCAGTAAGTAGTGATCGATGCCAGCATAGGTTTTATCCACCCCAGGCACAATCCATCGTTTAGAAATTGCCAAGTCGAAAATTGGGCTATTTTTATCAATTTTAATGCCCTTCTCAAAATAGGCGTGAACTTGCATTCCCTGCTTGTGCGCCTCATCAATCAGCCAATCTAACCATCGATCTTGAAATTGGTTAGGACAACTTTTATATCCGAGGGTTTGCTGCATCACCTCACTGTTATACATCGTGCAACCATTCCCCCACACTCCATGAATAATTGTATTGATTCCTTGAGAGCGGTAATAACGAACTCGTTCGCGAATCGTTCTTTCGTTAGCATTATTAGTTACTTGATATCGACTTAAATAAATTCCCCTTATTTTCTTCTTCTCCCAAGGATTTTGAGGTAATGGTGAATTTTTGGGGGTTACGGGTAATGCTGAAACTTGTGGTTTGGTTGTTGGTGTGCCAGCCGGAGTCGCTTGCGAAAGGGGCGAATTTGTAACAGGTAATGGTATAACTTGTGGCTTTGTTGTTGGTGTGCCAGTCGGAATCGCTTGTGGAAGGGGCGATTTGACAACTGTTACACCCTGGCTAGGCGCAGGGGTCAAAATAGGAGTCGTTGGTTGTTGATTATTTTGTTGATTATTAGGCAAAAATTGGCTGATATTTAGACGATCTAGCTGCCTAAAACCCCAATAACCAACCCCAAACAAAACGATGATTAATGAAAATGGAATACTCGCACATCCACATCCATTATTTTCTTTTTTAGGTGGCATGATAACAAGGGTGATTGTTCAACTCGGAGAGTAACTCTCTTGACTCAATTAAGGCTTGCTTGTAGTAACCGATACTCGGGAAGCGCGGAAGGGAGAATTTAGAGAGAATGGTGGTATATCAAGGTACTTCACTTCGCGATCGCTTAATTCCGCATCACTGCGGCGACGAAAACCAACAACCTGTCCTAAGACTGCGTTCATCGTTGTCAGAATTAATTAAATGACACGAATTGGTTTACAACGTCGTTAAACGACATTAATCTGTTAACGACGACAAATAATGTGTTAATTGACAAAATATGTACATTCGCAAATTAAATGTCGCAATTTTTGCATAACGACATAGCTGCTACAAACCAGCAAAAGCTTTTCCCTGCAAGTTTTTCAGGCTTTTCAATTCTAAAAGCGGCAACTTGGTCGATTTCGCACATTCTATGTCGGAAATTCTATTTTGCAAATTAATTGTCGTTTTTTAAATTTAGCGACATCGCAAATTGAGTGTCGCATTGTCTAGCTATTATTCAGAAGGAATGGTACATTTTTACTATTCCTCAGAATGGATGATCTTCCCCTCATGCTAGACGACCCATCTGAACTGATAGAAGAATTGACACAAGATTTAGACACTCTCTACCTCGGCGAGAGTAATTTTGAAGTCGATCCCTCACAAATTCTTCAAGAAACTGCTGATAAACACAAATTAAAATTTAATCTCATTCAATGGCTTGCCGAGTCTCCGAATCGGACGATTAAGTCTCAGAGGAAGCAGGCGATCGCAAAAACTCTAGATGTTTCTACTCGGCAGGTAGAGCGCCTCCTCAAGCAATACATTAAAGATGAGCTACCAGAGACAACAGGAGTGCAGCGAGCGGATAAGGGGAAGCATCGCATCAGTGAATACTGGCAAGAATTTGTAAAGACAACTTATGAGAAGAGTCTTAAAGATAAACACCCACTATCTCCAGCAGAAGTCGTTCGTGAAGTGAAGCGACACGCAATCGTCGAGCTGGGACTTGAAGAGGGTGATTATCCCCATCCAGCCACTATCTATCGATTTTTGCAGCCGTTAATCGAGCATCAAAACCGGAAAAAGCGCGTTCGTAATCCGGGTTCAGGCTCTTGGCTGGCAGTTGAGACAAGAACTGGGCAACTCTTAAAGGCTGATTTTAGCAACCAAATTGTCCAATGCGATCATACAAAGTTAGATATTCGGATTATCGGTAGTGATGGCGTGTTATTACCTGATCGACCCTGGATAACCACTGTCGTAGATACGTTCTCAAGCTGTGTTATTGGTTATCACTTATGGAGAAAACAACCGGGTTCTGATGAAGTAGCTCTGGCTTTAAGACACGCCATGTTACCCAAGAACTATCCCTCCAAATATGAGCTGGAAAAACCCTGGAAAGTATGTGGCTCTCCACTCCAATATTTTTTCACTGACGGAGGGAAGGATTTTCGCTCCAAGCACCTAAAAGCCATTGGAAAGAAGCTAGGTTTCCAGTGCGAACTGCGCGATCGCCCTCCTCAAGGCGGGATTGTAGAACGAGTTTTCAAAACCATCAATACTCAGGTTCTCAAAGCACTTCCCGGTTACACAGGTTCAAATGTTCAGGAGCGCCCGGAGCAGGCAGAAAAGGAAGCTTGCTTGACCATTCACGATTTGGATAAAATCCTAGCTCAGTTCTTCTGCGATGACTATAACCACCAGCCATATCCTAAAGACCCTCGCGATACAAGGTTTGAGAGATGGTTTAAAGGAATGGGTGGCAAATTGCCTAAACCGCCAGACGAGCGAGAACTAGATATTTGTCTAATGCAAGAGGCTCAGCGAGTTGTTCAAGCTCATGGCTCTGTCCAATTTGAGAATCTGACCTATCGAGGAGAATCACTAAGGCAACATGGCGGTAAATACGTCACATTGCGATACGATCCTGACAATATTCTGACATTGTGTGTTTACTTTCACGAAACGGATGACAAGCTGGGAGATTTTCTGGGATATGCTCATGCCATAAACCTGGATACTCAGGATTTAAGTTTGGATGAGTTGAAAAGGCTCAACAAAGAGCGAAGTAAAGCTCGTAAGGAACATTCAAACTATGATGCTCTGCTAGCATTAGGCAAACGCAAGAAACTTGCTGAGGACCGTAAACAGGACAAGAAGGACAAACAACGAGCTGAACAGAAACAGTTACGGCAAGCCTCCAAGAAAGACTCGAATGTCGTCAAGTTACGTCGGCGTATGGCTTCAAGCTCTTCACAGAAAGATGAGCCGCTTGAAGTTTTACCTGAGCGGATTTCCAGGGAACAAATAAATCCTCAACAACCCGAACCACAACCTAAAGAAACGTTGCCTTCTACATCTGATGCTCAAGAGCCGGATAGGCATCGGCTGATAATTTCTAATCGTCAAAGCAAATCGAAAAGGATCTGGTGACTATGGTGCGATCACAACTTGTAACTCAGACACCTGTTGAAGTTCTGGCTCCTCAGTTAGATTTGACCGCTCGACTTGCCAAGACTGCTGAAATAAAGGAGCTATTCAGGACGGCTTTTGTCCCGACTGATCGCGCTTCAGAATACTTCAGATGGTTGGATGAATTGCGGTTCCTTAAACAATGTGGGCGTGTTATTGGGCCGAGGGATGTTGGCAAAAGCCGTGCATCAATCCACTATCGACAAGAAGATCGCAAACGAGTTTCTTATACAGTAGCGTGGGCAGAATCGAGTTCCAAACGATTATTTACGCAAATCCTCAAGGACATTAATCATGTAGCAGCAAACGGTAAGGGGGAAGATGTGCGCCCTAGATTGGCAGGTAGCCTTGAACTATTTGGCATTGAACTCGTTATCGTTGACAATGCCCACAATCTTCAACGGGAAGCCCTGCTCGATCTCAAGCAACTTTTTGATGAATCAGGTGTTCCTATTGTTCTAGTTGGAGAACAGGAGCTGGACAGCAAATTGCATGGCTTCGACTTACTGACTTGTTTTCCAACGCTGTTCGGCTTTGAACGACTCAACGAAGAAGACTTTAGAAAAACCTTACGGACTGTCGAGCTTGATATCCTTGCCCTACCGGAAGCATCTTGTTTAACGGAAGGAACGATGTTTGAAATTCTAGCGAGCAGCACAGAAGCCCGTATAGGAGTGTTAATGAGGATTTTGAGCAGGGCGGCTTTCCGCTCGCTCAAAAAGGGTTTTGTCAAGGTTGATAAAGGAATTTTGGGAAAAATTGCAAATCGAGATGGAATGAGATATGTTCCCCTTCAACCAAGAAATGACAGCGAGTGATTGCTCTGTTGCTCTCTAGCAGTCCTGAAACTTTATTTGACAAGACTCGAATGCAAGAAGGGGATGATAACTTACCAAGATTAGGCTATGTTGAGCCTTATGAAGGCGAGAGCATTAGTCATTATTTAGGACGCTTGCGGCGGTTCAAGGCTAACAGTCTTCCTTCCGCCTATTCATTAGGAAAACTAACCGAGCTTGGTGGAACTTTGGGAAGATGGGAAAAACTATATTTCAACCCGTTTCCCTCACATAAAGAATTGGAAGCATTGGGAAAGGTAATTCGAGTGGATGCAACCAGACTCGCCGAAATGCTGCCGCCCAAAGGTGTAACGAGCAAACCAAGACCCATTCTGTTGTGTGCAGCTTGTTATGCGGAGAACCCCTATCATCGGCTTGAGTGGCAGTTTAAGGAGGGATGGGGGTGCGCTCGCCATCAGTTGCGTTTGTTAGCGAAATGCACCAACTGCGAGACTCCGTTCCCAGTTCCTGCGTTGTGGGTACACGGTGAATGTACGCATTGTTTTCTGCCTTTTGCGAAGATGGCGAAACGACAGAAGCCATGTTAATGCCAAAAAACTAGCTTTAAAATGCCTCAACTACCAGCCGCGAACCCTCTGGAGATTTGTGAACCTTTACCTGCGTCGGCAATTGCTCTGCCAAGGCTCGAATGTGGGTAATCACCCCAATCAGTCGATCTTGCTGTCCCAGCGATCGCAAAATCTGCGTTACGCTTTCCAATGTTTGTGCATCTAGAGTTCCGAATCCTTCATCTAAAAACAGACTGCCCAATTCGACACCCATTGATAGTTTTTCCGAGAGTGCCAGCGCCATAGATAGGGACGTAGCAAAGGTTTCGCCACCGGAGAGAGTTCGCACACGCCGAATTTCGCCTCCGTTCCAATTATCCTCAACCCAGTATTCCCCGTCTTGAATCCTCAAGGCATAGCGAGAATCCGTTAACTCCTTGAGCCGTTCCGTGGCACAAGCAACTAACTCGGCTTGTAGATTCTCTAAGATGTAATCTTGAAATTCATCAGACTTGAGATTGCGCGATAGGGTGTGATAAATCTGTTCCTGTTCGGCAAGCTTGGATTGCTGTTCTAAGAGTTGTTTGGCTTGCTGCTGCCTGTCTAGAGCTACCTTCATCTGTGCTGATAGCTCTGCCCGTTGTGAAGATGCCTGTTGAACTTTTGCATCGGCAGAATGCTTGGCTTGACGACGTTGCTCTAACACTTCCTCATTAGTCATCCTGTCACTGATTGAGCGATTTACCTCTTGAACAAGGGTAGATACCTCAAGGTTTCGGCGTTCGTAATCCGCGATCGCATTCTTCCACTTTTCCTGTTTCGCAGGAGTGACTTGAGCTTCTAGGAAGCTTTCCTCAGAAAAGTTTACTGATTGCAATGCTTTTTCCCACTGAGCCTCAAGTTGTTCTCTTTTAGCACGGGTAAACTCAGCTACTTCTCTAGCTTGTTTATCGCCCTCTTCTGCTTGAGCCACACACTTGTCCGCAACTTGATAAGATTCTTCTACGGCTTTTTGTTTACTTTCCAAGACTTGCTTATCTTGCTCTAGTGCTTGGCGCAGTGTTTCGTAGGGTTTACCCTCAGATAGCTGATGTAGCTTGGCTTGTACTTCCTGAAGGTTACGCTGACGAAGCTCAACTTCTTGACTGGTAACTCGTACTTCCTCCAATAGGGCAGCATGACTTTTCTGGGCAAATTCTAAAGTCTGTTCCAACTTTTCCAGTTCATTCACTGCCTTGGCTTGTGTAGCTAATAACTCCTGATGTTGAGTATTACTATCAATCAGTGTCTGATGTTCCTGCTTTAGGGCGGAAATTTGCCAGTTTTTGGTATCTAAGACAGCACTAATATTAGCGTGGCATTGAGTTAGTTCAGCCTCATGGCTTTCCCAATCCTGACGATCCTCTGAGTCTTGCTGCTGGAGTGTTTCTAACTTCGTTTGTGCCTTTGTCAATTCGGTAGAGGCTTGATGATATGCTTGCTCGGCTGCTGTTGCTGATTCTTGCAACGGGGTGATATCGACTCCAGCAGATTCTGACAGTGGGGGTAGCTGATGAGATTCAGGGTAAACACCACCGCAAACGGAGCACATATCTCCCGGTTGAAGTGAAGCACGCAAGGCGGCAGAATGGTTGTGTCGAGTTGCGACCGCATTGGCTTTCTCGGCTTCTTGGAGTACAGCTTTAGCCGCTTGGAATGTAGCCTCAGCTTGTTGGTGCTGCGAAGTCGCCTTTTGAAAATCGCTTTCAGCTTTTTGCCTATCTTTGGCAACTTTTTCCTGTTTCTTACGGGCAGCTTGGGTGGTTTTGTTGATAGTTTCCCATTGAGCTAATGAGGGGACAACTTGGTTAAGTATCTCTAGCCGAGAGCCTCCCGCAGATGACTGTGCCAGTTTTTCGTTAGCAGCAGCAAGCTGGTCGAGAGCAGCTTGTTCTTTGTCCTGGGCTGATTGTAATTCTTGCTCTACTTCTGAACGCTGTTGCTCTTTTGAGGTAAACGTATTTAATGCCTGTATCACCTCCTGTTCGTACTGTTGGCGCTGTTCCCCGTAGGCTTTAGCCGTTGTTAAGTTACGTTCACGAACCTCTAGCTGTTCTTTTACTTCTGCTTGCTGAGTTTTAAAAAGCTCGAATTTTTGATGCTGATCTTCTAACTCGGCTTGAGCTTGAGCCAGTTTTTCAGTAGCGGCTTTAACAGCATTTTCTGCATTAACAGCTTGATTCTGAGCCTCTTGTACGAGTACCCAATCTGCTTGAAGATTATTTGCAGATTGAGCTTTCTTTAACTTTTGCTGAAAAGATTCGATTGTGGAAGCTTGAGCCTCTAGCTTAGCTAAATCGTTTTGTAATTCAGCTCGACGTTTGATTTGAACAAATAGCCTTTCTTCATCATCAAGTAATTTGTGGGCAGTGGCGGCTGATTCAGCCAGTCGAGGGATTTCGTCTTCTAAAGCTTTCAGTTGCTCTTGCTTTTCCCTCATTTCAGCTTCTGTTGGAGCTTGGATTTCAGCCAACAATCGATCTCTTACTTCGCGCTCATCTTTAAAGCTTTTGGCTTGCTCACTCGCTTCTTTCCGCATCCGCTCGAAGATTTCAAATCCAGCTAGCTGCCGCAGAAGCTCTCGACGCTTTGGGGCGTTTCCTTTGAGAAACTCGTCAAACTGTCCTTGAGGAAGGACAATAACGCGAGTGAAAGTGTCGAAGTCCATCCTTAATATGTCTTCTACTTTCACTGTGCGATCGCAGGGTTGCCACTTCCCATTTTGAAGTTTTTCCAGCAGACACTTCGTTACTGGAGTACTAGGACGATACCGCCACGTTCTGACTACTTTATACTCTGTCTGTTGTACAGAAAACTGGAATTCGACTTTTAACTCAGAGGCTCCTTGGCTCACCAGTTCGTCGATATTCGATTTTCGAGCAACTTTTCCGTAAAGCGCATAGGTAATAGCATCGAGTAAAGACGACTTTCCGGCTCCAGTTAGCCCTGTAATTGAAAATAAATCAAGGGTGGAAAAGTCGAGACTCTGATGGGTGCGAAAACTGGTAAATCCTTCTAACGTCAGTTTAATGGGTCGCATCGCTCAATTCCTGATATAATTTTTCAAATGCTTTAAAGACAGAAGAGTCGGGAGTTGTTCCTAGGCGATCGCGCCAGTAGTTGCGGAACTCTTCAACCGCATCAAACTGATTAGCTCCTGGGAACTGTTGCCGCTTTTGAGATTTAACCTCTGGGTATTTAGGTTCAATAATTAGGGCTTGAGGGCAGACTTTTCGCACCCTGTCTGCTAAACCAATTTTTGGGCTATTAAGGTCAACAATTACTTTTAAAAAACCTGGATGTTTTTGATTCGCTTCCAAAGCTTCATCTAGGTTGTTTTCATCGCATTGGATAACCTTCAATGGTTTCTGGCAAGGAATTGATTTAAACTCAACTTTAGCCGGTCTGCCAGGTTCAACGGTCACTAAATTGAATCCCTTTTCCTCCCCAGCTTCTCCAAAGTCTACTTGAATCAACGAACCTGAATAATAGGTAGGAGCCGCATTGGAAACCTGTTGAGGTTTGTGGATGTGACCTAATGCAATATACTGAGCTTCTGATGGTAGAGTTTGCCCAGAGAGACTGTAGGTATCTCGCGTGTAGTAGTCCACTTCTGAGTAAGCTCTTAGAGCGCCATCAATGGTGAGGTGTGCCATTACTACATTGACGCTATCCTCTCGAAAGTTGCTGGCTAAGTTTTTAAATAAGTAAGCAACTCGATCTTTGTAGTGCTGGCGTTGTTCTAAATCATCTTTTTCCCACAAATCCTCAGCCTTCAATAAGCGTCGTTCTGAGGCAAAAGGCATTGCTGCTACAGACAATTTGCCGCTAGGCGTATCTAACTGAATGACTCCGCCTTGATTGGCTTTTCGAGGTCTGCCTAAAGCCTGAACTCCCACGTGAGATAGAAGTCTGGATACACCATCAATCCGAAAAGCAGAGTCGTGATTTCCCGCAATCACAACCGCTGGAATTTTTGCTTCTCGTAGTTGGCAGAAGAAGTTATAAGCAACTTTTTCTGCGTCAGCCGTAGGACTGGGTACGTCGAAGATATCACCAGCTACTAAGACAGCATCGACTTCTAGCGTTTTGGCTGACTCAAGTAATTCATTCAATGCTGCGTCAATTTCTGGGGTACGATCAATACCTTTAAGTCGTCTTCCTAAATGCCAGTCAGAGGTATGAATTAGACGCATAATTTTTTCCTATTAAAAACGGTCGATATCGTCTTCCATTTCGGCAATTTCTGCTTCACTGCGCTTTGCCTCAATCTGACGAGTAGCATACGCAGGGAAGGGAAAATTAATCAGTAGCGGTGCTGGGACTTCGGGTTGATGGACGAACATACTGCCGGATTTGAGGAGAAGCGATCGCTTTCGGCAAGCTCCGGTGAGAAAGTTGTATTCTGGGCGTTCTGCTTCAGCAGAATCGAGTCTGCCAACAACCCGAATTGCCGCTTGCCCGACTACACGCCGTTCGACTTCTGAGGCGGTTTGTTGTGCGCCAATCAGGATAATGCCTAGAGAACGCCCCCGTTCGGCAATTTCCACCAGTAAATTCTTAATAGGGCTACGACCTTCGCGAGGGGCGTATTTGTTCAACTCATCAAGGACAATGAAGACAACTGGGTTTTGTCCCCGTTTTTCTTTCTCGGAAAACAGCTTTTGCAACAGCACACCCACCACAAACTTTTGAGCTTTTCCTCCCAGTTTGTTAATATCCACGACTGTAAGCCGGTGTGCGTCTGAGAGGGGGTCAAGCTGGTATTTGGCCATTCGTTCTGGAGGTAAGTCTCCCCGAATCAAGTGACCCATTTCGTTGTTAATTCCCCACAGGCGACGAATCAATGCTTCGGTAGTAGCAGCAGCGTTGCGCCCCAACCAGCTATTGTCGGGATTCTCTACGAGTTTGTCTTCTAGAAACTCGATTAAGTCTCTGAAGGTTTCGACTTCTTGCTTATCTAGAGCGCCAAAAGGCTCGACTTCTAACCGTACTCCCAATTTGCGGTTCGCTTTTTTGTCCGTGCGGTCGTTATCTTCAGCTAACCGTGCTAGTTTTTCCTCAACACCAGAAACCAAAAAGCCCAAGTTGCCGCGTTCTAAGTCCTCCCCAGCAAACAGAAAACTGAATAAGCGATCGCGGCACAGTTCCCGGATACTCCACAGGTATACTGAGACATTATCGGGACGCTGGTCTAAATGGGGATCGACATCGTGAGTGCCTTTCCTAGGAGCTGCACAGAAGCGGACATCTTTAAACGCCTCGACTGGAACGCCCAAGGTTTGATAGTTAGCGTAATCTTCGGCTCGGAGTTTGCTATTGGACTTATCGAGAAAAAATAAATCCTCACCTTTAACATTAAAAATCAGAGCTTTCGTATTTGCTCGTTGAGCACCAAGAGCAGCAGAGTTAAAAATGGAGTGGAGAAGAAATAAGGCATAAGAGGTTTTGGTTGCTACCCCTGATACCCCAGAAATGTTGATGTGAGCGCCCTTCTCGCCATTGATAAATTCATAGTTCAAATAAGCTGGATAACTGTTACGCATCATGCCTGCTGGAATGCGTTTTTCCATGCCATCAAAGTGCAAGGCACGCTTCAAATCTTCATCCACAGCCAGATTTACGGGGTCTCCAGGCTGAGGTGGTAAATATTCCTCCGGTTCAATCCGCGTGACTTGGACATGAGCAGCGTAGGATATGTTTGCAGGTAAACTGCCACTTTTGACCAGAAAAGTGTCGGTGTCGAATTGCGTTCCTTCATACATCGTGCGAACATAATCCACCACACCATAAAAGCGAACAATTCCTTCACCATCGGGTCGATGCGTCCGCACTTCTACCACATCATCCAATCGCAAAACATGACCGGGTGAAACGGCGACCCAAAACTCCAAAGGGGTGGCTTCCAAGGTGCCCAGAACAAAACCAATACTCGTCGTCATGACATCACTCCTAAAGAAGCAAAGAAAGACCGTAGACGCCTTTCAATCACTGCTTTGTCACCCATTCGCCGTCCAAGTTCCCTCTCTAGCGCTCCAACAGGTGTGAGGTTTTGCGGGGCGCGGGGGTCACGCGAAGGATGAGAGGCGTAGTGCGGAATTAGGTAGGTACTTTGGTCAGCGATTTCTTTTGCCCTGTCTAAGGGAACGGCTTCGCTGTATAACTCCAGGCGTACAATTCCCTGTAGCTCGTGATAACCTAAGCGCTTTGGGCACACATCCGAGGTGCCAGAGCGCAGATACCAACTCCAGCGTCGTCTTAAGTTACTTTTGCCTCGAATAGCGAAAATTGGGGTTCTTTCTCCTGGTTCTAACTTCCATAGGAGAGCGGCATAGTCTCCAGATAGATAGTTTTTATGCATGGTTTTGACGTAACCCAGCGTTATATCAGGTTTGCCATACCAGCGCAATTGTCCATCCCGAATGACCAACGTTTCCGGTTCCTTTGTCAACAGTTCAGCCGCCAGTCGATCTTCTGCTTTCAGCATGATGTTTTGAATCAGAGACTTCCGAACTTGAGGAGTATTGTCACAGCTCGGTTCGATGGGTTCGTAGACTAATTCAGCCGTGCTACCCAGAGGGCAGGGGATACGGGTAAGCGGGGCTTGTTGGTTGCCGCCAAAACCGAGAATTCTCCGAACCGTCAAGTGTGAGTAGGTTGCTTTGCCAGCCGTTCGATTCACGTCTACAGCACCAACGGCAATGGTGCCAAAAGCTCCGTAATAAACGGTGTCTCTCTCTCCACCAACAAGAGCAGCATCGATGCGGCGGCGACCATCAATAAAGATGAGTCGATTAGGGAGTGAAGGTTGTTGGGGCTTAAATGGTGTCCAATTTTTTGTTTCAACTGTAGGGTCAACCTCACTTTCAGAAATAGAAAGCTCTTCGCTCAGCCCAATTGGCGGTTCGTAGTCAGTCCCCCAAGGTTCAAGGCGAAAATTATTATCTCGCCAGAAATTATTTATAAAAGTAATTTTCTCCTCCTTTGAGCCTTAGAAGGGTAGATAAAAAAGACATAATATTTATTATCTTTAATGAATCAAAATAAGGTTTGTTTATCGGTCGTACATCCGTGGAAATACTGGTTAACGAAAGTGCGTTACCGATTTACTTAAGTAGACCAAACTTTTTGAACATCAGATTCAAGGAATTTTAATAATTAAACGCAATATTTTTGATGTTCATTCGTGATGAATCTGTTGAGGTGCGAGTTTGGCGATCGCATTTGCTCGACTCAGAGAACGCCTGAAGGTTAGTACAAATGTGTATTAACCTAACCTTACATTTCCTCTAAAATCGCTTATAAGCTCTCTTTCCTTTGTCATACACATCCCTAGTCAAAATGAAGTGTAGTTCGCTCATTCCTCAGAGACTTTAATTTAGAATCAATATCTACATCTATGAAAAAAGTCAATAGAAAAACCAGAATAATTGGAGGTGATACCGCCCCTCTATTAGTGGGAACACTAAGAGTAGCGCAGTTGAGCTAACCAGTTTTTGGAGATTTTGAATGTCTCGCAATGAAGCAAATACTCGAAAAGATTTAATCGATCCAGCGCTAGTGAAAGCGGGATGGAATCTAGAGAAGGAGAAAAACCAAGTCGGAATTGAAGTTCCGGTAGATGGGTACAATGCAGAGCCTTGGAATGGTGTCACGGATTATTGTCTCTATCGTCCTAATGGTGATGTAATCGCCGTTGTTGAGGCAAAACGACAGAGTTTCGAGCCTCAGATTGCTCAAACGCAGGTTGAGTATTACGTCAAGGAAATTGAGAAGCATCAGAGTTTTCGTCCATTTGCGTTTATGACCAATGGACAGGAGATTTATTTTTGGGATGTGGGGAATGCGGCTAAGCGACCAGTGGCTGGCTTTTTCTCGCTAGACGATTTGGAGAATTTGCTTTACATTCGCCAGAACAAAATTTCGTTGATGGACGTGCCGCTCAATCCTCAGATTGCGGAACGGGTGTATCAACAGGAGGCGATTCGGCGAGTTTGTGAAGTATTTGATGAAGGAAAGCGGCGTGCTTTGTTGGTGATGGCGACGGGAACGGGGAAAACTCGCACCGCCATGTCAATCGTTGACCTGTTTTTGAGAGCGAACCAAACCCGAAAGGTGTTGTTTGTCGCAGATCGGAATAATTTGGTCGATCAAGCGTTGATGGATGGTTTTGAGGCTCATATCCCTAATGAACCTTGCGATCGCATCACAACTAATAACATTGATAAGACGAAACGGCTGTATGTAGTAACAGATAAAACGCTGAGGAAGTGCTTTAAACAGTTCACTCCTGCCTTTTTTGACCTGATTATTTTTGATGAGGTGCATCGGTCAATCTTTAACCTCTTCCAAGAGGTGATGGACTACTTTGACGGACGGATGATTGGATTGACGGCTACCCCAGCGGGATTTGTCAATCGCAACACCTTCAACACCTTTCAGTGCTTTGACGGTATCCCGACTTTTGATTACCCCTACAGTCAAGCGGTTGAAGAAAAGTACCTGGTTGACTTTAGACTGTATCAGGCTCAGACGAACTTACAACGTGAGGGAATTCAAGGGGCAAGAATGAGCCAAGCCGATCGTAACGCCCTAATCGAGCAGGGGATTGACCCAGATGAGGTTGATTATTCTGGCTCAGAGTTAGAGAAAAAGGTTAGCAACGCAGACACCCTACGCAAGCAATGGGAAGAAATTATGCAGGTCTGCTATAAGGATGAGTCGGGGCAGTTACCGGGAAAAACAATCGTATTTGCTCTGAGTCAGGCTCACGCTGTCCGCCTGTGTGACGTGTTTGAAAAACTATATCCTCAGTATTCTGACTTGGTGCGAGTCGTTACGCATAAGACGGAGTACAAAGGTAAGTTGACCAACCAGTTCAAAACTCAGAATATGCCTCGGATTGCCATCTCCGTGGACATGCTGGACACCGGAGTAGATGTGCCAGAGGTAATGAATCTGGTGTTTATGAAGCCAGTGTACTCCTACATTAAGCTGTGGCAGATGATTGGACGGGGAACCCGCAGCCAGAAGACTTGCAAGCATTTAGAGTGGTTGCCCGATCGCAGCAAGAAGGACTTTTTGATTATCGATTTCTGGGACAATAAGTTTAACGTCCAGCCTCAAGAAGATATAGCGCAGTCCCTGCCAATACTTCAGCGAATCTTTAACACGAGAGTACAACTGCTGAAATCGTATCTGGGCGAGCAGGAGTCAGAGGACTGTCAGCGGGTGATTACTGACCTGCGATCGCAGATTGCTCAGATTCCAATTGACTCGTTTACAGTCAAAAAGCAGTTGAATGAGGTTGAACAGGCTTTGTCGGATTCCTTCTGGAGTTACATCACCAAAGACAAACTCAAGTTTCTCAGCGTGAAAGTTGCCCCGTTGTTGAGGTTTATCCCAGAAGTCGATATGGCAGCAGCGACCTTCACGGGTAAAGTGGAACGGTTGAAGCTTGAGATTCTGAGCGATGGGGCAAAACCGGAGACACTGGAATCAATTGCTAATGATGTTAGCCGTTTGCCTGATTTTGTACATCAAGACCCTCAACGGCAAGCAGCAGTAGAGTTGTGCCTATCGAAAAAGCTACAGACGGCGACAGCACAGGAGTTGAGTCAGGTGATTGCTTCCTTAGCTGACCAGATGAAGTATCGACGGGAGCGCCTTAATACACTTTTGACGCTAGATTTGCCCGATTTTATTCAAACTAAAGGCTTTATTACTCTGAGTGAGGGAACTGAGCCTATATATGTGGAGGAGTATCGGGAGCAAGTGGAGAGCAAGGTGATAGAACTGGTAGAACATCATCCGGCTATTGCAGCGATTCGCCGAGGAGAGCAGGCGACAGATCGGCAACTGATAGACTTAGAGCGCACTTTGCGCCAAGAATTGGGGAGTGGCGATACGCAGCTATCTGAGTCCAATATCAGCAAGGCTTACGAATTAAAAGTAGGAAGTTTATTGGCGTTCGTGCGCTATCTCCTGGAATTAGATGCGATTCCTGACTATGAGGAGGTCGTTAAGCGCCAGTTTGAGGAGTACATTGCCCAGCAACCATTCAACGCGGCTCAGATTCGTTTCTTGAGGGTAGTTCAGAATGTATTCTTACAAAAGCGCAGTTTTGAAAAGGCAGATCTATATGAGGGGTCACTGAAGCGGTTTGGTAAAGATGCGGTCGATCAGTTGTTTGCTGAGAAAGAGGTGGATGAATTGCTGGCGTTTATCGACCAGTTGGCAGCATGATGGGCTGGTTCAGCAATCCTTCTAGATAGCAAGCTTTGAGTTATCGCCAAAGCTGTTCCTTCATTTCAGTTTCAGATAAAAAGGTTTGAAAATGCTCACTGACCCCGACTTAAAATCAAAAGTTGACCAAATCTGGGACAAGCTCTGGACTGGGGGCTTGTCCAATCCAATGGATGCGATCGAGCAGTTTTCCTTTTTGCTGTTCCTGAAGCGGTTGGACGAGAGTGAAGACGACCGACAACGACAGGCAAGACTGCGAAACCAAGATTATAAGCCCCTTGTGCCACCAGAAATCCGCTGGCGGGAATGGACTAACAAGGAGGCGAAAGATGCCCTGGAGTATGTAAGAACTAAGGTTTTTCCCTGGTTGAAGGAAATGGGGAATGAGGGCAGTTCTTTTAAGCAGTACATGCAGGGTGCTGAGTTCAAAATCAATAATCCACGCTTGTTGATTGAAGTCTGCAACGCGATCGCAGCACTGAAAATCTCCGAACAGAATCAGGATGTTCAGGGCGATTTGTACGAGTACTTGCTGTCAAAGCTGAGTATTGCGGGGCGTAACGGGCAGTTTCGCACGCCGCGCCACATTATCCGGATGATGGTGGAGATGAGGGAACCTAAGCCAAGGGACAGAATTGCGGATTTGGCAGCGGGAACCTGCGGCTTTCTGGTGAATGCCTATGAGTACATTTTAGAAACCCACACCAGCCCGGATATTTTGTACGACGACAAGGGGCAAAAGCAGTTAATCGGCGATTTGCTTTCTCCTGAGCAAGGTGAGTTTCTCCAAAAGGAAGCGTTTACTGCCTATGACAACGATTCCGGCATGACCATGTTACGCATCGGCTCGATGAACCTGATGCTACACGGAATCGAGCATCCCCGGTTCTTTTACATGGATACCCTCTCGAAAGAATTTACCGATAAGAAAAGCTATGATTTGGTGCTGATGAATCCGCCCTTTAAGGGAAAAATCGCGGAGAAAGTTGTTGAGGGGAAACCCGAAGACAAATCTGCTAATGGGAAAAGAGCCAAGCAGTCTGCTAAGGGTAAATTAGACCTGGGTCTAGAGTTGCCAACTAACTGCACGAAGTCAGAACTGCTATTTTTGCACCTGATTTTGCGAACGCTGGATATGGGCGGACGCTGTGCGGTGATTGTACCGGATGGGGTGCTATTTGGTTCGAGCAAGCAACACCAGGAGATTCGTCATAAGATTGTTGAAGAAAATCGCCTGGATGGAGTGGTGTCAATGCCATCTGGGGTGTTTCAGCCTTATGCGGGAGTATCGACGGCAGTGTTGTTCTTTACTCGTGGCGATACGACGAATAAGATTTGGTTCTATGACATGGAACACGATGGGTTTTCCCTGGATCAAAAGCGGCAACCTGTAGCGGAGAATGATATCCCGGATATTCTCACCTGTTGGAAGAATCGGTTTAATCCTGATTTCACGACGCAAAGAGCGGAACGCTTGAGTGAGTTAAAATCTGAAATTGCGCCGATGAAGGCTGAACGGTTGAAGCTACTCAAGGAAATCAATCGCCTGACGTTTGAGAATGCGATCGCACCCGCCGATGATGAACCAACCCGCCTCGCATTGGAAAGCGATCGGCAACGACTGGCACAACTGCACGAGCAAATGGCACCCCTGCAAGCGGAAATCAATCAATTGAATCGCCAGTTTTGGGTGACAAAGGCGCAGGTGAAGGGGAATAAATACGACCTTTCAGCGAGTCGTTACCGCCAGATTGAGCAGGATGAGCCTTATTATGAGTCACCGCAGGTGACGATGGAGCGATTGCTGAAGCTAGAGTATGTCATGGCTGAAGAAGTCAGAAAGTTAGATAAGTTATTTAATTAACAATATGGGGATTCAGGGCATTCAAGAGAAGCTACCAGAGGGATGGCATTGGGTGCGCTGTCAGGATGTTATTGATGTGAGAGATGGAACTCACGACACTCCTAAATACGTTCGGCAGGGTATTCCATTAATCACATCTAAAAACCTGACTAGAGGTTTTATTGATTTTAGTGATGTATTTTTTATCTCAGAAGCAGACCATGAGCATATTAAAAAGCGGTCAAAGGTAGATAAAGGTGACATCATCATGCCGATGATTGGAACAATCGGCAATCCGGTAATTGTCGATACAGATAAGGAATTTTCAATTAAAAATGTAGCTCTTTTTAAATTTAAAAATAGTTCCGTTTTCTCTCCATTTTTCTATTACCTCCTTCAGTCTCCTCTAATTGTTAATCAACTGGCTGCTGACGCACAAGGAGTAACACAACAATTTGTATCTCTAGGAAATCTTCGTGATTTACAAATTCCTCTGCCACTGTTAGCAGAACAAAAGCTGATTGCTGCGATCGCACAAAAAGCCGACAGACTCCGACGCACCCGACGCTACGCTCTACAACTCAGCGACACCTACCTGCAATCTGTCTTTTTAGAGATGTTCGGCGAGCCAGTAACGAACTCGAAAGGATGGGATATTGAGCCTTTAGAAAACAAGATTTCCTTCCTGACAAGCGGTTCTCGCGGTTGGGCGCAGTATTACTCGACTAAAGGTGATAGATTTCTGAGAATTCAGAATGTAGGTTCAAATGAGCTTTTATTAGATGATTTAGCCTATGTTCAAGCACCAGAAACTGCTGAAGGCCGTAGAACTTTAGTTAAAAGCGGTGATATATTGCTATCAATTACCGCTGATTTAGGACGGACTGCCGTAATTCCCCCAAACTTTCCTAAAGCGTATATCAATCAGCACTTGGCTTTGCTCAGGTTGAAAGGTATAAATCCAATATTTTTGTCAGCCTATCTCAGTTCACCAGGAGGAAAAGCACAAATTGATGCTCTTGACCGAGAAGGAGTCAAGTCTGGTCTGAACTTTGATGATATTCGCAGTTTAAAAATTATTGTTCCTCCCTTCCCTCTGCAAGAAAAATTTGCCCAAATCGTCCAGAAATTTGAACGCCTCCGCACCCAACAACGGGAAGGCGATCGCCAAGCCGAGCATTTATTTCAAACCCTGCTGCATCGTGCCTTTCGGGGTGAACTGACTCCTCAAGACTCCAATGATGAGCCTGCATCCGTCTTATTAGAACAGATTCAGGCAGAACAGGTAAAAGCCGAAGCGGAAGCCAATGCCGCTACTCAGGCGATGGGTAACGTTGCTGAGTATCTTGGCACGAAAGCCAAACAGCAAGACACAGAACCCATCCAGCTAAAGCTACCAGGAATGGAATAGGGCAATGAGGTGGTAACGCTCTGACCTCAAAAATAGCTTCCCCTTTTGAGAAGGAATCAGCACTCAACCAGAGGCTAAAACTAGAATGATAGAAGGCAATCTTTGCTGCCTGGAGTGTCTACCCCTATTTTTCAATTGAATGGACGTAGAAACCTTACTACAACGTCTGGACATCGGAGAAGACCAAGACCTTGAGTTTAAGTCTGCCGATGGAGGATTGCCAAAAGATTTGTGGGAAACGGTATCCGCCTTTGCTAATACAGATGGTGGCTATATTGTACTCGGCGTAAGCGAGAGTAAGGGCAGACTTGTAATTTCTGGGGTCCGCAACCCCGATGGCGCACAGAAAAACTTTTGGGATATTCTTAATAACCAACAAAAGCTCAATGTCCCAATCTGTTCTAACTCTGATGTGCAAGTTCCAAAGGTTGATGGACACAGCTTAATCACTATTTGGGTACCCAGAGCTGCACGTACCCAGCGACCTGTGTATATCAACAATAACCCCATGACTGGCACTTATAAGCGTAATTATGAGGGGGATTACCGCTGCACTCAAGATGAAGTGCGGCAAATGCTGAGGGATGCCAATGATGATCCTCAAGACTTTCAAATTTTAGAAGGTTTTGACCTCACTGACCTCGATTCAGAGACACTCAAATCATTTCGCCAGCGCTTTAGTTCTAGGGAACCCGATCACCCTTGGCTGGCACTAGACGATCAGAATCTGCTTTGTCAGCTAGGTGGTTGGCGACGGGATCGCGCTACAGGTAAAGAAGGACTTACACTAGCTGGTTTGCTCATGTTTGGTTGTGAGCGCAGTATTCAAGATGCTCTGCCTCACTACCAACTTGATTATCAGGAGCGGCTTTCTGACGATCCAGAGACACGATGGACTTATCGCCTGACGCTTGATGGAAGATGGGAGCCTAATCTTTTTAACTTCTACTATCGGGTATATGGTCGTCTAGTTAATGATTTAGATGTCCCATTTCAACTTGACAAAGATGCTGTGCGCCGAGGTGAAACCCATGTGCATGAGGCACTGCGCGAAGCTTTAGTCAATACCCTAATCCATGCCGACCATCAATCTACACGTCCTATCGTAGTTATTAAAATCTCAGACCGTTTTTTATTCTCTAATCCTGGTCGTTTGAGAATCCCTCTTCAGCGTCTTTATGAAGGTGGTGTTAGCGATGCTCGTAACCCCAACCTGCAAAAGATGTTTCAAATGTTGGGTTTAGGAGAGAAGGCAGGCTCTGGCTTTCAGAAAATCCTCCGTGCTTGGAGGGAACAGCAATGGCTGATTCCCTTGGTTTCAGAAAAACTAGACCTAGAGGTGACATCAGTTGCTTTACCAATGGCCAGTTTCATTCCCGAAGATGTTGAAAGGGAATTAAAGGAGATTGTGGGGGATAACTACTGTAATTTGACAGAGCTAGACCGAATCGTCCTAGTGCTAGCCCACTGCTCTGGCGAGATTAATAACATGGGTGTTCAGCGTTACAGACATGAACACCCTAGAGAAATCGGTGAATGCCTTAAGCGTCTGGTGAACAAGGGTTGGCTTGAACAATTTGGTCGTGGTCGCGGCACCCACTATACTCTCCCAAGCCAAGGTCAATCAGATTTACTCTCACTGTTCCCCAGCTCCGAACATTACGAGCCAAGCTCCGAACATTACGAGCCAAGCTCCGAACATTACGAGCCAAGCTCCGAACATTACAAACGTTTGCAAGAGATTGCAGCTCCTATCCGTGAGAAAGGTCGCGTAAACAAGAGCTTAGTAGAGAAAGTCATTCTACAACTCTGCTCCGAACATTACCTATCACTCCGAACATTAGCTGACCTGCTAGACCGCGAGCCAGACAGCATCCGCAACCACTATGTAAATCCCTTGTTATCACAAGATTTGCTGGAACTTAAATATCCCGCTCACCCGAATCACCCTCATCAGGCATATAGAACCAAATCAGTTCCAGATAAGAAACTTGAGCGAGTCTCTGACACTTCGCCAATGTCCCAAACCTAATAAATTTGGTGCATTTAGCGCGATCACTTCTGCTGCCGTCTCCGCTTCAAATCCTTAGTCAGTCAAGGTGATCGCATCTGGTCAGCATAAGGAACTCGCTAACGGTTCGTTCAAAATTTTACAGTCATTAGTTCCGAAGGAAGCAACTCATGCTTTGTAACCTGCTCATTCGCGAGATTATGGCAACTCACGCCCCAAATTCTCACAGAGTTCAATGGCAGACAAGCAAAAAGCAACAGCCGTCTCTAGCGATACTCTCTGCCCTCCCGTATGCTGACCGAAGTCCCCCACTGATTGGATGTGACTCATAAGAATAGCCGTTTGCTTTGAAACAAAGCGAGCAACAGCTTGAGTATTGCCTCGGCGCGTATTTGTCATAACGCGAAGAATCTCACACTGGATGCCGCGACTAACTGGAAGATTGTTTGTCTGTGCTGTCCACTCGTTATCTTGCTGCCACTGGTTTATCCAGTCTTGCGGAATTTGGCGGTTTGAAACTTCAGCATTCCAAATTAAGTCGAGTGCTTTACTTGCGATGCTGCGAAAGGAAATGACGCTATCAGTTGGTTCTGGATGCAAGTCTGCGATAGCCCGTCCAATTAGACGTTGCAAATCTTTATCTGGATTTGGAATTTGTGCCAATCTCAACTCAAGTAAATTACGGACATTTCTGCCATACTCGTTGAGCTTGCCAAATAAGCGTCGTAAGTCAGTGACCTGGCTTCCTTGCTTTTTGGCATACTTCTGCATTAAACGGCAGGAACCTTTAATCTGATGGCTGGATGTGTAAGCGTAACCACACTCTTGCAATATCTCACATCGAGGATTGGGGATTTGGGATAAAGATAGTTCTTTTTCTATTAGCTCAATTAAGTCGCTTTGAACTTCTACTGAGCAGCCATCCCACAGTTCATCTAAAATAATTTGATATTCTTCAAATACCTTGTTGGCTACCCCATCAACTTGTTCTTTAGAAATGGTGGCTCCTGATTCAGACAGGTCAAAAAGGTAATTGCAGATAGCAGCACCCAGAATAGGTACTCCTCCACTCCAATTGATGAGTTCCTTGTGACCACTACTATCAAATACAATTCCTTTTTCTCTAAGAGGTGTTAACATCTCAGACCAGTCATCCTCAACAAAGGGAGTAACCCTTAGAGGAGTGGGGTTGAATATATTCCAAAAATCAGAAGTTTGAGACTCCTCTGTTTTACAAAGTTCGCGAAGGGGGCGGCGGCTACCTGTCACAAGGGTCAGACTCTTCTTTTCTGCTAGGGAGCGTAGGTAATCCCAAAGGTTGCGAGTAATGCCCGTCATGCTCAGCACTCTGTCGAATCCGTCAAGGACTGCTAGCACTTTTTGGTCTTCGTCCTCCAAAAGCTCCAATACTTCCGGCAGAATATCCCATAAGTCACCAAGCTTTGGATCGAGTTCATCAGCTATATCTGGTCTGACGGGTAGGAGTGCTGACCTGATTTCTTCCGAAAAACGACGTAGAAATTCATTGTCTGTGCTTGGGGTTAGATGACCTAGATCCCAGTAAAATGCTGTAGTGTAGGGTTCCTGTCCTCCCTGGTAAGTAAAGGCAAGATGCTTAAGAAAAACTGTTTTACCAACAAACTTTCGTCCGACAACCTGTACATGGTCGGGGGTTGGCTTAGTGATTTGACGGGTCAGTTGCTCAAATAGCTTTTTTCTACCGCGAAAAATAACTGGTTTTGTACCTAAGACTTGATACGGGTTGATCATCATAGGAAATTTTCTTGCCCTTCTTCCACCGCTTTGCGGCGAAGGTCTTCATGGTCGATATTCTGCCTTATCCAGTCTGCCATTAGTGGAATCGCCAGCTTGTAAACAGGTAAGGCTCCTGTGGTGTCGAGTTCCAAAAGTTCGAGTTCTCGCAGAAACTCAATATCTTCACCCAGATGCTTCCTAGACGGAATCAGAATCTCTGCTTCTTCTAACTTAATCTCCAGTAGAGCCATATTCACAGGGTCAGATCCTGGTTCGAGTTTGTGGCATAGTGACAAAAGAAATCGCCTCCGTTCTGTGCCTGCGTAGTCCCATAATGTGCGGAAATGTTCATTGTCACGCACCATTTCATCAGCGGCTGCTTGTACAGCACTGAGGGTAATCATCCGTTCATTACTTTGGGCTGCACGTTCAAAAATGCGGTTACATAAAGACTGAATTAAGAAAGGCTGGTAGGCACATAGCTCAACAACGCGGTCTCTTGCTTGGGAGACGTAGACAAGGCGACCTTCCACTGGCTGAGTGACAAGTTCACGGGCTTCATCTCGTTCAAGTGGGTCAAGCCCTATCCGATAGCCCAAACCAAATAGTACAGACCAATATTCCTCACGCAAACGCTTCAAACGACGAGAGCCAGTGATAATGCCCGACAAATTAGAATAGCTCTGGAACAAATAGCGGATGTTTTCAGGAACCTGAGAGCTTGTGACTCCGGAATCGATCCCTTCTTGGAGCTTGTCAAATTCATCAAGCATGAAAAGAATACGCCGTGGACTCGCAGCTTCGAGAACCGATTGCAGGAAGAGTCCAAAGTCTTCAAAGGGATAGTCTTCGCAGAAGTATTGGCGGAGTGATCGCACAAATTGCGTTTTGAGAGGACGTTTTGGATCGTAGGAAGGAGCATTGGGAAGCTGCACGATTAGACCCGCATCAATCGCCGCCGTACCTAGTTTTTTTGCCATGAGGCGAAACACTTCCTTTGTCGGAATTCCTACTTTATCCTCGTCGCCTCTAGCTTCTTGAAAGGAACACTCTACAATAATCCATCCTGGAAGCTTTCCTTCTCGCTGAAGATATCTCAATATTGATGTTTTTCCTGTACGCCTGTTGCCTTCCAAGAGAATGACATTGGCATTGTTTGATGTAGATAGTTGCCGATGAATTGTGTCGATTACCTTCCTACGCCCGTAGAACATCGCCTCCCGGTCAACAGGCTTTCCCACAATGTATGGACTAGCCCCTAAGTCTTTTTCAAGCGATTCGAGCGGAAAAAAGGATAATGTCCCCTCTGTTTTTCCGGCTCCAGTAAATGTTGTTAAGAAGATAAGGGGTTTATCCGATATCTGCTCCAAAGGTCTGATTTCAATAGTGAGGGGAATTTCGCGCTCAATGCTTTCACCATTCAAAAGTGTACCTGACCACCGTACTTCAAGGTTTAGCATTCCCTCAGCTTCTTGTACCGGAACTGTCAAAGGTATATCTATCCTTTGTCCTTCATCAAAATATGGTATTTGAGCCTTACCAAATTCTGGGCGAGTCGAGATGCAAACTTGCCTAATGGGGATTACTCCTATATTGTGAAGAGTCAGAATCACTTCCGTACCGTAACCTAAAAAGTGAAGAGTCTGAATTCTTTCGGTTCCTGAAGCAGTTGCAATGACAGGTGGACTTAATTTAGCTTCCACACGGACATCTGTAACTTGTTCTTGTATTTCTCTATCAACTAAATCGAGCAATCCAAGTGTTAGCTGTTTAGCACGCTTATTTAATGGCACCTCTGAAACGGGTAAGCTCATAAGCGCCCTAGTGAGAAAAACTTTCACATTAGTCAGCACTGTAAGTCGTGCAGTTCCCGGAGGAATCTCCTCGAATCCATTCAAAATACCGAGACCTGGTGCTAACTCTAATATCCAATTAGCAAGGATGGGGCTAGTTTGTCTTAGAGAATGAGCAACCTGATTTCGGAGACGTAAAATTGCCTCATATAAATCACCGACGCGCAGAAGCAGGGAAAAATTACCTTCTCTTTTTGCATAACGTGATACATTCAGAACGCTTTGGATAGTTGAATCGGTTTCAAGCCATTCAGCAATCAGATCGAAATTTTCGTGAGATAGGTAAGCAAGAAGTTGTTTTGTCGGATTACTTGCACCGTTTACAGTCTGTTGAGCCAAGCTTTTCTGTATCCGCAGTGGTGGAACAGGAATTGGCAGTTTACGAAGCTCTTCGACAGATAATCTAGTGAAAGAGCTCCCAACAGTCCCAACAGAAGATGCATGGTCTTTAAGCCAAGTCTGATACCTAGGCAAGTGGAGTAGCACTGACAAGTATGCAGCCAGATACGCAGCAGAGAGTTCTGTCTCTAGTCCTCGAAAACGAATAACTACCAAACTGTCTGCCGCGACGGTACCTACAAGCTTTTGGGAAACAACTCCAACTTTGATATCACTGTTTAAACTTTGAACCCTTGGCAGTAGTAGGTCATCAGGTTGAAGCCTACTTCTTTCCAAAATTATTGGGTTTAACTTATCATCAATACTAATAACTGATGTAGGAAAACGAATCTTACCCTGCTCGACATCAGCACCTCGAACAACTCTGATTGCATTTTTAGCACTCGATTCTTGAGCATTCAAAGTAGCAGATAAGCGAGTGGAGTGAATACCAATAAAAATTTCTGCAATCTCTTCCAAACGCTTAATATGAACATTTGGAGCAGTTGAACGAACTGTTTGAAGAAATGTTTGCAAGCTATCTTCTCCAGTTTGCTTTGCATCAAGCCTCCATGTACGTTCAGCTAACTTTTTGATTGGTGTTTTCCATAGAATATCATTGAATTTTCCTTGACGGAATTCCTGTGCAATATCACGCGGAAGTAGTCCTTCACGGTTTAACTTAATATCGTCGCTCAATAAGTCTCTCACGTCTGCATTAAGAGAAAACCAGATAGACTTAATGGTAGATTGTCTAGAAAGGTCAGGAACTTGGTAAAACCGAACCGAATCAGATGGTTGCTGACGCGAAAAAACTAGAATACTTGTCTTAATTCCTGCATAGGGAGCAAATGCATTTGGAGGGAGTGAAATCACGCCCTCAACTCTATATTCTTCAAGTAGAATCCGACGAACTCTCTGTTCTGAACCACTGCGAAACAAAACGCCTTCTGGTAAGGCAACTACAGCACGCCCTCCTGGTCGAAGTGCTGCCATTATATGTTGTAGAAAAAGTGTTCCAGAGTCACGACCTCCGCTAGGAAAACGCCTAGCCACTTCTGAGTTAACCTTAGCTCCAAATGGTGGAACAGCTAAAATGCAGTCAAATCCTTCAAATGCTAGATCAGATGTTTGCTGGCTTGTAGACTGTTTTGCACGCTGTGGGCGCTGTCGTGCTAAGGGACTACTACTTGAATTTGTTGCTAAATCCAACCCTGTTTGGAATGGATTACTACCATGACCAATCTGCCCGATTGGACGCTCAAGTGTATCTCCTAACTCTAGTTCTGGATTGTCCACACCACTGAGCATCACCCGAACCATAGCAATCACATAGAGGTAAGGGTCGATCTCAACACCAAAGATGCTAGACCAGCTTGGCAGAAATAACCCATTAGTATTTAGTCTCCCCCTGCTTCCCCTGCTTTGGGAACTGGTGGGAAACTTTCGCCGTGAAGGTATATGGTTTTGGAACTTTAACGAATTCTCAGATGACTGCATTTTCACTGCTTCGCGCAAGCCTGGTACACAAGCAACCAAAAGACCACCTGTTCCAAAACATGGATCGTAGATACGCTCTCCAGGCTGAGGTTTAGCTAGTTCCACCATGAGTTCGACAACAGCAGGTGGCGTGAAAAATTGCCCAGAGTATTTCTGTTTCTTTATCAAGTTTTGTAGAAGTCGCGTGAAAAGCTCCCCAAGAACTTCTCTATCTTGCAGCGTCTCTAAAGGGACTTGACCTATCTGATCGACCAGAATATCGAGGGTTTTAGCAGTAAAATGCTCGATCTCAATGTGGTTGCCAATGGTACGCAAACACATACCCCATCCAGCTTGGGGAAGAGATCTCAATCGAGAGCCGAGTTCTCCCACTAAAAATTCGCGTAGTTGTTCTCCTCTAAGCTGGGTCCAGTTTTTCCAACTAAATTTACCTGGCAATAAGTACCCGTAGCCTTGACCGCTCAAGGATTCCTGCTCAGATTCGTTGAAGGATATCCAGCGCAGAAGAATAAGGGCTGCTAAGGGGGCAAGGAAAGTACGAAGCAGGTCATTTGATCCTGAGAGCGAACGATGCTCAAGAAGCACCCGTTGAATCGTTGTCTCTAGTTCTTTAATCTGCTTGAATCTCTCAGGCGACAAAGTGTTGCTCCTAAAGTTCTGTGATGAATGCTTTTTCCAAAATAGCCTTTAAACAGATTTCATCAATTTGTATGTTTGCTGTAACTCAAGTGTAGTACAAGTAACTTGGTAGGTTTGCTTGGCAAACTACCTCAAGTCTTTAAGTATTTGAACAATAACCAGCAAACAGCTCTGTCTGCTCTACCTACAGGCTGCGGTTGAGTGCAAATAGGCAGGTCTTTGGGTCATTTTTGCGATCGCTTCTGCTGTCGTCTCCGCTTCAAATCCTCTACCAGTTCCTCCTCCTCCCACACTTGGCTGTTCGGTTTAACGTGCCGTTGTGCGAGTTTTTGGAGTTCGATGTCAGAGGTACGATCGGCTTCGCCCTCTACTTGCGAATAGTGATGTCGTCGCAAAGGTGGCGATCGCTCTCATTCACTTTGGAGCTGGTCTTTAGATAGTCATGCAGCCAATCACATCCTCGTACCAGTAACCCGTTTAAATCATCCACTCTCCATAATTGAACTGTGCCATTCTCCCCTGCGATGACAATTTGTTTGTTGTTAGGGCTGAAATTGACGTGACCAAACCTGTCCTGTGTCCCCTTAAATTCTGCTAACTGCTGCCCAGCCAAATTCCATAGTCGGACAATACCATCCCCTCCAGCAGTGGCAATTCGTTGGCTGTCCGGGCTGAAACTAATGCTGCTGGCAAAACTCTGATGTGCTTTGAATTTTTTCAAAAGCTGCCCGTTTGTCTTCCAAAGCTGTACAAAACCATCCTCTCCAGCAGTAGCAATTCGTTGGTTGTCCGGGCTGAAACTGACACTGAATATTAAGTTCTTATCCACCTTGAACTTGACTAGCTGTTTTCCATCTAGATTCCATATGCGGACAATACCATTACGTCCAGCAGCAGCTATTTGCTTACCGTCCGGACTGAAACTGACGCTGGAGTTTGAGTCTTTATTTCCCCCGAATTCCTTTAGCTGCTGTCCGGACAAATCCCACAAGCGAACGATTCCATCGCCTCCAGCAGTAGCGATTTGCTTACCGTCAGGGCTAAAACTAATGCTGTGGATAAGATTTTGATGCGCTTTAAATTCGTTCAACAGCCGTCCAGACACATCCCACAGTCGAACGTTACCTTTGGGAGTGTGAGCAAGTTGATCATTTATAGACTCAGCTATAAATGTCTCTCCCGTAGCAATTTTTTTGCTATCTGAGCTGAAGCTGATACTTAGGATAACACCGAGTCCACGCCCCTTAAGTTCTGCTAGTTTCCGTCCGGACAGACTCCAAAGACGAGCGACACCATCATCTCCAGCCGTAGCAATTTTTTTACCGTCAGGGCTAAAACTAACTTCATTAATATTATCCTGATGCGCCTTGAATTCTGACAGATGCTCTCCAGATAGATTCCACAGTCTCATCGTTTCGCTCAAAGTAACCAGTTGTTGACCATCGGAGTGAAAGCTAACGTTCCAGACAGTACCTTCATGTCCCCCAAATTCTGCCAACTGCTGCCCAGACAAATCCCATAGTCGAGCAGTCCCATCATCTCCACCACTAGCAATTCGCTTACCATCGGGACTGAAAGCGACCTTCCTAACCCATGCCTGATGTCCCTTCAATTCTGCTAACCGCTCCCCTGACAAGTTCCACAACCGAGCAGTATTATCAGCCGAAGCTGTAGCAATTTGTTTACCGTCAGGACTAAAACTTATATCAAAAATAATGTCGTCGTGCCCCTTAAATTCTGCCAACTTTTGCCCTGACAAATTCCATAAACGGATCAAGCCATCCTGTCCAGCAGTGGCAATTTGTTTGCTATCAGGGCTAAGACTAACTTCACCTGATGCGTCTTGAGGAACTTTAAATGCTACCAGCTTTTGCCCTGACAAATTCCATAAACGAATAAAACCATTCTCTCCAGTAATGACAATTTGTTTGTTATCAGAGTTAAAGCTCGATATGAAGCTCCATTCGTCTGATGCATCTTGGGGAGCTTTGAATTCTGCTAGCTTTTTGCCAGACAAATCCCACAAATTAACAGTTCGCCCCCCAATAGTGACAATTTGTTTGCCGCCACGAACAAAATTCACGCTATGTAATACACCTTGAGAAACATTAAATTCTGCTAGCTGTTTCCCTGAAAAATTCCATAGACGAACAGTTCCATCCCTTTCAGCAGTAACAATTTGTTTCTGGTGGGGATTCAGGTCAGCGCTAATGAATGTTCCCGAATGCTCCCCAAGCTGGTTTTTCTCACGGATATTGTCAACAATCGTTTGCAAAGTAAACAGAGGGGTGACTGTTGGATATTCTTGAAGAGAGCGACCATCTTTGACCATACTTTTGAGTAGTTGCCCATTTTGCACCGCTAAAAGTAAAGCCTCTATTTCTTTTCCAGACTGAAACTCTCGCAGAGAGTTAACTCCTGCCTGCTCTAGTCTAGTAATTTCCTGGGCTTCTTTAAGAGCCTGGGCTGCTTTGCTTGCCAATCCCCCTGCTACTGCTGCTATAGCCAATGACACAACCAGTACTGCTGACCCGATGCGAACTCGCTGTTTTGCCTTTTGGTTCGCATTCTCCAATATCTGCTTAGCCTGTTCAGCTCTTCCTAACTCCTGCTCCGTTATCTGGCGTTTTACTTCTGCTTTCTGGCGTTGCTTTCTTTCTTGTTCCAGTTCTGCAATTAACTCATTTAACTTCGGTTCCTGTTGCTGGCGGATAAAGGCGGCTAAATAGTCATGCACCAATTGATAGCGGTCTGTTGGCAGTTCCGGCAATAAAATCACCAACCCAGAATCCACAAAAATTTTTAATACTAAATCTAATCGGCTAGCTTCTACACTCAAATCTGCTGCTAATACCTGTAAATCCTTTTCCACTTCAGCACGAGTCTTCACGGGGCGAGTTCCTTTTTCATCCGTGAGCAAGTACAGTATCAACTCAGCAACTTGCTTATTCTCAGCACCGCAGTCCTTCACCACTTCTGCCAAGTAGCGCTTGACCAGTTCTTCCTTTTGACCACGCTCCCGATACTCAGCCAGCGTTGTAACGTTCTCTGTTTGTAGCTGCGCCCCCACTATCTGTAACTCGATGGGACGCACTTCCTCCAGATTACCTGCCAGCTCTTGCACTAGCTCCTCAATCAAAGCAGGCTCTAAGTGAAAACTAGAACGTTCCGTTAAGCGCTGCACGATCGCTTTAGCATCGGCGGGTGAAAAGTTGCCTAACTGATAGCGGACATTCCGGGTCAGAATATCGTTGCCGATCGTCTTCATGCTAGGCAGGCGATCGCACTCCAGCAAATAGTGCAAGTAATCCTCCCGCAGCGATAGAATTACCTTCACAGGCAAAATGTTGAGGCACGCTCCCACAAATTCAAAGAATTGCCGCCTTTCGCCAGGAGTGGGATAGACAAAGAAAAACTCTTCAAACTGGTCAAAAATCAGTACCGTCCGCAGATTGAGCGATTCACTTTGTTGTAGCTGTTCCAAGATAGCTGCTTGCGAGTCGAGAGGAGTCGGCAAATCGATTCCCTTCTCTAAGAGTGCCTCTGCCAGTAATTTCCCCAATTCCCCAACCCAGCGCGTGTAAACTCGCATCGGTACAGGTAAAACATCAGACGTGCCAATCGCTTTCTGTTTCAAAGCTGGCACTAGCCCCCCATTGACTAGGGAACTTTTACCCACCCCAGACTGCCCGTGAATTACGATTAGCTTGTAGCTAGGCTCGCCTATCCGCTGAACTAAACGCTCCACATCGAACTGCCGACCGGAAGCGGTAATCTCTGGGGCAATCGTCTCCTGACTTTCAACTTGCGTCAGTGCCAATTTTGCCTGTCGTCGTGGCTGTATCCGACCTGCACCAACAAACGCCCGAAACCCATACTGTTGCTCAATCGATTGCTGCTCTAGCTTAATTTCAAAGGCTTTGAGATATTCCTTTTGCTCAAAATAGAGTTTCTGCAAATAGCACAGGATATCGAGATATAGCTGGGTGTCATGTTCAGGACTACCGACTCTTTTAGCTGTTTCTAAATTACGGATAGCCTCTTGAGGTTGGTCTAGATGTTGCTGTGCTTGCCCCAGAATAAACCAATATCGACTTAGGTCTGAAGAGATTAAACGTTTATCGGGTAGCTTATAGACAGCGCCTGAACGATTCGCTGATTGAAAGCTGGGAACATCTGATAAAACGTCTAATGCCTTTTGAGCAAACTCCTTCGCCTCAGCCCAATCTTCTTTCTCTAAGGCTACTTCAGCTAAAAAGCCATAATCTTGAGCCAGTTCAATTGGTCTGTTTTCAGTTTGATGCTGTTGCAAAGCTTTCTGAGCAAGAGTTTGCAACTGCTCCCAATCTTGTAATCGTCTCAGAATTCTACCAAATCCAAGAATCGAATTAGCAACTAAATCTGGACGTTGAGCTTGTTCAAAAACTTCAAGAGATTGCCGAAGATAATGCCGAGTTGCTTGCCAATCCGGGTGAGCTATTTCTCGACGCCGAAATGCTTTCAGGTAATAGCAGAAGGCTATATCACTGAGGATTTGACCCTGTCGCTCTAAATTATTACTCTGCTGCCAAAGTTCTAACCCTTTTTGATAATGCTCTAGAGCGATATCTAAATTTCGATTGGCATAATCCACATATTCAGCAAGCCCTAGCAAGGATTCTATATTCGCTCTGAGTTCTAGGTCTAATACTTGCTTGCGGCTTTGTAAATCCTGACAAGCTAGTTTGATTTCCCGGCAAGCTGATAAAGTAACGGTTAAATTTCTCTCAAAGAATCGCTCGGCTGTTTCCTTTAAAAAGTCTACTAATTCATGAGTGGTGAGCGTAAAGTCCGTTGTTGTTGCCCAACTCTCGAAATCAGGAGCTAGCTGAAGTAGTTTTTTCAAAACTTCATCACTGACCCAAAGCACAAGTGGGAAAGGGAAATTCTTGCGAAACTCCTCCCGTACTTGATTAGTTGTACTCAATAGCTCATCCAGATCGCCCACCAATTCTAAGCCAAATACCATCAAAGCATCTGGCTGTTGGGAGTCTAATTCCGCATGAATTCTGGCATAGAGAGTCTTTTCAGACTCATTCAGTTCCAGAATACGGATTTCGACGCTCATCAGTTCTCGCAACTGCTCGACCAACTGCGATCGCAAACTGGTATAGTTACAACGCGCCAAAAACAGCTTGAACTGCCCAACAGACGCCTCAATCGCCCAAGCCAGTTTTTTTAGCGATCGCTCGTTGTGAACAGCAACATCTTCAGCCCGGTGCGATTCACTCATGGCTGCAACTCTTTCGCCTCTGCCAAAATCGGATTGATATCAAACCAAGACTCGCTGCTATCCCGATATTCAAACACCAATCGGCTGCGGATAAGCGCCTGGTATCCATCATCACCACTTACCTTCTTTCGTTGCCGCACCTGACGCAGCAACTCCCATTCATCATCGGAAATAGGCATGGTCATTTCATTGCGACGGGCGCGAATCACGGCTTCCAACGTTGCACCGGACAGAGGAAGCTCCATTTCCTCCATAATCCACGTATTCAGCAACCTCAGTAAATCTCGAACATGACCCCCGCTAACACGGCACAGGCGGTCTAGTGTGTTGGGACTGTCAAAAATTTCAGTAATCTTATTAAGGCGCTCTTGCTCATCAAACTCTGGAAACACTCTCGCCAGTACCATCTGCCGCAGCAATGCTATCCCTGCCTCACACTCACTGCCATCTTGTAACTGTATCGATACCATTGGCAGTACCCTCGGTTCATCAAAGCGCTGAGTGAGGTTCCCATAATCATTTGAGAACTTCAGGGCTAGCGGCATCGTATAGACCAGATGACAATTCAACTTTTTGAGATACTCACCCTGATCAACAAACAGGTATTCCTGTTGAGGACGCCCCCAAGACTTGGTGCGAGTATCTAAGCGATCGAGATTATCCACAATCACCACTAGCCCCTTTTTGCCTTGCTGTTTCAGGGAAGCGATCGCAGGTTCTAGCAGTTCCTGATTAATAGCTTCCAACAACTGCGTTTTTTGTGGACCCAAATACTGGTTGAGTTTCTCCCGCAGCGTTGCATCACTTTTCGCCTTTGTCGTGATTTCGCCAATACCAAACGCGAGAGAAAACTTTTCGTTTTCCGAAGTGATACCGATATCACCAAGTTTGGGAACTCCAGGCATTTCGGGAGGCTTCAATTTAAACCCCGTCACCTCGGAGTTTAAGACCTTCCAGGCTCCTTGTAGCAAACCTTTGAGCCTACTGGGTTCCTCAAGTGTAATTTTGTCCAAACTCTGACTGACTCGACGTGCGATCGCCAGCAACACATCGCTAATATCAACATCCGTCATTTCCAGGTCTTCACTGGACTCAAAATAGACCACCTGAAAGCCTTCGTGTTCCAGTTCGGTCTTCAGCCGCATTAGCTCGGTGGATTTGCCACAACCGATATGCCCTGTAAATAAAACACAGGTAGGAGCATCGGGGGAGAAAAATGTGATTTTTTGCTTCAGCTTCTTGATAATCTCGCCGCCCCGAACCGAAGAAAAGTCAATGTAATACTTCTTGTCTTCCGGATTTTCTACGACCAGGGTCTTGCCAGGGTCAGTTGCCTGAAAAAATTTTCGTATATCTACCGTCATGCCACGTCCCAATTGGTTTCTTTGGAAGCCCTATTCGACACCATAGCTTTACCAGCAGGGTTTTATGGAAGATTGTTAGCTTCTGTTAAGCTCAGGCAGTGACAAGAAAGTTAAAGCTTGCAGTATCTGAGTGGTGTAGTCCTAAAACTTCGCTTTCCCAGCCAGAACACGGGAATCGCCAGCGTGGTTTGCCGAAAATGGTGGCTATTTACAACCTATAAGCGAACTCAATTGGTTGTTGAAAACAGGCAGGTCTTCGAGTCATTTTTTCGATCTGCGCTTCGCAGCAGCGCTTCTGCTGTCGTCTCCGCTTCAAATCCTCAGCTAGTCGAATATCCACCAGTTCCCCCTCCTCCCAAGCTTCACCATCCGGTTTAACTAACCGTTGTGAGAGTTTTTGGAGTTCTACATCTGAAGCGCGATCGCCTTCCAGTAATTCATTAATTCGTTCCACAGGCATTTCAGCATCAGCCGCTAGTTTCCCAAGCGCCCAGTCGCGGTTACTCAGAGTTTCTTCAATTAGAGATGCGATGGATTTTCATAAGCAGCAGAACCCTTATGTATTATCTTCAAAAAGGTCCAACTGGCTGGGAAAATACGGTCTTCTGATAGGGAGGAGAGGATTGCCAACTGTACCAGAGAGCTTAAGCAGATCATCATCAAAGGTTTCTAAAACATCTACCTTAGCCTGAACTGCTGTTGCCAGATGGGTAGCATCTTTTGGTTTTAACCATTCATACTGCCATATTAAATCTCTGGCTAATTCTCCAATTTTCCGATCCACGTTGTATATATAAATCCATTCATGCTTAAAAAATGAACTAATTTTTTCTTCAACATCCTTAGATAGCTTTGGCTTTCCTTTCTCGAGTTTGATAACTTCAATAAATGTTAATGCCGAAGTTACAATTATTAGTTTGCCATCATTAGCAGCCTTTATAACTGGTTTGCACTCATCAATCTTATCAGCTTCATTTTTAAGTAAAGCTAAGAATGCACATGAATCCCAGTAATGAAGTGGCTTGGATGAACGGCTCAATCTTCACCTCCCAGTATTCCAATTACATCTTCAATCCTTGGCAGTTCTCCTTTACTAGGGAAAACCTGCATCTCTTCAACTTCTATACTGACTTTTTCACCATCTTCCCTAGAACGAATCAGTCCATAAACAGATACTCTTTTACCAAAAGCATTCTTTATCCTGTCAAGAAAATTCGAGGGAAAGTAACACGCTACACTTCTGTCAGTTAGTAAATCATAAATTCTGAATGCTGGTCTTCTGTGTATGGTGATAGACTTAAGCACACCTTCTACAGAACCAAAACTTTTATAACGCGCACCGATTAACTCATCTACATTAGCGACTAAATGTTTAGTGAGATTAACCTTATGGGAATTAGACCCAACTTGAATCCCTACAATATCTTTCCCAACTAATTCAGCTAACGCTTTAGCACTCTCTAAAGCACGGTCAGAAAAGAATAGTGGTCGCTCTGGACGTTCTTCTAACTTAGCTAGACCTGTCTCGACTGTTGTAATAACTTCATTGATGTTATAGGGTTGCACCTCATCTGTAGGTATGCCTTCAAGCGTCAAGTGAACGCTACCGGTTGTTATCGATGAGACAACCCAACTTACAGATGAACGCTTATCTTCAGCGAGCTTCTGCTCTACCTCGCGCAGTAGGGTTGCGATTTCCTCTTGTGCTTTACGGAACTTGTCAAATGGAAGCGACGAGCCATCAATGTCCACAGTCAGGCTCGTATGGAGTTCTCCAGACCAGGTTAGCTCCTGTCGTTCCATCTCTGAAGCAAGGTATTTCCTTTATTAATCTAAGTTAAGTTGGCAACTTGTAGTGTGAGGCGTTTGACTTTCGCAATAAAGGCTTACGCGCAGAACCTGAGATAGGCTAATTCTCCAACAGCTACTCCAACTTCTCAAACAACAAGAGAGCGAGTGAGTCAGTTAGCTCGATCGCTTCTGTTGTCGTCTCCTCTTTAAATCCTCAGCCAGTCGAATATCTACCAGTTCCCCTTCCTCCCACGCTTCGCCGTTCAATTTGACCAACCGTTGTGCGAGTTTTTGAAGTTCTACATCTGAAGCGCGATCGCCTTCCAGTAATTCATTAATCCGTTCCACGGGCATTTCAGCATCAGCCGCAAGTTTACCAAGTGCCCAGTCACGGTTACTCAGCGTTTCGTTAATCAGAGACGCGATCGTGGGTACTGCCAGCGGCGCAGTCGATGCAGCCACTACTCCCGAAGACTCAGACAGTGGCGAGTCTTCCTGCTGTTGCTGTTTTTCGATCCAGTTAGCGATCGCTTCCTCTAAACCGACATTAATATCCTGACCCAAACTTTTACAAATTCCCTTGAACTTCAAGGAAAGCGTCTTAGGGACAAAACCCCGCAACTCCTGATAATTCGTAGATTTCCTTTTATCGACCACAAATAAGCTATACACGGGAGTTTCAGGCTTCATTCTCGCACAAACTCGCAAAAGCTCTATTTTCGCTAATATTGCTATTATTGCGTATATCGCGTATATCGCGTATTTTTGATTGTATTCACTCAACCCCCAGTAATTGTGATTCCGGACTTGCCTTTAATCGGTTTGGATGCACCGCCTCCATCAGTCCGCCTCCCCCCCAACTTCCCAGATAGCGCCCAAATACCGCGTTTTCTGTATGGTGATCGCCTCCAGTGGAAGCCGCTATCTGATACAGACGAAACTGACAGGGGCATTGTCATTGGGCGGTTCTACACCTTTGCTCCTCATCGCTACCAGTGGGCATGGAAATACCTGATTCTCATAGATCCCGAATCTCCCGGCGCTCAGTTCTGTGTCGCTGATACCTGCTGGGAAGAACACCTCGAACCTCTGCCGTTGGAGACAAACTCATGACCTCTCCTCGCCCTCTCGGACAACGAGAACTGGAGTTAATTCAGCTCTACGCCAATTGCCAGTTAGGGATGTCTCCCCGTGCCTTTGAAGCCAAATGGAACGTAACGCGATCACACCTAATTGAGCCGACAACTTTGTACAAGGATGATTTTGAGCGATTTTTTGAACTAAGGATGCAGGCACTGTCAGCAAGAATTAATAGAGCGATGGGTAAGGGTTTGGCTGGAGAGTCGTTGCTGGAAAATGGCAACAGTAATGGGTTCCATCCAAAGAGGTTTATCGATTATCACGCTCCCAGGTAAAAGCCGCGATCGCATCTTGTAATTAGAACAACTGTTTTTGTTTGAGCTGATGTAGTACACCTGTTTTCCTTCAGCTTCTCAATTAAACTCTCTTAGCTTTCCCAAGTCATGAGCATCATTACAGTTCAATGCCAGCTCAAAGCGACTGAAGCCTCCCTACACCATCTCTGGCAACTGATGGTGGAGACAAACACACTTCTAGTCAATGAACTCCTGAAGCAGATTAATACTCACCCTGATTTAGATAACTGGTTGCAAGAAGGAAACATTACATCTGAAGTCATCAACGGACTCTGCAAAAATCTCAGAGCCGAATCTCGCTTCCAGGATATGCCAGGTCGTTTCGCCAATGCTGCTGAAAACTTAGTCAAATACATTTACAAATCCTGGTTTGCTCAACAGGAAAAACGGAGGTTTCGCATTCAGGGAAAACAACGCTGGCTCGATATGCTTAGAAGTGATTTGGAACTAGAACAAGAAAGCGGTTGTAGTTTAGAAACGCTACGTGTTCAAGCCACGAAAATCCTCGCCAAGAAAAAGGCTGAGTTAGAGGGCACTCAAAAAGAAAAACCAGACCAAGCTCTCAATGATCATTCAAAAGCCTTATTCGATAGCCTCTTTCAAGCCTATGACAAAGCTAAAGCGCTCCAGCAACGCTGTGCGATCGCCTATTTATTAAAAAATAAGTGCCAGGTCAGTGAAGTAGACGAAGACCCCCAAGCCTATCAACTGGGGCGGCGCAAGAAGGAAATTGAAATCGAACGCCTCGAAGAGGAACTAAAGAGTCGGCTTCCTAAAGGAAGAAATTTATCTGACCAAGAGTGGCTGGAAGCCCTGGAACAAGCGCAGGGACTAATCATTGATGACGAACAATTGAGAGAAGTGAAAGCCAGTCTTACCAGAAAACAAAGCCCTGTTCCCTTCTCGATATCCTACGAAACCAGCGCCGACTTGCGATGGTCGAGAAATGAACACAAACGCATCTGCGTTAGCTTCAATGGCAAAGGCATCAGCAAGCATACCTTTGAGGTTTTCTGCGATCAGCGCCAACTACATTGGTTTGAACGCCTTGCTCAAGACTACAAAATTTTTACACAGAACAAGGAGCAGGTTCCTGCTGGATTGCTGACTTTACGTTCTGCTCGATTAGTTTGGCAAGAAGGTGAAGGCAAAGGCGAACCCTGGCAAGTGCATCGACTGTTGCTTCACTGCTCTGTTGAGACTCGTTTGTGGACAGCGGAGGGAACCGAGGAGGTACGTGCCGAGAGAATTGCGAAAACGCAAAAAATTATCGACAGCATGAAAGCAAAAAGCAGTCGGAGTAACAAGCTGACAGCCCATGAAACTTCTCTAAAGCTACTCAAAACCTTTGATGGCTTCTCCCGCCCCAGTCAAGCAGGCTACAAGGGCGATCCCTCAATTGTCATTGGGGTTAGCTTCGGACGAACTAAACCGGCAACGGTTGCGATTGTCAACATCAAGACTGGCGAAGTTCTGGCATATCGTGATGTTAAGCAATTACTGAGCAAGCCCATCAAGAAGGGGAAAACTAAGAAGGAAAAGACTCCGTATAAGCAACTCAAGCGTAGGCGAGAGCAACAACGCCTCAACAGCCACCAACGCCACAACGCTCAAAAAAATGGTGCTCCCTGTAACTTTGGAGAAGTGAAACAAGGGGAGTATGTGGATAGACTGCTGGCAAAAGCGATTGTGGAAGTGGCTTTACAGTATCGAGCTAGCAGTATTGTCCTACCTGACTTGAGACATATCTCAGAAGCGGCTGAGAGTGAAGTAAAAGCCAGAGCCGAACAAAGATTTCCCGGCTATCAAGAGCTTCAAGATTGCTACGCCAAGGATTATCGAGCCAGCATTCACCGTTGGAGTTATAACAGGTTAGCTGAGTGTATTCAGGTTAAAGCCCAAAGAGCTGGGATTGCCACAGAAAAAGCACGGCAACCGCATGGGGACACTCCTCAAGAGAAAGCAAGGAATTTAGTCCTAGCTGCTTGTGAAAACCGTAAAGAATCAGCTAGCTAAGTTAACCTATTGTGAACCTTGACAATATCAATATAATAAGAGATTAATAGCGCCGTTTGTACATGCTTATTGCCTCTGTACAGCGTTAAGTTAGGGTTTGTTTGACTGCTCGTTTGGCAGTCCTACTTTCTGAACCCTGGTAGCTACCCGCCCATGATGCTGGCTCTATGAATACCTTCTTCATAGGGTGAAAGGTGCGCTCCCAGCGAAATGTGGTAAAGCTGAGGGAGAAGGTAAATTTATCCCAAAGCCCTAGCCCTTGTTAACAAGGGTGCGGATTACCGTAGTGGTGGCTCCGAACTCGTCCCCTTCGGGGGAGCCTTCCCTATTTTTTTTCTGACGGCTGAAAGCGGGGTCAAAATCCTGGAGATGCCGTCAAAAAGTCAAAACTCTTGTCCCGTCTTGATTTTAGACTTTCACGCCAGTAATCTTTCTCCTAGAGAAAGAGCTGAAATGAGCAATTTAAAATCAGCCGACAAAAATGTATTTGTCAGGTTGTTTAGACAAGGGTTTCAGCGGGCGCGGTTTCATCAACCCTCCCGCCTTGGGGTGGGTTGAAAGTGTGCGACAACTTATTGATGGGTAGACCACCGTTCCGTTTCATCAACCCTCCCGCCTTGGGGTGGGTTGAAAGTGTGCGACAACTTATTGATGGGTAGACCACCGTTCCGTTTCATCAACCCTCCCGCCTTGGGGTGGGTTGAAAGTCCCCGATTTCTCTCCTGGCGGCTTCCCTGAAGAAGTTTCATCAACCCTCCCGCCTTGGGGTGGGTTGAAAGCAACGACTTATGGAATCAGCTTAACGACAAGATTGCGTTTCATCAACCCTCCCGCCTTGGGGTGGGTTGAAAGCCATGTATCGATGATGCAACAAGCCAAAACCGCTGGCGTTTCATCAACCCTCCCGCCTTGGGGTGGGTTGAAAGGAATCACGAATAGTTCAGGTTTCATCAACCCTCCCGCCTTGGGGTGGGTTGAAAGTACAAAATCAATGGCTGAACGAGGGAATCCCAGATATGTTTCATCAACCCTCCCGCCTTGGGGTGGGTTGAAAGGATACCTGGATAACAGAGCAGGCGGTATCTGAATCTGAAGTTTCATCAACCCTCCCGCCTTGGGGTGGGTTGAAAGATTTCAAGTTCCAATTGGCACTTAAAAATATAGAGTTTCATCAACCCTCCCGCCTTGAGGTGGGTTGAAAGTCGTTGCACCGTACTGAGACAGCCAAGTTTTTATCGTTTCATCAACCCTCCCGCCTTGGGGTGGGTTAAAAGGTCGCTGGCACAAATCCAGTTGCCGGAAATCTTGCCCGTTTCATCAACCCTCCTGCCTTGGGGTGGGTTGAAATGTTATAGAGCTGCGCCAGCAATCTCAATAATAATAGTTGTAGATAGTGCCACAAATTTAAGGGGGGTTGAAAGGAGCGCCTGCTTTGTAATTAACGTGAGTTGGGGATAAAAGACGGATAAGACAGATAGGCTGAAAGTGCTAACTTCTTATCCCTGTGCTTGCCCCATGTTTAGTTTAGAAGACCTGTTCTAATCCAGGTATTGAGCAACCTCCGCAAGTCTCGGACGTGCCCCCACTAACAGGGCATAAACGGTCTAGGGTTTGAGGACTTTCAAAAATTACAGTAATTTTATTGAGGCGCTGGTCTTCATCCAAGTCAGGAAAGGCTCTCGCCAGAACCATTTTTCGCAGCAGTGCAATCCTCGCCTCAAAGTGGCTACCATCCTGAAGCTGCACGGCTATCATCGGCAACACCTTGGGGCCTTCTGAAAATCGCTGGGTAAGGTTTCCATAGTCATTTGAGAACTTCTGATAACTTCAGCGCCAGTGGCATTGTATAGACCAGATGACAGCGCAGCTTTGTTAAACACTCACCCAGATCGACAAACAGGTATTCCTGTTGCGGGCTTCACCATTCGGTTTAACTAAGCGTTGGGCGAGCTTTTGGAGTTCTGTATCTCAGGAGCGACTTGTGATCTCATTAATTCATTCCGGTGAGACTTTCGACCATCCAGCAGACTCCGCCCACCCAATTTATCTCGTAATTAACAGACGCATCTCAACTCATGATATCTGTTAAATGAATAGTCACGAATCATGAGTAAAAATGCCGTTTAGATCGTGCAGAGGAATAGACAGCAATCGCCAGACAACTGAATATAGGATCGACGCACTCAGTAACCTGCCCTTGGAGCCTTTGGAATATTGTAGACGATGGGTTGAGATGTCCTCAGATGAGCGGGGGTATAGAAAAGCCTGCATTACTGCTCTAGCTGAAGCAACGGCGCTGAGTTCTAGGACTATCGGCAATTGGGGACAGAACTTCGAGAGGCGACCCAACTACGTCCTGCATATCCTACGCATGGCAGATATGCTCAATCAAATCAGAAAAATCATCCTACCTGCTGATTATCCTCAAGAATAATTTAGTCGTGATTTATGACTAAAACTCTTGTTTTGCGACTAGAGATTCCCTAATTTGGATTCAGTAAGCAGTAATTCACTTACCGCACCTAAGAATGCAGATAGGGAGGAGTTCCCCTGGGAATGGAAATCGGATTGATAGCATTCGCCAGTTGCCCCTGGAACCGATGGAGTATTGCCGCCGTTGGGTCACTCAAGAATCGGGTCTGAACTATCGAAAAGTTTGTATTAATGCGATCGCAGATATTACAGGTGCCAGCCCCAAGACCGTCAAAGACTGGGGACCCGACTTTCAGCGCCGTCCTAAATACGTTACCCGGATCTTGCGGCAAGCTGACCTGCTTAACCAATTCAAACAACTGGTTGTAACTGGAATCATCACCCTACCACCGGACTTCCCCTTTGAATAACCGATCGTGACTCACTACCAACTCGCCTTAAAACCCCTTGTTTCCATTAGGAATGCAAATTTATGCTGCTAACAGCCGACTCAAAAAACTCTAGGAGTGTAGATCGATGGCAACAACGAAAAATGGAAAAAACTCCATCTCTGATTTGAGTATTACTAAATACCCAGCAAAAATTTCGGTTTTGAATAACCAGATAAAAATCCACGAGCTAGAAATTGTTCTGCCTGATGCTGTACATTACCTACAACAAATTCCGCCTGCTGAATACGAACAGACTTGTCTGAGAGCCTTTGAAATGGGGTTGTTTTGCTTACAAAGAGTTCAAAACCGTACTGAGATTGAATTTGTTAAGCGGCAGATGGAGACCCTATTAACCGAATTTAATAAAGCGGTTGCAGCAATACCTGAAACCCTTGAGAAAAAGTTAGTCAGTCAAATTGGTGCAGATAATGGTCAAGTATTAGCTCCAATCAAAGCTGAAATTAATTTGACTAAAGCTGTCCTGACAACCCAAGTGGATGCGGTAAGAACTTTACTTGCTCAGGATATTGATCCCTCAAAAAATTCTTCAGTGCTTGGTGCTGCCTTGAATAAAATTCAGAATTTGTTAAATCCTAATCTCTCTAACTCAGTGCCTGGAATATTTACCAATGCCTTAAAAAATGTCACAGCCGAAAATGGGACTTTAGCTAAAACAGTTAAAACCGTTGTCCTAGAAGCTATTAAACCACTTGCCGATGAAGTAGATAAGTTGGGTCAAGAAATCCGAGAAAAAGAGGTAGCTCAATCAATTCTTCAACAAACCGTTGCCAAAGGCACCAGCTATGAAGAAACCGTTTTAGTGGAAGCCCAAGCCTGGTCAAAATTTAGCGGAGCTGAAGTTCATTATGTCGCCAAACAAAACCAACCAGGCGATATTCTCATCAAGCTTGCCCCTACTTCGGTAGCAGCAACAAAGCTATCAATCATCATTGAGGCGCGAAACCGAGAGTCAAAACCTTGGGGGCGTAAACAGATTGCTGACCAATTAAATAAAGCGATGGCTAGGCATAAAGCCAATGCGGCAATTTTCCTCAGTTGTTCTCTTAACGGTCTGGCGCAAGAAATAGGTAATTGGGCAATTGGTGAATGTGAATACGGTCTGTGGGTCGCGACTACACACGATCTACTTACTATAGGCATTCAATTTTTAATTGTTCGGCAACAATTAGCGGCTCAACAATCCAATTTGTCTAAGCTTGACTGTCGGGCAATAGAAGCTCAGCTTATGCGGATTCAAACAGCTATGGATTCCATTACTAACATCAACACTCACCTAACACATTTACGCACTCACGCCGATGGGATAAAGACAGAAGCTTTGACATTGAAGGATGAAATTAGGAATGCGCTCACCTCAATTGAAGATTCCATTCACATTGTTAAGCGTGAAACTTAACTGAAAACCCTTACTTAGAGCTGATTTATAAAGTAAATCTGAAGACAGGGAGTGGATAGCAATGCCGCCAATACCATAAGTGGATGTTGCCTAAAACTGCGGCTATGACTAGAAAAGCCTATAAAAGCG
>NZ_JAMPJY010000027.1:0-84086 GCF_039961875.1 Trichocoleus sp. ST-U2 | reverse complement strand
TTGTGGATTGCACAACTTCCGTCTCAGCTATCGCTAGCTGGTGACAGCTTAGGGTGAAAGGAATAGAAACGATCCCACTTTTCTCTACAACCTCTTATTTCCGATTAAGTTTAGTGTATGCCCTTGAGACTGTTCGTTTACAGAGGATATGCGGTGGCGTCGCGACGGCTGCCTTTCCTTGTTGGTATTGGGGTTTCGATTGCGGGGTTGTGTCTCTAGCAGGTTCGCATGGCAAAGCGCTGGGAAAATGCGGGGAAGCCATCTCAGCAAAATTGGGAAGCAGATGCAACGCTTAATATTCAGCACTTCAGCGGCTATCAAGCGATTGAATGGGTAGATCCGGAATTTAATGTGCGCTGGGGTATAACCAGTGACAGTCGCAGAAAATCTTGCCTTAGCGCTAGCCAATTATATCGCTGTACGAAACTTTACAAAAACAAAAATTCCCGATTCACGGCAATACGGGAGAGGCAGTCATTCATGCGGCGGATGCGGCACTTTACAAAGCGAAGGCGCAAGGACGCGATCGCGTTAGCGTATGCCACTAGATGCAGCTCTTCGCCCGATCGCTCGCTCCTGACTTGTATCAATCATTGGATGGATGAATCGCGCCTCAAAACTCGCTGCAATATTATCTAACTACTAAATTTTTTACCTTAATCCCCCCATAGGGGATGTTAACCTAAAAAAGGAGTGGTGCTTTGAGGGGATTGGATCTGTACGACAACGCGATCGCCTCAGTTTCCACTCTGATGTAGACACCATTCAAGTTGAGGAACGCGACTTGGTAGCCACCCCAGAAAAACTTCAACAAAATAACGATTCAGCCACTGGTAACGACCGCGTAGCCGTATTGCTGATGGGCTATGGCGAAGTAGAAAGCTACGACGACTTTGCCAACTACAACGAACAAGCTTTAAATCTACTCACCGCTAAGTTTGCGCCGGTACCGACGTGGATTTATCCACCACTCGCAAAGCTTTTGGCAATCTTTGACCTGCACGAGTGGAACCACCAGCACGATCATTTTATTTCCCCTCACAACGCAATTTTTGAACAGCAACGAGCGGGGATAGAAAAAAATCTACAAGAAAAATGGGGCGATCGCGTTAAAGTTTTCAAAGCCTTTAACTTCTGCGCTCCCTTCCTTCCCGAACAGGTTCTTGCTGAAATCAAAGAGCAGGGTTTTGACAAACTGCTGATCTACCCGCTCTTAGTAGTAGATTCTATCTTTACCAGCGGGATTGCGGTCGAGCAAGTAAATAACGCCCTTTCCAGACTCTCTGACGGTAGCGAACATTGGATTAAGGGACAGCGCTATATTCCCTCCTTCTACAACGAACCCGCCTACATCGAGTTGTTAGCGCGTCTAGTAGAGGAGAAAATTGCCCGCGATTTAGCAGTCGCCCACCTGCCCTCCCAAACTGCCATTGTGTTGATGAACCACGGTTGCCCTCATAAAGCTAAAGGATTTACCTCAGGCATCACTGAAAGTGAGGCACTCTACGAGAGAGTTAGAGAGAAGCTGATCAATAAATATCCGTTGATTTCAGTGGGTTGGCTCAACCATGACACTCCTCTGATTGAATGGACTCAACCCAATGCCACCCAAGCTGCTGAAAATCTAATTCTGCTGGGTGCTACCTCGGTTGTTTTCATGCCGATTGGCTTTGCTACTGAGAATCATGAAACTCTGCTAGATGTAGACCACATCCTGCATAACTTACGGCGTAAGCATCCGGAAGTGACCTACGTACAAATGGAGTGCGTCAACGACCATCCAGAATTTTTAAAGATGGCAGCAGAATGGGCGCATCCTCAGATTGAAGCTTTATTTTCAGAACAAGCTCTTTCCGTTAATCCTCAGATGGCGGCGATGCAAGCGGCTCATACCCACGACCACCACGATCACGGTCATCATCACCATGACCACGGTCATCACCACGACCACGATCACCACCATCATTAAATAATTGGGTGTTTTTTAACGCCTAGAACCACAAAGGAATAAAGCAAAGATACGCAAAGAAAAATCATCTCTGCGTACCTTTGCGATTTCCTTGGCGTACCTTTGCGTTAAAACTTCCCTATTGAAGCCGAAAACTAGGCAGCCTTTCTCAGTTTTTGGGTATTTTCTACTAAACTTTTAGCAAATTCATCAAAGCGCTCAGAAAGTTTATCATCCAGCAAGTTCCCATTAGCATCAAACGCTTTCCAAGCTTGTCCAATGGCAATTTGTTCCGGAATTACCCAAGCATGAACCCAGCGCATAATTACCCGAAGATCGTTGAGAGCGTTACTATTTGACTGACCTCCCAAGACACTAATTAAACCTGCAACTTTATCGCTTAGCTGGTCAAAGCTCATTAAATCTAAGGCATTTTTCAGCACACCGCTGACACTACCATGATATTCAGGGGTTGCCAAAATTAAGCCATCTGCCTCAGCGACGGCTTTCCGCATCTTTGCAACATCTGGAAAGTCTGGAAATTCCTTTTCCCCGTTACAAAAAGGCAGATTCATTTGCCGCAAATCAAGAACTTCTACCTCAGCACCAAGCGATCGCATTCGCAAAGCTGCCAAATTTAGAGCCAGCTGACTTTGAGATTCAGCCCGTAAACTCCCGCCAATTCCCACAATTTTGACCATATCAATCCTCCATGAAGATGAAAACAAGCTTTAGTAACCGCAAAAATAGTTAATCTCCGGTAATCCACTGTCACCGAGACATCGGTAGATAAATTTACGATAATATTAAAGCGTACTCGTTATGAATACGTTTAAGATAACAAGTTCCACCCAACTTCGTCAACAAAGCAGCCAAAACCAGCAAACCGATTCTCGGCAAGGCTGGAATCGAGACAGTTAAACTAGAAGATGGAAAGGTCTGCTCAACTCCTGATTTAGGCAGATTCCTCTGGAAATCCAGCAACCTAGGGGTTGAGTCAAAGCAGCAGGGAAAGGGCAATAGTTATGAACAATAATTCTGGGATCGAAGCATGGATAGGGGATCGACCGGCAAAAAGGTCTAAAGATTCCGTTAAACCAGCGCCACGACGCTTCTGGCAGATCGCCGCCAGTTTGATGATTTTCCAGGGGATGCTGCTGAGTCCTCCTGCCCTCGCCAAGGCAGAGCAGAACACCCTCACCTATGGCGATTTATTGCAGAAACTTGAGGCAAACCAAGTCACCAAAGTGGAAATTGACCCAGCCACCCGGATGGCTAAGGTTAGATTAACGGGGCAAAAGCCAACCGATCCGCCGCAAGAGGTAATGCTTCTAGAGCAAAACCCAGAATTGATCGAACAACTCCGCGACAAAAATGTCGAACTTGATGTACAACCTTCGACCGATAACACCGCAGCGGTGGGAGTAGCGGCAAACTTACTATTACTCTTCTTCTTACTGGGAGTATTAATGTTTATTTTCCGTCGTTCTAGTAATGCCTCTGGGCAAGCCATGAACTTCGGGAAATCAAGAGCCAGATTTCAGATGGAAGCCAAAACCGGCGTCAAATTTGACGACGTCGCCGGGATCGAAGAAGCCAAAGAAGAACTCGAAGAAGTCGTCACCTTCCTCAAACTCCCAGAGAAATTCACCGCCGTAGGTGCGAAAATTCCCAAAGGCGTCCTGTTAATTGGCCCTCCTGGAACCGGGAAAACATTACTCGCCAAAGCGATCGCAGGGGAAGCCGGGGTTCCCTTCTTCAGCATCTCCGGCTCGGAATTTGTGGAGATGTTCGTCGGCGTCGGTGCATCCCGCGTCCGCGACTTATTCAAAAAAGCCAAAGAAAACGCTCCCTGCTTAATCTTCATCGATGAAATCGACGCCGTCGGACGGCAAAGAGGCGCAGGCATCGGCGGTGGGAACGACGAACGGGAACAAACCCTCAACCAGCTCTTGACAGAAATGGACGGGTTTGAAGGCAATACCGGGATTATTATTATTGCCGCAACCAACCGTCCCGATGTTCTGGATTCGGCGCTGTTGCGTCCGGGACGTTTTGACCGACAAGTGATGGTGGATGCACCGGATCTGAAGGGACGCCTTGCGGTTCTGGAAGTTCATGCGCGGAATAAGAAAATTGCCCCCGAAGTCTCGCTGGAAAACATTGCTCGTCGAACTCCAGGCTTTACAGGTGCTGACTTAGCGAACCTGCTCAACGAAGCTGCCATTTTGACTGCCAGACGCCGGAAAGATGCGATTACAGAGCTAGAAATCAACGACGCCGTTGACCGGGTGGTAGCGGGGATGGAAGGCACGCCGCTGGTGGATAGCAAGAACAAGCGATTAATTGCCTATCACGAAATCGGTCATGCTGTGATCGGCACTCTGTTACCCGGTCACGATGCGGTGCAGAAAGTCACCCTTGTACCACGGGGTCAAGCACGAGGACTGACCTGGTATACTCCGGGTGAAGAGCAGGGTTTGTTTTCGCGATCGCAGCTGCTAGCTCGAATTACCGGAATTTTGGGCGGACGTGCAGCGGAAGAAGTCATTTTTGGCGACGATGAAGTGACAACGGGTGCCTGGAATGACTTAGAGAAAGTGACATCGCTAGCGCGGCAGATGGTCACGCGCTTTGGAATGTCCGATTTGGGGCCGCTGTCGTTGGAAACTCCGAATGGGGAGGTATTCTTAGGGCGCGATTGGGGGAGCCGTAGCGAGTATTCTGAGGAAATTGCGACTCGCATTGATACTCAAGTCAGAACAATTGTTGAGCATTGTTATAAGGAAGCTTGTCGGCTGATTTTGGAAAACCGAGTCTTAGTAGACTATCTGGTAGATCTTTTGTTAGACCAAGAAACGATTGAGGGCGATCGCTTTCGTCAAATTGTAACTGAACGTGCCCAAGTCCCTAAGAAAGAGGTAGCACTTCCTTAATTACCTTAATTAAAAGTGCTTGTTCTTTAAACAGAACACTTCTATAAAAGAACTCGTTTTCTTGAAAAAAACGGGTTCTTTTATTGCTAAGATTTGAAACTGCCAATATTCGGGGCTTTCCTGTATAACGTTTCTCAGTTGAGTGCAGTATATTGCGGTTTCTAACAAGTAGGGACATGGCAATGCCATGTCCCTACTGATGTATTGCACCCAGTCCTTGAATTGCTTTTGTCTTAGGTAAGAAGGATTGAGCCTAAGAAAATGTTGTCACGTCGATCAATAATCAATCGTTCGTTGCCCCTGACGTTTCCACCACGATGTCTGACTTCTAGACGGTTGAAGCAAACGTTGCCCAACTTGCCGAACATTACCGGGTTGTTGAGCATACATTGCTTTAAGAACCTGAGCCGGATCTACATAGTTATCGCCATACTTTAATCCCCAGTGGAGATGAGGGCCAGTAGTGCGCCCAGTCATCCCTACCCGACCAATCCGGGCACCTGCTGGCACTTGTTGCCCTTCCCAAACTACAAGACCCCCGCTGCGATCGATGAAATAACGACCGCCATTGGCGGTTTCCACGCTCCCTTTCATGTGACAGTAGACGTGACGCCACGCACCGGACTCCACAGTAATTGAGGTGCCGCAAAGTCTATCTTGTGAGACTTTCACGACTTTCCCTGCCCACCAGTTACGAATGTAACTTCCTTCAGGTGCAGCAATGTCTAAGCCCCGATGGAATTCCAAACCCCCAGAACCAGAAGGGGAGCGACGGTAGCCAAATGCAGAAGTATAGCCTTGAAAATTTTCAACTGGGAAAGATGCCCCTTGCCAACTATTGCCAGTTAATGCCGAACTTGCTCTAACTTCCAATGCCTCAACTGATTTTGGCTGTAATTCTACTGCTGGCATTAACCAGGCTAAAGGCAGCCCTAATAAAAATAGAAATCGTCTTGGATGGAGAAAGCGGTTTTGAAGGTTTTGTGGTACGGACCCTTGCTGCATTGCTTTACTCTTCGTTTGCCCGAATTAAGATCGATAACTGAGAACTGTGGTGCTTATCTACGCAGCCAATTAACCGAAAGATGTTACTTTAGATTGCTGCCGTGTCAAGTTTGACAGTCAAGCCTTTAGCTGGGGTCTGTCTCTGGGTGGAAATTGTCGGCACTTCAAAACTTTTTCCGGCAGTGAGGAACAACCTATATTCACGGATTCTTGACTTTTGTTAAAATCCCTGAAGAGTAACTACTATAGTGTTGTAAAACCCATGCTGATTGAAATTCTACCGTTTAGATTCGAGCTGAATGCGACCGCGATCGCGGGTGCAGGTCTATGGTCGCTGGCTTTATATCTCGGTTGCTCTCCGGTCAGCGAATGGGTGATGGAGCAAATTAATCGCTGGTTTAACTTTGCTGAGCGATCGCTGTACACTTCACAAGAAGAATTTGACAGAACTCGCAAGGGTAGAGAAGCTCAAAATGCCTTCTATGCTTCTATTTTCAGCATTGTGCCTTTTTTCCTGATTGGCGCGGTTTGCAACTACGGAGTAGAACTTGGCTTAGGGCGCAGCTGGGCAATCAGTATGGGAATGCTGGCTTGTGTCGGTTGCGGGATCTACGAACTAGGGCGTCGTAGTGCTTAAAAATTAAGCATTTTGTCTTTCTAACTCCTCACAAACTAGCTTTGCCAGTTTTTGGGCAGCACCCGCTTCACCTCGAATGCTGCGGAGGCGATCGCGCATTTCCTGTAATTTTTCAGGATGATTTAAATAGTCCAAAGCAAATTCTGCAACTTCTGCCGCTTGGAGTTTACCGAGTAATTCTGGAACTATCTGGGTTTTTGCCCAAATATTAGGCCAAGCATATAAACGCCCTTGTTCCATGACTTTTTGCATGATAATCCAGTTGATTGCTTTGGCAAAACTAGAACCGAGAACTGGCAAATTAGCAAGTAATCCCGGCAACCCATCCCAGCTTCGCATGGCGTCCAATTGTTGAGTTGGCAATAAGACAATCATCGGGACGGCTAAGGCAGCGAGTTCAGCGGTATTGGCTCCTACGGTCGTAAAACACAGAGAACATTGAGATAGTAAGTCATACGCTGGCGATCGCGTCCAAAGTTCTATTCGCACTCCCGCTGCTGTTTTTAAATACGGAAGTTCTGGCGGATTGGGAGTCATGAGTTCTGCTGTTGCGCCTTTTACTAACTCAATCACTGGATTTTGCTTGGGATCGGCAAATCGAGCTAAAGTTTTTAGATCCAAAGTAGGCGCGACGGGAATCGCAAAGCGGATTTGGGGACGGACAGCATGCAGATATTCTGCGATCGCCAAACACAAAGGCACTCCTTGAGCAAGTTTTGCTGGTTTCGACCCAGGCAATAACCCAATCGTTTCGCCCGGATAGATTGCCTCGGAAATTTCTAATTTTTCATTTTTAGTGTTTAATTCTGCCGCTTCTGCCATTAAATCCCCGACAACCGAAAACTTATGAGCATATTTCTGGGGAATGCGGGCGATGAGTTCCGGTTTCATGACGCCAAATCGGTCAATCAAACTGTGCCAACGGGCGTCCCACTCCGCATAAATAACTGTGCGATAACCCAAGCGTCTCCCAATGACGACGGGGAAAATTTGATCTCCACCAAGAAACAGAACCACACCGCGATCGCTCCAATCCCAGTTTTCCGCCGTCTTTCCCAACAGCAAGAACTCCCAAAACCTCTCTGCCCCCTGTACTCGGTCTACTTCCGGGTAAGACTGGGCAATTTCCGCTTCTTTGCCACTCGCGTTGGGACAAGGAGACAGAACGACCGAGATCCGCACTGCCAAACGGTCATCCCCTAGTTGTTCCCGTAAAGCTTTTACCACAGGACGAACCCAGGTCGCTAACTCCCCAGGGCCATTTGAAAGAATCAAGATGTCCGATATTGGCATTCCCCGCCTCTCCAAAACTTAATACTTATTTGCAAAAAAATGAGTATGCACTTTCAAATTTGTCAATAAATATAAAAAAATGTTGCAAAGTTTTTATCGAATTGTGTCAGATAATGCCCAAACCCCGCACTGGGTAAGCATTTTTTGGTAAAAACACTTCATAAGCCAATCAATCATCAGAACCCAGAATTCAGAAAGATGAGCGATCGCCTCAGACTTCTGTATCTTTAATTCTGCCTTCCTAAATAAGAGAACACGTTATCATTTGGAGCCTACGCGAATGTTCACTCACGTCAAGTCCACCATTCGCCACATTGCCCCGGACAACCTGCGGGGGCGATCGCTACTCAAGGTGGTCTATGTCGTGCTGGAGCCACAGTACCAGAGTGCCCTTTCAGGAGCGGTTCGCTCAATTAACGAGAACCATCCCGGCTTAGCCATCGAAATTAGCGGCTATCTGCTTGAAGAACTGCGCGACCCGGAAAACTACGAGAATTTTAAGCGAGACGTTGCGGGTGCCAATATCTTTATCGCTTCCCTGATTTTTATTGAAGACTTAGCCGATAAAGTTGTTGCGGCAGTAGAACCCCACCGCGACGCGCTGGATGTCGCTGTCGTCTTCCCGTCGATGCCGCAAGTGATGCGCCTGAACAAAATGGGCAGCTTCTCGATGGCCCAGCTGGGGCAATCTAAGAGCGCGATCGCTCAATTTATGCGGAAGCGCAAAGAAAAATCCGGTAGCGGCTTCCAAGACGGGATGCTGAAGCTGCTGCAAACTTTGCCCAAAGTTCTGAAATACCTGCCAATGGACAAAGCGCAGGATGCTCGGAACTTCATGCTCAGCTTCCAATATTGGCTAGGCGGTTCCTCAGAGAACCTGGAGAACTTCCTGCTGATGCTGGCGGATAGATACGTTATCAAGGGTGTAGAGACGCGCCGTGGCTCGTCTTTCCAATACAAAGACCCCGTCACCTATGTTGATATGGGGATCTGGCACCCCTTGGCACCCCAGATGTTTGAGGATGTCAAAGAATATTTCAACTGGTACAACAGCCGCAACGATATTTCTGCCGATCTCAAAGATCCCCTGGCTCCCTGTGTGGGCTTAGTGCTGCAACGCACTCACCTCGTCACAGGCGACGATGCCCATTATGTGGCGATGGTACAGGAACTCGAAGCAATGGGCGCACGGGTAATTCCCGTCTTTGCCTCCGGTTTAGATTTCTCTAAGCCAGTGGATACTTTCTTCCTCCAAGGAAACCAGACAATCGTGGATACAGTGGTATCCCTGACCGGATTTGCCCTAGTCGGAGGCCCTGCTAGACAAGATCATCCCAAGGCAATTGAGACTCTCAAACGCCTGAATCGCCCCTACATGGTGGCACTGCCGCTGGTATTTCAAACAACAGAAGAGTGGGAAAATAGCGATTTAGGGCTGCATCCGGTGCAAGTGGCATTGCAAATTGCCATCCCCGAACTAGATGGAGCGATTGAGCCGATTATCCTTTCCGGAAGGGATGGAGCCACTGGGAAAGCGATCGCCCTCCAAGATCGCATAGAAGCGATCGCGCAACGCGCCTTAAAATGGGCAAACCTGCGCCGCAAGCCAAAACTCCAAAAGAAAGTTGCTATCACCGTCTTTAGCTTCCCACCGGACAAAGGTAACGTCGGGACAGCTGCTTATCTGGATGTATTTGGTTCCATCTACGAGGTGATGAAAGCCCTCAAGCAGAACGGCTACGACCTCCCCGAACTGCCAGAGTCACCGATGGCGTTGATGCAAGAAGTCATCCACGATGCCCAAGCGCAGTACAGCACTCCGGAACTGAATATCGCCTATCGGATGTCAACGCCGGAGTATGAAGACTTAACTCCTTACTCTCAACGGCTCGAAGAAAACTGGGGCAAACCGCCTGGACATCTCAACAGCGACGGGCAGAATTTATTAATCTTCGGCAAACACTTCGGCAACGTCTTTATCGGCGTCCAGCCGACCTTTGGCTACGAAGGCGATCCGATGCGGTTGCTATTCTCCCGTTCTGCCAGCCCCCATCACGGTTTTGCCGCTTATTACACCTATTTAGAGCGAATTTGGAAAGCCGACGCCGTGCTGCATTTCGGTACGCATGGATCGCTGGAATTCATGCCTGGTAAGCAGATGGGGATGTCTAACGAATGTTACCCCGATAACTTGATTGGCAACATTCCCAATCTCTACTACTACGCGGCGAATAACCCCAGCGAAGCCACCATCGCCAAGCGTCGCAGCTACGCCGAAACTATCTCCTACTTAACTCCCCCGGCAGAAAATGCTGGACTTTACAAGGGTTTGCAGGAATTGAGCGAGTTAATCGGTTCTTACCAAACCCTCAAAGATACGGGACGCGGCATCCAGATTGTTAACACGATCGTAGATAAGTCTCGCATGGTGAATCTGGATAAAGATATCGCCTTGCCAGAGAAAGATGCCAAAGAGATGACAGCCGAGGAACGGGATACCCTGGTTGGTTTGGTGTACCGGAGACTGATGGAAATTGAGTCACGGCTATTGCCCTGTGGCTTGCACGTCGTTGGGAAACCGCCGAGTGCAGAAGAAGCGATCGCCACCCTGGTCAATATCGCCTCTCTCGACCGCAACGAAGAAGAAATTCTCAGTCTTCCCCGCATCATTGCCAACAGCATCGGACGCGACATTGACGACATCTATAAGAACAACGACAAAGGCATCTTAGAAGATGTCCAACTGTTGCAAGACATCACCCTTGCCACTCGTGCCGCTGTTTCCGCCCTCGTCAAAGAACAAACTGACGCCGATGGTCGCGTTTCCCTCGTTTCTAAGCTCAACTTCTTCAACATGGGCAAGAAGGAACCTTGGATCGAATCCCTGCATAAAGCAGGCTATGCGAAAGTTGATCCAGAAGCGATTAAGCCTCTATTTGAGTATTTGGAATTCTGCCTCCAGCAAGTTTGTGCCGATAACGAACTGGGTGCCTTACTCAAAGGCTTAGAAGGCGAATACATCCTTCCGGGGCCAGGTGGCGATCCTATCCGCAACCCAGATGTCCTGCCGACCGGCAAAAACATCCACGCCCTCGACCCCCAATCTATCCCCACAGCAGCCGCAGTCAAATCCGCCAAAGTCGTTGTAGACCGACTGCTAGAACGGCAACGGGCCGAAACGGGTGCCTATCCCGAAACCATCGCCTGCGTCCTCTGGGGAACCGACAACATCAAAACCTACGGCGAATCCCTCGCCCAAATTATGTGGATGGTGGGCGTAAAACCTGTGCCAGATGCTTTGGGACGAGTCAACAAACTGGAACTGATTCCCCTGGCTGAACTCGGACGCCCCCGCGTTGATGTAGTCATCAACTGTTCTGGTGTCTTCCGCGACTTGTTCATCAACCAGATGAACCTACTTGACCAAGCCGTGAAGATGGCAGCAGAAGCCGATGAACCCCTATCGATGAACTTTGTCCGCAAACACGCCTTACTACAGGCGGAGGAAATGGGCATCAACCTGCGTCAGGCGGCAACTCGCGTTTTCTCTAATGCCTCTGGTTCTTATTCTTCTAATATCAACCTGGCAGTAGAAAACAGCACTTGGGAAAGCGAATCTGAGCTACAAGATATGTACCTCAGCCGCAAATCCTTTGCCTTCACCTCCGATAGCCCAGGCACAATGGAACAGTCGCGTCAGATTTTTGAAGCAACGCTGAAAACCGCCGAAGTGACGTTCCAAAATCTTGATTCTTCCGAGATTAGTCTCACGGATGTGTCTCACTACTTTGACTCTGATCCCACCAAGGTTGTCGCCACTCTGCGCGGCGATGGCAAAACGCCAGCATCCTACATTGCTGACACTACAACCGCCAACGCCCAAGTCCGCACGCTATCAGAAACCGTCCGCTTAGATGCCCGTACCAAACTACTCAATCCCAAGTGGTACGAAGGGATGCTAAGTCACGGTTACGAAGGTGTCCGCGAACTCTCGAAGCGCCTAGTAAATACGATGGGTTGGTCTGCAACTGCTGGTGCAGTCGATAACTGGATTTACGAGGATACAAATACTACGTTTATCCAAGATGAAGAGATGCGGAAGCGGCTAATGAATCTCAATCCTCACTCTTTCCGCAAAGTTGTCGCAACCTTACTCGAAGTAAATGGTCGCGGTTACTGGGAAACCAGCGAAAGCAATTTACAAATGCTGCGCGAATTGTATCAGGAGGTCGAAGACCGGATTGAAGGAATAGAATAGTCGGTAACTGAAACTCATGTAGAGACGCGATTAATCGCGTCTCTACATGAGCTAAATAATCCAAAATCTAAACCCCAATGTCGGTATGACTGCCCTAACCGTCAACTTCAACCCAATTATTAAGCTGACAGATGAGCAATTTTTTCAGCTTTGCCAAGTAAATGAAAATCTAAGGTTTGAGCGCACGGCTACAGGAGAATTAATCATTATGTCACCCGCAGGGGGAGAAACAGGAAATCGCAACGCCGGACTAACTGCTCAACTTTGGATTTGGAACGAGCAAAATAGATGGGGTAAAGTTTTCGATTCCTCAACAGGTTTCAAACTCCCCAATGGTGCGGATCGTTCTCCTGATGCTGCTTGGGTGAAACTGGAACGATGGGATGCGCTAACTCAGCAGCAGAGGGAGAAATTCCCCCCCATTTGTCCTGATTTTGTAGTTGAGTTACTTTCACCGAGTGATAGTTTGAAAGTCGCTCAAGAGAAAATGAAAGAATATCGAGACAATGGCACTGTTTTAAGTTTGTTAATTAACCGCAAATCCGAACAAGTAGAAATTTATCGCCAAGGTCAAGAAGTAGAAGTGCTGCAATCTCCTACTACTTTATCCGGAGAAAATGTTCTCCCCGGATTTGTCCTAAATCTTGAACCAATCTGGTAGCCCAAAATTTTCCTTTGAATTCTCTAAGACTTCTATACCTTTAAATTTTTGCCTCATTTTAAGATAAACTTCTGGGTGCATACCGCCCTCAAGACATTTAATACTAAGCCTGTCTTCTATACTCCTGAACTCTGGCAAAGGTTGGTTTTGGGAATATATATTGAATTGAAGCATATGTCTTAAGTCAAATCCGTCCGAAACCTCATAAAACTGATAAACATTAATGTCAGGAGCATCTTCCCTAAAATATCTCTTTTTCAAATAAAAATAATCTGCCATTAAGGGATTAAGATGACCCGATATTTCCCATCCTTCTCCACCACAAACTAAAATATTCCAAGTTGTAAATTTAAATTCCTCTTGCTTCTTCTGTCCTAGTTGCTTAATTACCTCTTTATTTAGTTGCTTTCGCTCAAATTCACTTAATATATCTTCTTTATTCTTACCTAAAAAGTATTCATTATAGAAAACGACCTGTCCAACTACTTTACCTGTAACCAAATCTTCAAGCCCTCTGGAGGACTTATTCCCAAATTTTTCCTTTGTAACCAAATCTTCAAACCCTGTGGAAGGCCACTTTTTGGCTTCCCATAAATGAAAGTTTAAGTTGGCGTCGATTTGTACAATATCTAAGATAAAATCTGGTGCAAACTCTCTTGATTTAAATTTGTTGGATTTTATACCTGCATAATAGAGTTGAAAGTCCGTAATAAAGTGGCTATCAGGAGCTAATTTTTTAACATATTCAGTGAAGTTTTTTTGAAAAAATCTTTCACTTTTGCTGTGATATAATCTTTTCATATTTTTTTTACAATTAATATTATAATTATTTCTGATATTATAACCACTTTAACAATTATCGTGTCACTAAAGTCCTAGCATATACCAACGCTGTTCCCGGGATAATCGCATCACCAAAAGCCATTTTCCTTGCCTACCCCAGTGCCGCTGCCTGGTCGAAAACTTCCTGAGAGATATGAAAATGTGATCGCTTCTATCTTTTCCAGAATCAGCTCGCATTCATCTCGCCCAAAATGCGATCGCTTCTCTTTACTCATGCCAAAATCAGAGCAGCTTAATTACCTCTGTTGCTGATGAAACGGTTTTTTATTTTTCGTCACGCGGTGATAGCATCCGTGCTGGCTGTAGCAATATTGGCTTGCAACGCCAAAACCACTCCCTTATCTAGGGCAAATACACCCAGTTCAGACGCTTCTCCCTCAATTAGCAAAGATGCAAATGGCTTAGTTCAGATTCAGCCGCTACCCGTCGATCCACAGTTTCAGAACCAGTGGACACCTGAACTTGAAAAAGAATTTCAGCAAAGAGCAAATGAGGTTATTCAATACTACACAGGTAAAAAATACAACAACAACAGTGGGGAAAACGAAAAGCAAACTTATCCTCATGCCATGTTTGACTTTTTAGCTGGCAACCGAGAGAAAGCGATCGCTTTTTTGGAAAAGGAAGACAAACAAGCCAAAGATAACGCCCACACTGACGGTATTGACTATTACTATTCTTTTACGCTCAAAGGCCAAATTAGAAAATATTTTTTCTTTAGCAAATTCCTAGATTCTGCCTACAAACAACGGATGTTTGATGGGGCAAAAAAATGGACAAAGCAAGATCCCAATGGTCGCCCCCACCCAATTTACGGGAGAGGTCGTGGCGGTGATGGTTGGGGGCCAGATGTGCGTGGTAGCTGGGTGGATGGGCGCAATACCGATAATCTTAGAGCGATGCGCGAGATATCGGTTTACCTAATGGCGGAGGAAACGGGTAATGAAGATGTGCGCCAGTTATACAAAAAGAAAATTCAGCGATATGTCTGGGCACTTTATCACATTGGGATGGGCGAGTGGGACTCGGAAAATTACCACGGTCATACCCTAGCTGCATATCTGAATCTCTACGATTTTGCGAAAGATCCGGAAGTCAAACAACTTGGTAAAGCTGCTCTTGATTGGCTTTGTGCTGCGGGGGCAGTGAAGTATTATCATGGCGGTTTCGGAGGGCCAACGAAGCGAGATTATAACAAAAGTAATGTCGTGTATGGTTCATCTGCCGCTCGTTTACTCTGGCTATATTTTGGGGATAATTCGCTGCCTAACCCTAAACCAGAACATGATTCAATTCACATCATTACTAGCGCCTATCGTCCTCCTCTAGCAGTTGTGGCATTAGCTCGCAAGCAGTTTAAGAAGCCGGTTGAACTACTCGCTACAAAACCAATTTATGAAAATTGGAAGCCTGGAGGAGAAGACCGACCGGGTTATTGGGAAACTACATTTTTCGGCAACACTTATCAGATGGGTAGCATAGCCGGTGAGTTTAGCGATGGTGATGTTGGTTCTTTCAAGTTAATGGCTGAAAATTCTAAGCGAGGGGTTGATTATTTTGTCGTTAACACGGGCGACGACAGAATGAAGTCCGGGAAAAATCCAGGCGATCAAATAGGACAATACCGCAACTTGGCGCTTTGGCTACGACCTGCTTCTGATAAATCCTTTTTCTTTCAGCTACCTAAAACAGCGAAATTAGAAATAGAAGACAAGCTTTGGTTTATTAAATTAGAAAAAACTTGGTTAGCCATTCATCCAATTAATCTTAATTTTTCTACTACTGAAGTTAAAATTCAAGATAAGAAAGCGGCGCAGCTTTATCAAGATGAAAAGATATTAAAAGTAACCACGACAGACAATCAATATGCTGGCTTTGCTCTAGAAGTAGGCGAAGCAAAAACGACGGGTAGTTATGAAAATTTTAAAAAAGCTGTAAAGACTAAGACTCAGCTAGATTTAAGCTTAATAGCAACGGGCACCGTGCAGCTCAAAGGAACAACTGGCGATACTCTCAAAATCACACATACTTCTAAGAACGAGCTACCAATTCTTATCCGGAACGGCGTCCAGCATAACTGGTTTGAAAATTTTGAACTCTATAAGTCGCCTGAAGGGAATAGCCCTATTTCTCTTGGCTGGAAAACAGGAAAACTTCGTGTTGAAGCGGGTGGTTCAGTGTTTGAAGAGACTGTTTCAAAGGATGGGAAGGTGAGTTTTTAATTATTTTTTAAACGCAAAGGTACGCGAAGGTTCACGCAAAGGTTCGCAAAGTTAAAAATTTTTCTGTGCTTCTGTGCGATTAACTTTGTTTGTCACACTTTACGCTCTGTAACTAGGGTAAGGCTAATCCATTCCCCTTTATCGCTATAGCGGCGAATCATTCGCTGACGCAAATCAGGCTTCAATAACCAACCTACTTCTAGAACAAAAGATTGACCCGTTTTTACTTGCAGCGGACAATTGGAAGAGGCACCATCCGGTAAGAACAACACTTGAACGGGTAGGGAACCTTGCTCAAAGCGGAGAATGTTACCGTTCATTCTTGCAGTTGAGGTAAAAGTACGATCGCCAAAGCTCAATTGCTGAATTACGTTACCACTCTCTTCATAATCAACTTTGAGTGTAGTGAAATAAGTATCGGGTGAGCGATAATCTGGATAGATTGTTACTGCTTCTCCCTGCCATTCTCCTATAAGTTGGTCTAGGGTTAAATGCGGTCGTTTCGGAACATCTGAACCAGCTAGCTTTTCTCGAATTAAGGTAATTTTATCTAATTGGCTATCTCGATTAAATATCTGCACCAGACGCAGACGCCGGTTGCCGTCAATTAAGCCGAGTTCAGCTCCAAATTCGGAAAAAGGAGCGAGTTGAATCGAACCTTGGGAAAAAGCTCCATTTTCAAAAAATAGAACGCTTTTTCCTAAAGAACTATATTCGAGAACTTTCTCGTCTGGGAGTTGACCGGGTGGTAAGCGGCGGATGATTTGGCGAATCGTTTGGTTATTGTCTAGACCTTCTAGGGAAACAACGGTAGGAGTATCTTCCAGTAATTCTCCCGTAGGTGAGAGGCGGGTAAATGAACCTCGCCATTCCCCTAAATTTTGCAGCAAACGTTCCCATTGTGATGCCATAAAAATTTTTAATTTTTAGTTTTGATTTTTGAGTTTTAACTGCCAACTATCGCAAAGCAAAGCGGCGGACAGCAAACAAACTTCCCATTAAGCCGACTGAACCGCCTAAACAAAGCAAAATCAGCGGCAACATTAAAACTTGGAGAGGGCTTAATTGCAGTCCGTTCGCCAGAAATTGAATAAAATCGGGTTGAGCTGATAACAAATTGCTCAAAGTACGCTGAATCGTGCTAATCAGAACCCAAGCGATCGCTGCCCCAACTAAACCAAAGCTAATGCCTTGTAATATAAACGGTAGATAAATCCAAGCTGTTGTTGCTCCCACCAGTTGCATAATCTCGATTTCGCGCCGTCGCGCCATCACAATCAGGCGAATCGTTGTGGTAATTACTGCAACTGCGGTCATCGTTAGGACAGTAGTAATCGTAAGACTTACATAGCTCAAACCTTTATTGAGCTGAGCCAGCCGTTGTACCGCCTCATCGACATACTGCACGTCATCTACCCCTGGTACTTTCCTCAGCTTCTGCGCCAAGACAGGTACTGCCTCAGAAGTCCGCGCCTTGACTTTCAGCTCATCCACCAGAGGATTCCCTTCGAGTTGCTGGGTGGCACCATCAATCTCTGACATTCCCAGCTCTTTGACCAAAGATTCCCAAGCTTGCTCTTTGGAAATGGTTTTTACATCGACCACTTCTGGCATCTTTCCCACGATTGGGGCAACAAGTTCCACCCGCGCTCCGGGATCTAAATATACCGATACTTCCAACTGGCTCCCAAATTGAGTCAGCAGGCGTTCTAGCTGCCAGGATGCCTGTAAACTCATGCCGAATAGGAACAGCAAAACGGTAACGGTACTGATTGCCGCCCAATTCATCCAACCTCCACGCCGCAATCCCAGGAAGGTTTCGCGCAGCAGGTAATCTAATTTACTTAGAAATTTAAACACGAATTTCCTCCTCAACCACAGGCATCATCAGAGAGTTTATAGCACGGACGTTCGATTCTTTGAAGAGTAGATTTTAGAGCTGCATTAGATTCTACTCTCCCGAACGGCTCCCGCTTGCCTTGAAAACCCAATATGTTGTAGTATTTGTAGTATAAATAGTTAATAATTATGCTTAAGTTATGAATCAGTATCGCTTCAAACGGTCATTCTCTACTGACTCCAGTTTAAGTAATAAGTTGTTTGACTTGGTTGAAATCGTATTTCCTGGGCTGGGAGAAATGGCAGAATGCGGGAGAAAATTAGACGCATCGTGGGAAGATGCTTCGACTCCGTTTATTCGCTTTCATGACGACATAGCTATTACCCATGTAGGAGTGTTAGAAATTCCGATGCAAATTATGGGACAAAGGGTGACGGTGGGGGGAGTACATGGAGTATGCACGCGGACGGAATTTCGCAGGCGCGGCTACTACCGCGAAGTAATGGAGGAGGTGCTGGAATATTGCGATAAACGCTATGAAACGCTGATATTGACAACACCGAACCCGGAGTTTTATACGCCTTTTGGCTTTCGGAAACTCGAAGAATACGTGTTTAAAATTAAATGGGATTCGCAGAGCGGCAGGGATAGTTTTAGAATACTGAATTTTGATAATGACAAAGATTTAAAATTGCTACATAGACTATTAGAAATACGGGCACCTGTTTCTAATATTGTTGGAGTTGTGCAAGAAAAAGCCGTATTTTGCTTCAATGAAGGAAGTCGCCCTTTATACTATGCAGAAGAATTGGATTTAATCGCTTGCATGGAGATAAAAGATACCGAACTCCACCTTTTTGATATAGTGGCAACCCAGATATGCCCATTGAAAGAAATTATCGGCAGAATACCCCAAACCATTGAAGACGTCACGATATACTTTAGTCCTGAACTTTTGGATGCAGGAGATATCACGGCATTTCCCCACACGTTTGATGAGACGGTGCTGATGGTGAGGGGGAAATTTGCAGGAGAAGGAGAAAAATTTATGCTACCGCGTTCGGCGCGTTGTTGATGAAAGTAGGTGTTGGGGGACGAGCGTAAGGGAGTTAAGTAGTAAGGGAGGCAACAACTGAGAACTGTTAAGATAAAAAAACTCCACCCATTGAACATATAAGCTGTATCTGCGAGCCAGAATGCTATGACGACTGAAGTTGCCGTCGAAAAGAAAAAGTTAGAAAAACCGCCATTAGAAATTCACTATATGGGCGATCGCGTCCTGCGTCAGCCAGCTAAACGTATTGCCAAGGTAGACCAGGAAATCCGGCAGCTGATTCGGGAGATGCTGCAAACCATGTACAGCGCAGATGGCATCGGTTTGGCAGCGCCTCAAGTGGCAGTGCAAAAACAGCTAATTGTCATTGACACCGAACCGGATAACGCCGCTAATCAGCCTTTAGTGTTGATTAACCCGACTATCAAGAAATTCGGGCGCGACTTGTGTATGTTTCAAGAAGGCTGTCTTTCTATTCCTGGCGTTTATATCGACGTGAAGCGCCCGGAAATGGTGGAAGTGGCTTTTAAGGACGAACAGGGACGCCCCCGCACCATGAAGGCGACTGGGCTACTCTCCCGTGCCATTCAGCACGAGATGGATCACCTCAATGGCGTGCTGTTTGTGGATCGGGTGGAAAATGCGATCGCTTTGAATGAGGAGCTGAAAAAGCATGGCTTCTCTGCTCAAGCTGTCAAGCCAGTAGCTTAAGGATATCACCGCCCATGATGACCCCGAAAAGTGGTGTATTTTTGCTCGGTTCTTGCGTAGCAGCGATCGCTGCCGTTGGCTCCATTTTTGAACTCGCTTCTGGAAACCCCGACTTGGGCAACTTGCCTACAGGGATCATCCTGGCTGCCAGTATTCCTCTCGTAGGATTTCTGTTCTATGCCGCAGTTCGGGAAGCCAACTCTCACCAATAAATAGCATTGAATCAGGGTGATAGAAATCAACAAAAATCACCTACCAAAGCTTGAGACCCGGTTTCTTAAAGAAATCGGGCTTCTTCGGATAGGGTTTTTTGTAATGATGTGCTGAGTTGTTAGCTTTTAGCCGGACAGAGGGGGTCAATCCCAGCCTCTACAACTCCCCACTAATTGCTAAGCTATCGCTAATCGCTTTCTCGCAATCTACTAAAATGACAGGCCAGAGCTACACAAGTGGGTTTCTCCGGCTGCTTTCTACTGGTGCTGCTGGTACACCACTGCCCCCATACTTGCTTCCGCTCGATCGGGAGGTCGTGATTGGGCGCGAACCCAGTTGTCAAATTGTGTTGGATTCTAACCAACATGGTGTTGTATCCAGGCGTCATGCGGCAATCCGTCCCCTTACTCAGTCGGGAGTAGCACCCAATTGGCAAATTTGCGACCTCAACAGTGCCAATGGTACTTACGTGAACGGGAGACGCTTACAGGGATGTCAAATTTTGCACGCAGGCGATCGCATTGAGTTGGGACAAAACGGCACAGAGTTTATTTTTGAGTTTCAAGCCCCCTCGATCAGAACTCAACTGTCGTCTCAGCCATTCGCACCAGTGCAGCCATCCCAACCGGAAGGAGTGACATTTACCCAGTTATTTCCGATTTTTTCCACCGGACGAGATTTAACGAAAAAAGCTTATCTAGTACCGGGGATGGTCACAGTCGGATTTGTGGTCTTGATGTTTGCCGCTGTCGGTGAGTCGGTGGTATTCAATCTGTTACTGGCAGCTTATCTCGCTTGGGCAGCTTATTACTTTGTCTACCAACTTTGCGGCAAGCATAAGCCTTGGTGGGTACTCCTGGGTTCAGCCGTCACAACCGCTTTGATTTTGGTGAGTCCTGTCTTACTGGCTTTCATCTATGTTTTTCGCCGTGTTTTGCCCGGAGACGTAGAAGCAGTACTCCGAGGTTCGGAACAGGTGAGTTTGATCGACTTTCCCGGTTTGTTGATCCGAATGTTTTTCGGAGCAGGATTGATGGAGGAGTTGCTCAAGGCGTTGCCAGTGCTGGGATTGTATTTAATTGGGCGAGGATTTCGCTCTCCCCTGCGCGATCGCATTGGCGTCTGGGAACCCTTAGATGGAATCCTGGTGGGAACCGCCTCAGCAGTTGGCTTTACCCTGTTGGAAACGCTGGGTCAATACATCCCCCAAATTATCCAAAATGTGACGCTACAAGCTGGAGAAGGCGCTGGAGAATTGGTGGGATTGCAACTCCTGATTCCCCGAATTTTAGGATCGGTGGCAGGACACATGGCTTACAGCGGCTATCTAGGCTATTTCATTGGGCTGAGTGCCCTAAAACCCAAGAAGCGCTGGACAATTTTGCTGATTGGTTATCTGACAGCATCAGGACTCCATGCGTTGTGGAACGCTACAGGCGCTGTCAGCGGCTTGTTGTTGGCGGTGGTGGGAATCATTTCCTATGCCTTTTTGACCGCAGCAATTCTCAAAGCGCGGGCTTTATCTCCAACGCGAAATTCAAATTTTGCCACCCGTTTTACTGCCCCGCCATAGTTAGTAGTGCAATTAAAAATTAAGGATGTAAAATGGCAACTCTTACATTTTGCATTTTTAGTTTTTAATTTCCTTGTACCATTCTAAAATTCGATTCCACGCCCACCAGGGATCGGGATCTCCTATTTGACGCTGACATTCCTGGCTGCTGATGTAGCCTACATGACCGCCATATTTCGTCAGCACTAAACTAATGTCAGGATTGCGATCGCTAGCCGCTTGCAACTCAGGCACAATTGAAGGGTCAAACATCGGATCGTCAGCGGCGTACAGAATTAGAGTCGGTTTTTTCAGGTGAGGTAACAGGTGTAGGGCACTACTAGCGTCATAATACGCTTCGACGGATGGAAAGCCCAATCGCCCGATTACCAACTCATTGTCAAAGCCCCAAATGCTGTTAGCCCGCTCAATCGCTGCGGGATCGATGGCTTCAGGATGAGCATGATGAACGCGCCAAGCCAGTCTTTTTAATTCTCGCGCGATCGCTTGTTCCAAATACTTACCCAACGGATGTTTCACTAAATAGGAAAGGGAACGGTTAGAATCCAGGCTAGGACAAATCACCGCAGCCCCGCCAATCTCCCTTTCCTCTAACCCTAGTTCCTGACTTCTCCCCGTTAACAACTCCTGTGAAGCTTTTACTGCCCATAGAGCTAGTTGTCCTCCCAATGAGTACCCCGTGAACCAGAACGGTGCAGGACAACCCATTGCTTTTGCTTGGGCAGCAATGCAGACGAAATCTTCTCCCTCGTACAAGCCATCAGAAGTCAAGGTCGCAGACAACTGAGCGGTTTTTCCGTGGGCACGCCAATCAAATAGCACCACTGCATAGCCTTGTGCAAATGCCTTGCGCCCCAGCAGTCTCAGAAACCATTGATTCTCCAAATCGCCGGTAATGCCATAAGTCCCCACAATCGTACCGTGAGGGCGATCGGGGATAGCAACCCAGCCATAAATCGGCACGTCTCCGGCACCTGTAAAAGTTGTCTCCCGGTAACTTGGCTCCGGATCTACAGTCGTCTTCTCCCACTCGCGACCCGCCTGCAAAGCAGTATATAAGGTCATTGACAGACCATTTCTCAGCAACCAAGGCGGTGTATAGGACAAATTCGGCATCAACAAGCGCATCTGTGGAGTTCTGAGCATGAGCTGAGCATTACTTAATACAGCTTAACAAAGTAATGCTGGGTGCCTACAGCCTAATTGAGATAGTGAAAAATAATCATTCTAGAGGTATCAAGATATGCGCTTTTACACTTCTATCTTGTAACCCCGAAGAACGAGAAAGCCCTCAATTATAGAATTTACTGAAGCAAGCTTTGCAGCAACGAACTCAACGCTTGCCAGAACGTGCCAGCAGCCACTGCAAACAACAAAGTAATCGCAGCAGTTAATCCATAACTGAAACACATCAGCAAACCATCAGCTTCTAGCATGGCAATGACGAGTAGCAAAATCCCAATTGTTGGAATCGGATTCGTAAAAGGGATGGGTAACATCAGCAACACAGACAGCCATGCAATACAAAGCCCGTTTAATTGCCAAATTTGAGGATTTTCTGCTATCCAGCGCAACCGGGGACGAGTCACTTTCTCTAGCACTCCTGTGACTCGTTGCAGGTTTTTTAAAAGTTGCTGGGCAAACCAGCGGGGAAATTGAAACTGGCGAATTCTTTTGGGTAGCCAAGGAAAACGTTGCCCTAAAGCCATTTGCAACGCTAATATCAAGCTGCCGCTACCCAATATCACTGTAAATCCGGGTGGCATCGGAAACAGAAACGGCAAAACAAGTAACGCGATAACTAAACTAAAGCCCCTTTCAGAAGTTTCTGCCAGAACATCCGCTAGAGTTAACGGTTTATTCGCTAACTTCTCTAGAAGAGACTTGATATTTTGAGAGAATCTGAGGTGCATGGGGTGTTAAATTCTCGGCTTCTAGGTCAACTTTTTTTCAATAAATAAATATCTCTTCTAATTTTAATGTAAAGTATGATTGCTTTTTTCAAATGTACTTAACTATTGGCTAGAGAAAAAATGCAGTGATGAAAAGCAGAGCAACCCTTGCTTTTACAGGCAGAACAATTAAATAAATCCCACTAAATATGGATGTTATCGAGGGGACTCTCATTACTTGGTATAGCAAGAGATGTTTGCACAATTACCAACCCCTACCTTATTTTAGCTAGCTATTCTGTCCGATGAGAATATCCTAAGAGATACTCAATCTTGCAGTTGCTTACTCACTTAGGAACAACTAGCTATGCCAGCAGGAAGAAGTGCTGTTGACTTCCCGGAGTGGAGGTGTTTTACAAAGGGCAAGCAAATTTTTCAAACACCTAACTTCGCCAATTGTCAACTACTCTAACAACAGAGCGAAAATACCTCTAACGATTGGTGCGTATCCTTTCCAGGGATTCAGTAATGGGGAATTATTGTACCAGACCAGAATGCTCCTTAACCAGTAGAAGCGATCGCCTGCCAGGGTCAGAAAAAAATAATGATGTTTTGTAACAAAGATTCTAGTTCTTGCATAAAAACCAGAATTAGACCGATATCTATACAGAGGGAACGGGTCTACCGATAAGTAGACCCTCGTTAACAACCCTCCAATCCTCTCCCACGTCGTCCATAGGAGCCTCTAGAATGACTGATTAAATGAACTGTTGGCTAAAAATGCCATCATCAATGTGTTGGCGTCGATTGGCACTATAAGGCAGCCAGGAATAGAAGTACACCTTCCTGATTCCTTGTGTGAGACTCATTGGGATTATTCTTAAGCGCCAATCAAAACGAAAGTTACGCTCGATATTACGCAGAGAATAAATCTGATCAAGTGTCTACTCAGGTAACTTATTTTGTGCTGAAGAATTAAGGTCGTTGAATTGTCTGAGCGCATACCGAGCAACTGCTAAACTCAACCGTGCCCGTTCGCTCTCCGATAACTCATCCCACCCAACTGGACGGGCAATTTCAGCTTCCGAGCCTCGCATAGCGGAAGCCAAAGGACGCGCCCATACCTGCAACACATCTTCTCCCCATTCCGGAAGCAGCTCCTGAACGCACTGTACCATCTGATCTGCGATTGACAGAGGGCTTGATACAACCTGTTGGGCTTTGTGAGCGATCGCATCCAGCCAAGCTTGGGGAACGCGGGCAGCAAACCGCTCGCTTAAACTAGATGTCACTGCGATCGCTGCTGTCGGCACAACTGCCACATTTGTATTTGCCCAGCATTCATCGAACTTTGCATAGAGTGCTTGCGACCCCCTACTGATTTCTTCATCTAACCATCCCTCAAGTTCAAACTCTTGTTCCAGCTCTGTCCAATAGGCTTCTACATTTGGATCGGCTGGATTCCAGGGATAGGGAGCTTCTTCAGGCTGGAGGAGTGCCTCTAGTAGTTCTGCTTGCACTTGAGAAAGAGAATTCTCATAAAATCCTTCGATTGATTTCCTTGCCATCATGATGCTCCTGTGTATTGATATACCGTTCTTGGCAGGGGTAGCTACAGCGGCACTTTGGCGAGTTCCGTAAATATTATTTAGCACTCAGTATTCTGTAGGGCGATTACTTTTACCGTACCCTAGCACTTCGTACTATCTTGAATAATGAACTCCCAAGTTTGACCCTGCATACTCCCAAACTTTATCTGGTCTCCCGATTGCAAAGGCACTTCCGGATGATAGACTTTCTGCCATCCACTCGGTCTTAAAATGAACGTGCCGTAACGAGATTTATCTTTTAGAAAGTAAGTAAGTTTACCGTCTGGGAGAGCATCGCAAATAATTTCAGCGTGCTGCCGAGAAACTTCCTGTTTTTCAATCACCAAGTCGTTTCCCTTAGGATTACGCCCCACTCGCAAACTCGTGCCACTAATTGGCGAAACTTTGCTAGTTACTCCTAACGGACGAAGATAGGCAGATGGAGTAGATAAATCGTGCCCAGATGACTTCACATCCACCGGCAGTATCGTCACTTCCTCGCCAATCGGTCGAATCAACTCACCCTCAAAATCTGGGTGCATATACAGAACCGGCAAAGTCCAAGCTGGTTGGTTGAACTTGTAAAGCGTCAACAACTTTTGCCTTGCTACCGCCACCGCCTCATCAATGGGCATCCGTGCTGCCAGAGCTTGTGCAAAAGCCTGAATAAACGACAGAGCCTCCTCGTCGGCAATTGAGTCGCGCATTCCCAAAACTGCTGGAACACCGTGATGAATTAATACCTCTGCCAAACTGCTGCGCGGCAAACTTTGTTGGTTGTGCCGCTCTGGTTGAGCGCCCCAACAAGCATTAAACACCGCTAGCGTCACCTGACAGCGAACCAAAACCTGGGCTAACTCCGTGCCATTGATCCTGGCATCCGGTCGCAAAAACAGTAATCCACCATCCGCTGCTGGAATGCCATGACCGGCATAGAACAAGATGTTGTAATTTTCTGTTTCCAGACGTGAAATCAATTCTGCTTTTGTAGGTTGTAAAAGCGTATCTACCTGGCACAGGACTGTTGCACCAGTATGTTCGCCATCTGGGTGTAAGTCTGGTCGTCCGCAGCGTTCCAAAATATTAGCCAGCGCCTCCGCTTCTTGTTCCAGCTGCAAGCTGGGAGCGACTTCGCTTTCTGTATCGTGTCCCAGTACCAACAGGATGTTTAAAGCCTGCTCTAAGCGCTGGGGTGGAAGCGGATCAACCGCATTGCTGGTACGACTAAACAATAGTTGTTGTGATAGAGAAATCGCTTGTTTCCCTGGTTCGGGCTGCATAATTTCCCAAGGCACAGGAATTAAGTCTGGGTCTCGAATTTCTAAGCGCAGCCGCAGACGTTTTTTTTGCCCAATTGCAATTCCCTGGCTTTGAGCGAAACTATTTTGAATTTCCCCGTCAAATAACCACTTCCAGAGGCTAATCCCTAAATCTTGCATCAAACGAGCCGTATACGGAAGTGCTTGACCGTTGACATTCAGGGCGTCGAGTGGCACTGTCAAGGCGGGAAGGTTTGCCTGATGTACCAGCGGAACATCAGGGAGTCCCCGTGGGGAAAACATTTCCTGCCATGCCAGCCACTTTTGGGTCAACATTTCAGGCCACGTACAGTCATGCAGAACGTGACCACCCGGACAGGGTGCTTTCATCACCCAAATGGCAAAATGTTCTGCCCCAAGGGAAGTTTTGGAGAGCCGATTGATGGCTAAACTGAGGCAGGGATTCTCAGACTGGGACATTCTAAAGACATTAACCTTAAACCTAGCACTATACGAGGTTTTTTATCAGTCTACCCGAACAACAGGGGAATACTCACCGAATATTCTTCACTCGCTCTTATCACCTCAAATAGGGTAAACAAGGTTATTGAAGAGATATTTTAGCTTTAGCGATTCACTATCAATCGTTTTTGGGCAGTGAATCGTGAGTAATGGGTGGCAAGTCTCTGGCAGTCGTCACTGGCAGCAAAAGACAACTGACCTAGAGACGCGATTCATCGCATCTTTACCAATTGACGAATGACTCCTGATTAGCGACTACCCAAGAACACCTAACCCTGACAAAAACCGAAGTCCTAACAATTAAAGGCTAGCAACTAATTGCTATTTAGAGGGGGACGAAGTGACGGTAGGTGTTGGAGAAGCAGCCCCAATGGCACATTCGCCCAAATTAGCCGATGTTGGTGCGAAATTTGGATTAATTACAGGTAAAACGTCGGATTCTCGAATCCAGCCAATTTCTCCTGGTTTTATTGGGCGATAGGTCACTTCGGGGACTGCTCTTGGGTTTGGGGTGCCGGAATTAACTTTTTCAGGGGAAAGCTGCGGATTAGATGTAGTGAGCGTTGAGCAAACTTTCACCTGTAGCCAACTGTCAGGGTCTTGATTTCGCTGGATGGAGCTGACTTGCAAAATACTCCCATCGGAAACTAACCCGACTACAGATTGGTTTTGGGGTGCCTGGACACCACGTCGCAGCAAAACAGGAACTTCTTTTCCCTGAACGTTCTTGGTTGTGGAACGGGTGGTTTGGAGCAGCAAGCCAGCCTCTAAAGAGGGCACAGAGGTGGAAGGAGTCACGACAGGTTCTGCCGATGGAGATGAACTGGCGGCGGATAGTTCAGGGCTGGGGCTGGAGGGGGGTGTCAGCCCGATTAGAGGATTAACCTTGTTCTGGACTTCTGGAATCAACCAATAAGCGATCGCTCCGCTGACACCTGCTAACAGAAGCAGCACTAGAAGGAGCGGCAAAGGACTCCTAGTAGTAGACTGCGGTGAAATGATCTTGGTTTTGATTCTGGAAGCAGACGGAGATTGAGAGCGCACCGAAGCCGCTGGAGCCGGAGTTGGAGCTGCGGGTGGAATGGCTCCCATCTGTAGTGCTGTGACCTGTTGCCCAGTTTGAGCTGATGCCACTTGGCAGTAGACCAGGGCTACCGTAACGTTGTCGTGCCCGTTTTTGGTGTTGCCAATTTCAATCAGCCGGGTTCCGGCGGTTGACAAATCAATCTGACCTTCTAGGATTGGCAGAATCTCTGTTTCCCAGTATTGCTCTACTCGGTCATTGTCACTCAGACCATCCGAACAGAGAAGAAAAACACCGTCTTCATCTAGAACAAAGCGCTGTACGGAGGGGTGCAGGGTTGCTGATGAACTCATGCCCAACGCCTGAACGAGAGAGCCAGCGCCGGATTGTTCCACTGCATCCCGGTAGAGGGCGTATCCGAGCCGCACCTCCCGCGAAGCAATATCATCATCTAGGGTGATCTGCCGACACCCGGTGCGAGTAATCCAGTAAGCTCGACTATCTCCCACATGAGTGATATACATTTCATGAGCGTGGGCTAACGCCATCACCAACGTAGTGCCCATGCGTTGACGGTCGAGCCGCTGTTCCGTGTCGTTGCGCTGGCTGATAACATCATTGGCAGCACAGGCAAAGTTTTCCAATTCTAGGGTAAGAGCGGTCGGATTTAAAGGATTGGCTGGATTCCCCAGCAGACTCTGTACTCGTTCTTGGATAGTTGCAATTGCCAGATGGGAGGCGACTTCCCCGCCTTCATGTCCCCCAATACCGTCACAGACTATTGCCAAGGGAAGGGAGGGATTGGTACTGCTTGGACTGGGGGGATAGCAGGCATCCTCATTTTGCCGACGAGTTGGCCCTGTGTCACTGCGGGTAACAATTTGATAGGTGCAAGATTGCGATCGCCCAATGGTTTCCATTGCCTCATCCAACAGCCCCACCAGCTGCTCTGCCGTCTGTACGGCTCCTTGGTTGAGCTGCTGACAAACTTGTTCCAAAAATTTTCCAATGGTTGGGTGTGAAGCGGCGACCCATTTAGACCAGAGTTGACCTAAGTTTTGCAGCGTTACCGGGGAGCTTCGATCCGCCTGCAATATCAATAACCGAAGGATGGAACCTTCTACTCGCAGCAGCGCTGGTGTCAACAAACTCGACCCTACATGATTGATTTGCAGGGGTTCCCACAAATTTGCCATCTGCCATAGCCAAGTCAGTTGGCGCATTGCCGAGGCGTTTTTCCAGACGCTGGTTAGTTCTGGCATGAGGGTGCCTTCCCCGTTCCCGCAGCTGTAAATCGGTACCTGCTCTAGCAGCCAAGTTTCGGCGTTACGCTGCCCTTCTGTTGGTGTCAGAAGTCCGTATAGTTGGGGAACGTGCAGCTGATAGGGAGACAGCTTGAGATACGGCATAAGGCTGTTGGATATCTCCGGCAACATTTCCGGAGACAAAGCCGGTTTGGTATCTAAAATGATGCGATCGCTTTTCAGCAAATATCGCTCAGCAATCAGATCCCCAGCTTTGTAAGCCTCTATCCCTTCACCAACTGCCCACAAGTACCGTTTGAGCAGCGGCGTGCGGCATTTCTGACAAAAGTTATGGCTCTGGGGATTCGGAGCCTGACAATTGAGATTCGAGCAGTAAAGCGTTGCCGCAGAATTGTTCATGAAGGTTATGCGCTCCCATCAGCCTGTTGTGATTTGACTTGCTGTTACCAGAAGCTACTGAGAAAGGTAGCTCTTTCTCAATTCGCCAAATCTGAGCGTTAATCTGGATTGTAGCCTCTGACACTCAATAGATTTGCGATCGGTCAATAAAACTCATTCTTCACTTACAGAATTTTCGGTTTGCTGATAATAACGCCGCATTAGTCGAGGCCAGAGTAGCAAAAAGTATGACATCCACACAAGAATGGGAATCGAGACGCCAGCCGTGATCCAAATTGTTTTGGTTAGTGTCCAAGAGGCAGTGATGACGGTAATAGTCGTCAGCAAAATAGACCAAGGCTGACACCACCAAGGTTTATACGTCCAAGGGCTTTCGGGGTCTTTTTTATACACTAGAGGTAAAAAATAATCAAGTTTCTATTTCCAGAGTTTAGCGGTTAAGGGTCTTCTCGTGCTTGGGAAACTGACACTTCGCGTTAAATTTGAATCAGACTAGGCGATGCTTTTTTAAACGTTGGGTAAAATCACTCCGGCTACCAAATTTCAACCGGGGCAGTTTAACTCCTCTTTCAACTCCTCACGAGTGAGGGGCGAAATCCTCCCCTTTCTGGGTAGAGATGGGGAGTCGAGGGTTTACATTTGTTGTCCTGCTTTGATATCGCATTGTGCCCTTTGCAGGTTCTCCGGTTTCGCCAATCAAGGATTGTTGTTCCAATTTGCTCTGTGTACTGCCACTTTCCCCAATTGCCATGCCCAAGTCCGAAGCTTATACTGCTACAGATCCACCATTTGCAGAGCTTAATTCACCTGCTAGTGCAGAAATTAAGCAATTAATTGACTCTCTAGAGGAGTCTCACCGCCTGCGTTCCAAGATGGTAAATTTGGAAACTTGGGCGCTGGCTGAAACGATGGATCATTTTCTTCCAGGGTTTTGGAGCCGCTTCTTAGAAAATCGCCGCATTGCTCTTAAGCAATTTTTGGAGCAGAAACGAGCGGCTAAATCCCAAGTTGCTGCAAATGCTCAGTCTTTGGATGGTAGCGTTATCAACCCAACTCAGCAAAATTCCCCATCAATGCAGAAACAGACAGAGAGCTGACTTACACCCACAGAAAGAGGCGATCGCACACCCATTTCTCTAATCTAATATTAGTAACATTAAGATTCAAATCTTTAGGAGTTATATGGAAAACCCACCCAAAGATACAACCAATAGAACTACTAATCCGGGCGATAGAATTTCCGATAAACCCGAAACCGTTGAAGAAAAAGCCCAGCAAATTGCGGTAGATGCGCCAGATATTACCGGCGACCATATCGTTGTTCCAACTTACTTTGAAGTGGAAGAGCCGGACGGAGAAAAGAAGGCATTACACCATGTTAAGGATGCCGAGGAAATCTCTGATGTGATTCGCCAAGCTCGCGTTGATGAAAATGGGAATCGGATTTGGCGGTAAATTATCTGTAGTGACCAGTAATTAGTTGTTAGAAAGTTTTCTGATATTAAACTCAACTTTTCTAACAACTAAAAAAGAATTACTCAGCCGATTGAGTGCTAACCTGAGGCAGTCCCATGCTGTAATTGAGAACGCGGCTACTCAGGTTGTAACTAATTTGCCCCTGCTGTAGCAGGCTTCTCAGGAAATGTTCCAAGTCGGAACCGATACGACGCAGATTATATTCTGTTAAATCTGCACCGTTGTAAGCTTCAACCATCTCATCGAATTTGCCATAAACCTGTTGCAGAGCGTCTTCGTTCCAATTAAATTCATTATCTGGATCGACATCTAGGGTCAATACATTGTCACTCTCGACGAGTTCGTTGTTCTTCACTTCAGCGGTATAGATGCGGATGTGGCGGGTTGTACACTTTAGGAGCATAGTCGTCAATAGTTTTTGGCTTACAGACATTAATAACTATTTTAAAGAATTGTAAAAGCGATCGCGCTTAGATTCAAAAGTTTTGAGTGTTGAAAGATTGAACTCAAAATTCAACACTCAGAATATTGCGATCGCTACCGCGTAGGAATCATCCCCGTTTGCCGAGCATAAGCGAAAATTCCCCCTGCATCAATCACTGGGCCTACATCGCCCAATGGCTGGAGAGAATAAGTTTTACCCAAAGTATGGTTAATCAGCTGATTTTGTTCAAAATCAATTGAAACATCCTGTCCCGTTTCAAATTCATCGCACAACCGCTCAGAGGATTCCCAAGGGTAAAGTTCCCCAGTAGCCGCACAATTGCGGAAAAAGATCCGAGCATAAGACTGAGCCACCACCGCTTTAACGCCGCTAGCACCCAAAGCAATCGGTGCATGTTCCCGCGAAGAACCGCAACCAAAGTTTTCCCCAGCAATAATGATGGGATACTGGGTCTTGATTTCTCCAGAAGCCACAAACTTTCCATAACGATCCGGCAATCCAATCAAGGCATAACTGCCCAATTTTTCGTACTCGTCAGGCTTGGAAGGAACCAGAGTCAGGTATTCAGCTGGGATAATTTGATCGGTATCAATGTTGTCATCCAAAACAAAAATTGCGCCGCGAATCAATGCGCCCATGATTCAGTTCCCGGTTTTTCCAATCTTCTGTTTAGCTATTTCACTTTATCATTCAAGAGCGCGACTGGCTGCTCTGCGACAGATAGCATCTCGCGATGGGAGGTGCTTGCGTGCCTCCCAAGCGCCTTAACAAAGCTTCGTAAGCGAATCTTCCGCTCAATGTAGAAAAAATATCTTCTGACAGGGACATCTTGCCACAGCAAGACCCTTGGCAATCGTCTGCGCTGCTTCATGAAACTAAGAGCAAAAAAGGAGCGATCGCAGTTGCCGGTCAATTATACTACTCTGACAGAGTCTCTTAAACAAAAAGACTGATACTCTTAAATAAAAAAAGTCAGGTTGAACTACCGGCATCATTTACTCAAACAAAATGGTTGATCCGATGGATGATATCGCCAAACAAGCTCGCCAGGGGAGCGTGGCGGCGATTATTCAAATACTCAATGACAAGCTGGCAGAGGCTGGTGTCAGAACTAGAGCCATTTTTGCCGATGGTGTCTTGCAGCTTTTGTGTGAGGCAGCTACGCCAGATCAACTCGAACAATCTAGCCTGGTACAGCGCATTCGGCAGATTCTGGAATCAATTTCACCGCGAAATATTCGTCGAGTCAATATCAACAGTCGGATTGTCCGAGAGCAACAATTACTCTGGCTAGAAGAAATTCATCGAGATCCGGAGAGTCAGTTACTTTGGGCTGAAGAAATTACCCTCGCCAAGCCGAATGTTTTTCGACGTTTAGGAGAAGATTTCAAGGAACGGAAACCTGCCAAAAAAAGTCAGCCACCATTCCCCCAACCGTCCTCCCGGTTTGTACGGGAAAAACGCCAATTCTGGCGTGGTATTGTGGGCGGTGCCAGCTTATCGTTACTTTTACTGCTGGTAGGGTGGGCACTTTATGATTGGCTAGGGCCATTTACGATTACTCGGACGCCAGTTTCTGCGCCAAACTCTTCCCCAAAGACGACAGCGCCAGCAACCTCTTCAGCTCCTGTAGCATCAAGCACCCAAACAACTGCATTGCCTTCGTCAGATCCTTTTGCAGACGCGGTGCGACTGGCGGAACAAACGTCAATTGCGGGGAGAAATGCTCAGACTTCTGCTCAGTGGTTGGATTTGGCGGCTAAATGGCAACAAGCTTCCGATTTAATGGCTGCTGTACCCCCCTCTGATAGTCGTTACGGAACGGCTCAGGATCGGGTGGAATCTTATCGGAAAAAGAGTGAAATTGCCCAGCAGGAAGCAAAAAAAAGGCGTTCTTAAACGTCAAACATTGTTGTTCCCTAGGTTGTTCCCTAGAAAAACCGCTGAAAATCACTTCTTTAGTGAGAACCCCGTTTTATTCAAAAAATGAGCTTCTCGTTGCTCCAATGGTTTTTCTGCCGACTACCTGACATTAGACTGGCAAGACTGCGCTAGTGCTACGCCAACCCCTCCTGACTGCTCTTGTTTTAGGGATGAAACGCTTACGGAGGAGGGGGAGAAAAGAAGTTACATCACTGTGATTTAGACCAAGTCTGCCATTGAGCTTGATTTAAGAAAAAGCCAATTTGGCATTCAGGTTTTAGTAGATATTTCAGTGATTTCAATCACAAAAGCCCTAACTGGAAATCACAAGAATCAGGATGTATACATCATAAAGTCATTGCCGACAGGGTCACTTAGACACAAAGATTAGCGTCACCTGATGGCAACTGGATAAATTGGATACTGACCTTGCTGAGCAAGTCGTCTAGGAGGTGCACGATGATTCTAATTCGAGAAGTGGTTCAACAAGCTCTCAGTACTGGTTTTTTGACAGTGGAAGCAGAAGAGCTGCTCCGGGAGATGCTCCAAGGCAAATATGGCTCAGAGGATCTGAAAGCTTTTATGAGCCTACAACAAGCTGCCATGTCTGGTCAGGTGACGCAAGAGTCGCGCGTGCAGCTGGAAGAAAAAATACTGGGGCAGGCTGAGTCGTTGAAACGTTTACCCACAGAGGTACTGGTTACCACTTCTAGAAATTAGGCATTTGAACTGGTAGAAATCTAAAAAATCTGGGAACCCTAGTCTATAGAAGAGTGAGGGTGAAATCTGGTTGCCCCAGTCATGGTTGTAAAAGATTGACAGCGGATTGCTCCCGACAAACGACTGTTTTTATTGCTGCCGTGCCAACGCCTCTCCCTCTATCCAGCAGAGTGTCTTTTAACCCCTGCCTTGATGTCCTCCTAATGAAGCTCGGCTAAGATGAATGATGCACAAGCGGATATGGATGCAGCCACTGCGATCGCAACGCGGATGTCCCAAGAGTTGGTCGCAAAGCGGCACGCTAGCGTTAGTAAAGCGGCTCAGGAAGAGCTGGCGGCTGTCAAAGAGCTGCAAACAGCTGCAACCCTGATGGTAGAGCCTCTCACTTCACCGATGCCCAGTCCAGTTGAACCGGGTTTTATAGAGGAATACAAGGGCGCACTCATGCATTACCCCAGCGATCGCTGCATTCATTTAGGGCAACAGATTACTCAAATCCTTCTGACAAGCTCAGATCCGGAAGCGGTATTACCCAAAATTGCGGAGGTGGTGGGAAGGAGTTTGCAGGCAGATGCTTGTTTTATAAAAGCGATCGCGAGCCATCAGGCGACGCCACAGGCTGCTTTTTGGTACGCAGAGGCATTTTCAGGGTCTAACGGAACATCCAACGTGGCGGAGGCGGGAACCGTTGAGTTTAAGAGCGTGCGTCCTCTGCCCTCGAAAGGATGGATGCAAGAAAATGTCGTGCTAGAAGAGATCCTAAGCGCTCGCCAACCCGTAGCGATTTCGGATACTCAGGCAATTGAAACTGGACGTGCCTGGGAAGATCCGGTACGTGCCGTGCTAGGAATTCAAACCCAATTTCAATCTTCAGCAAATGGGGTGATTATCGTCGGGCGATCGCAACCCGGCGATTGGACAGAGATTGAAAAAGAATTGTTGAAAGCTGTGTCAGACTCAGTTGCGATCGCCATTTCTCAAGTCCAACTCCAGCGACAGGTGCGTATCGCCGCCCAATACCAAATCCTGATCAACCAGCTGACCTTGGCAATTCGAGCAGGCAAAGACGTGAATCAGATTCTCCAACTCGCGCTTGCCGGTACAGCTCAAGCTTTCCAAGTTCACCGTGGCTTTATTCTACTGTTGAAATACGTCGCTCCCCCGTTGAAAAACCGTTCTTTAAAGCAGATTCCTAAAGCGAAAGTTACGGTAGTTTGCGAATGGTCTTCCCAAAGCAACAGCGAACAACCAGCAATTAAAGAAACAACCGCTTCTGTTTTACCTTCTTGGTTAAACCATTCTTTTGCTCTATCGGAGTGTCACTGGTGCCAACAAGTCTTCATGCAGTCGCCTGAGCTATTGGCGATCGCGAATCAAGCGGATCTCGCTACCAGCAACCCAGCAGACACCTCTGCCAGCCAATCCTCCGACCTGTTTAAAGAAGCCATGCCTGCTCTGCTGATGGTTCCTCTGGAAAGCCAAGGTACCGTGTTAGGGTTCCTGGTGCTACAGCATCATCAGCCTCGTTCCTGGCAATCTGAGGAATTAGAGTTAGTAAAATTAGTCAGCGCTCAGGCGAGTACGGCAATCATTCAAACGCAATCATTACGCCAAGTGCAAGCTCTTGTCGAGGAGCGTACCGCCCAGCTGCAAGGCAGTATGGAAGTGCAGGCAAAGTTGTACGAAAAAACTCGCCAACAACTCGATCAGTTGCGGCAACTCAATCAAGTGAAGGATGAATTCATCAGCAACCTGAGCCATGAGTTGAACACACCGCTCACCACGATGAAGCTAGCAATTCGGATGTTACGTCAAGCTGAACAGTCACCCGAAAGTCGTGCTAAGTATCTGCAAATGCTGGATGAGCAGTGTACTCGAGAAATTGATTTGATCGCGGACTTACTCGCTCTCCAGAAACTGGAGTCGAAGAAATCTTCTATTCATCTGCAAAAGATAGACCTCAAGCAGGTTATTCAAGAGTTAGTTGAGCCGTTTGAGCAGAAATGGGTGGATAAAGGATTAACGCTAGCAGTAGAGTTACCCAAGCGATCGCTAATGCTTCAGACTGACACGGATAGCCTCAATCGCATACTGCATGAGCTTTTGACCAATGCTGGCAAATATTCTGAGCCAGATTCTACCGTTCATTTGCGTGCTACTCACGAGATTAATCCGCAAGGGAATCAGATTGTTCTTTACTTGAGCAACAATGGTCCTGGCATCTCGCCAGCAGAAATGGGGTATATCTTTGATAAATTCCGCCGGGGTAAAGGCATCACCGAACAAGCAATTCAAGGCACTGGGTTGGGTCTAGCTCTGGTAAAGTCTTTAGTACAGCACCTCAATGGTGCGATCGCTGTCTCTAGTTGTTCTACTGAAGATACTCACGCTTGCGAAACCTGCTTCACGCTCACCTTGCCTCAGTCTTTTGACAGCACTCAAGTCTGAAGCCAGAAACTAGACAACCAAACGCCAAATCTGAGAATTTATAAGCTGTTGCACGTTTAACTTGCATATTCTGAAAATAGGGGAAAAGTGGTGAATTCCTCTCTTCTGTTCTTGTAGCAGTTCAGACTGGCTTGCTTCGAGATTTCACGGCTTACTAATTCTTGTAAGGGCTTACCTGCCAAGCACCCCGATTCTGACTCCTGACTTTATTAAGGGATGATATGCTCGCAAAAGCTCCACTAAAACCCCTACGTTGGCAACGAACGAAATATACTGCCCTTGCTCGTCAACTAGACATTTTTGGAGCAGCAGCAGAGTGGGTGTTTTATTTATGGTGGGATAATATCTTTAGAAATACTTCCCCTTTACATAAAAAGCGTCGGGCACAGTGGTTAGTTGAAACTTTACTAGATTTAGGTCCCACTTTTATTAAGATTGGGCAGGCATTATCTACCCGCGCAGATTTGCTGCCTCTAGAATATGTAGAAGCGTTGGGGCAGCTACAGGATCGGGTTCCGGAATTTAGTGCCGAGCAAGCAGTCGCGCTGATTGAATTGGAACTTGGTAATTCAATTCATGCTCTGTATCGGGAATTCGATCGTTTTCCGATTGCTGCGGCTAGTTTAGGGCAAGTCCACAAAGCACGGCTGCATACGGGTGAAGATGTCGTTGTCAAAGTACAACGTCCGGGATTAGAAAGGTTATTTAAATTAGATTTTCAAGCTTTGGGTAGGCTTGTCCGTTTTTCGCGGCGCTATCTGCCTTGGACAAGAAAATATGAATTAGAAGCAATTTATAGCGAATTCTTTAATCTTCTTTATCAAGAAATTGATTATATTCAAGAAGGTAAAAATGCCGAACGTTTTGCTGCCAATTTCCTCGGTTATCCCCGGATTCTGATTCCGAAAGTTTACTGGCGTTACACAACCACCAAAATTTTAACTGTAGAATATTTACCTGGAATCAAAGTCAGCGATCGCAAAACTATTGAAGCCTGTGGCTTAGACCCGAAAAGAATCAACCAACTTGGAATCTGTTGTTATTTAAAACAACTCTTACAAGATGGCTTTTTTCAAGCAGATCCTCACCCTGGAAACATGGCAGTGAGCCAGGATGGCAGCTTAATCTTTTATGACTTTGGCATGATGGCAGAACTCAAGTCCATTGCCAAGGATCAAATGATTAGGACATTTTTTGCCGTCCTAAAAAAGGATACAGACGAGGTATTAGATACCTTAATTGATATGGGTTTAGTGGTGCCTGTCGCGGATATGACTCCGGTACGAAGGTTATTAACTTTTATCTTAGATAAATTCACTGAAAAACCAATTGATGTCAAAGCTTTCAGTGAAATGAGTACCGAAGTTTATGCCATGTTTGAGCAGCAACCCTTTCGCTTGCCTGCCCAGATGACGTTTATTTTGAAGGCTTTAACTACACTCGATGGGATCGCTAGGACACTCGATCCTGAATATAATCCAGTAGCAGCGGCTCAACCCTTTATTAAAAGTATCACTGTCTCTCAAGCTAAAGGAAATTTAATCGGCGAACTTGCCCGACAAGCCAAGAATTTTATTGGTTATAAATTGCGACAGCCAAAAGCTTCGGAAATTTTAATCCGGCGCTTAGAAGAACGAATTGAACAGGGAGAGTTACAACTGCGAGTGCGAACCCTTGAAAGCGATCGCATCCTCAAACGGATTAATTTAGCCCTAAAAAGCCTAGTTTATGCCTGTTTAACAGGTTTTACCCTCCTGTCGGCGGCAGTGCTGCTGGCGCTACCTTCCTATAGTAGTTGGGCGATCGCTATTTTTGGTTTATCAGGTCTATGGTTCTTGGTGTTGCTACGCTCTTTATTCAATTTAGGCTTGAAAGAAAAAATAGACAAACTCACTGAAAAATAGCTGTTAGCCGTTCGTTCTTTTCTCATCTAGTAACGATGAGAATTTATTCCCTTAAATTAAAAAGGCAAAAGGCAAGAAAAACTTCTTGCCTTTTGCCTTTTGATACCCCCAGGGGAATTCGAATCACTCGCCTAATCTCCTGTAATGTTCTGTTGGTAAGGTGTCTATTCGCAGGATAGCAGCTCTTGCCTAAAATTTAGCCTAAAACCTCCACGAGACTCACTTGCTGATTTGGCAATTAGAGCAAGGAAGGATTAAGCGGGATTGAATGAGATCGCTACAGTTTGCTGAGGGCCTAAGAGCTGTTGTTGCATGAGTCGCTGTGCTGCCATTTGGCTCTCGATCGTGTTTACAACTACATAACTGGCTTCTAGGCAGGAGTCACTAAAATTTTCTAAAAACTCCTCTGTAAAGTTCCTTAAGTTCGGATCTTTGATTTTTTCAACTCGGTTTTCGATTGCTTGGTTGAATGTAAATGAGGGCCGTCCCGCGTCCCCCCACTTGGTGAAATTGTCTCCTAATGCTAGTTTTAGACTGTTGTAAATTGGGGTATCCGGGCGTTTTAGCCATTTCCTCGCACCCATGAACGACTTCAAAATTACAGCATTCACTAAGCTTTGAAAGGCAGTATTTGCACACTGAGCCACTTGACCCATTAATTCGTCCTTCGCTTCGTCGCCCACTTCGTTCAAGATTGCTTTGGCGACAGCGGGATTAAACGCAAAAGCAGTTGCGCCCGGTAAGGCACCACAGACAAGATAACCAAGGGAACTTCCAAGCAAACCGCCAGTTAACCCGTAAAGACTTTCCATCTGAGATTTTAAAGCCGCCGTTAAATCCTGATCGGAAGCGTTCCAGTTAAAGTTGAATACGTATTGCGTGGTTCTCACGCCTAACCCAAACAAGGCAGGGAGGGATGTAATCACGCCGATTTTGACAAATAAACTGGAAGTCAACCAACCAATCCCCGGACTAACGAGCCGCCACAACCCAGCGGCCCCACGACTAATTCCCGTTAGAGCCAATAGGCCCAAGCCAACTTCCGTAAATTTGTTGGCGGTGCCCTTCGCCGCCAGCCCGATCCGTCTTAAAATCGGATTCCCAGCCTTATCGACTTCGGCCCAAGGGAAAAAGTCGTTCCCTGTAAAGCTTTTGGCGGTGTCAGTCAATCGCTTATCTGCAATCCCTTCTCTCAACCCCTGGCGTAAGTCGTCGAGCGACCCAGATGCTTCTAAATCATCGTTGTCGATGTCAAATTCTGGACTGCCACCGAGCGATCCAGAACCGTCAATATAAGATGCTCCATAACCTTTTTTTGGGTCTTTTCCATAGCTGGGAACGTTCTCAAACGCAATCGGCTCGAATCCTCCAGAAAGAGACGCACCTAACCCTTTATCTAATGATTGGGCGTTGAACTGAGGAAGCGTCCCTTTAAGTGCTGCTGATGTCCGATAACTGATGGAATTATTTTTAGATATTGCTAAAGGCATTTTATTTATTCAACTTACGAATTTTGACTTGTTTTTCCCCTTTCTTTTCGCCTTTTTGACGGACGAACCCTGTTTCAGCATCGTTTAAGAATGCGTCAAAATCTTTCTCTTGAGCTTTTTTAACTCCTTTAGATAATGACCCTTGGATCGGCTTTTTACCAGACAGTACTTCGGCGGCTTCCCCGATTTTATCGGTTTCTCTTAGCATTCGCTGTTTAGTCTTTTCTTGTTGACCGTCCGCTTTGTTTTCAGCCATATCTATACCCGATTACTGAAAGTTGCCCGAATCGCCGCCGCCGCTGTTCTCAAGTCGGTTAAGGCTTCTTGGAAAGAATCCCTCCCCATCCATTCGGCGGAATCCACTTGAGTTTTTGAAGGCTCTAGAAACTTAGAGAAATTCGCCATGTCTTCCTCGGTTGCATCAGCTGGAGGTACACCGATTTGAATTGGAACATCAAAGATTTTTTGCTCGGTGTCGTAGTCCAAGTATTCTTGGATATCTTTAACAACGAGCTGAGTTTTAGCGACTTCAACTTTTACAGCACTTGCTTCTGTAAGTGTTTTTAAGTTGATGTCCATCATCATTCCCTGGGATTGAATCAGGTTGGCAACGAGCAAAATAATTTCCTTTAAAGTCTCTGCAATGTTGGGTAGTACAACGCGGTCGGGTTGGTCTCCTTTCTTGGTGGCGTCACTATCTGCAATCGGAATCACTTGATGAAATTTCCCTAGTACCGCTGCATCCTGTTCGCTTTGCCATGCGATAAATTCCGCAATTGATTTGAGCTTGCGGCGTTTCTTCCCATCAATGAATCCGAAAATCTTTCCCCAAACTCCGGATTTTTCCGGGTTGATGACCGTTGCTGGTACATCAATCGGAAACGCTTCGATTCCGAGTATTTGATTAGCTACTTCCGCTCGTTGAGTGGCAAGCTTAACCGCATCAAATAAAGTTTCTTTTTTGACCGTCTTTTTCTGCCTTCCCGGTTTATTGGGGTCTTCATCAAATAAAACCACTGATTGAGGTTCCCCTATCTTTTTCAATAGGAGTCTTAATAAGCGTTTAACTTCTTCTAGATCGCGGTCGTTCTTGTCTTGGTTGGGGTTAGATGGACAACATCCCATACAATCACATTTTCTTTTGGGTGGAGGTGGAGGTGGTGTTGGTGATGGCTTTTTCCCGTTCCCGGACGGCTGCCCATCCGGTCGGGTATCGGGACAAAATATATTAGCTTCAGATTCAAGAGTAAGTAAGCCATTTTGGGAAATATAAGTAGCTACATGACCCTGAAAAAATGGCATTCTTGGATCTGTGACGGAAGAGTAAGTATTGCATCCCGCTAAATCTGAAGCGGCTTTATTCGCTCCTAAAGCGATAGTTATTGTTTCCTCTTCCCCTTGCGCGTAAATAATTTCATCGTCGAATCCTTCCGCTTCAATAATTGCGTAAAAATTAATTCCTCTATCGACTAAATCTTCACTGATTGTTACCTCATAAGTAGTATAAAAAAGACCTAAAATTTTTCCTCTAAACATCATTCCGAAAGTTGTGTTCGGTTGATATCCTCCGTATACAGTTGATCCGCTTCTCCCTAAATAATCAAATTGAGCGTGAAAAACTACAAAGTATTCTTGAGGACATTGCCCGCTTCCTCTTTCTGGTGTCCATGCCCATCCCGCATTAGGCGGTAAATCATCAAGCAATACGGGAGGGGGCGGTGACTGATTATTTGAAGGTTTTTCCTGCCTGCACTTAGGATCTATCGCAATAATTTCCACTGGAGGAAGTTTCACAAAACCTAGAACAGGCGTAACCTTAATTCCTTTAGCACACTCATTAAAAACAATTTCCGGCTTTAAGGCTACAGGTCTTTTACTAAAAGGTTGTCCACCACAAAGCGGCGAATCCGGATATCGGGCACAGTCACCTGGATCTGCTGGTTCGTCCGGCGTAATATAAAAAGGCGTATTAGGAATTTGTCTAAGATGTTCGTAAACCATCTCAATCCCTCACGTATAAGGTATCGATTTGGCGGCCTGGAGATTCTTCTTTAAAAGAGCGAATAATCAGCGATCGCTCCCAGCGGGTACGTCCTGTTACTGATCGAGCTGGATAGAAAAAAACTCCTCTAGCTGAGGCTTCCGGTTTTAAATGGCGTCGTTCAAAATTTGCGTGGTCAAGTTGCCTGCATTCGTAGGGTGCGTACTCTTCCCTGTAGATTCCTTTTTGAAAGCGGTTAATGTCAATCATTTATCTTTAACGATTCTTAAAGTCGTTGGAGTGGTGGCGGCGGCAAGTCTTAAGGCAGTAGATCCCGAAAAGTTTACCCCTACACGACTTCTAACAGTATCCCCAACGTTTAAAAATATAGTTATCTGTCCGCTTAAGTAAGAAACAACCGTTGAGCCGGTATAAAGTATTCTTTGAAAAACTAAAACAGTAGAATTAACGATAATGGATATTGAGTGATCGCCGGCTGTAACTGTTCCCGCAGAACTCGCTAGATGAACATTAAAGCTAAAAGTATAGGTTCCCGCTTCCGGACAAGTAAACGTCAACCCGTCCCAAGCATTAAGCAAGTCTAGAACTTCACTTGTGTAACTAATTTCGGTTCCAGTTCCATTAACGAGAGTCAAATCGGTATCACGGCGGGCAACCACTACAGGAACCGACAAAGCAAGTAGAGAGCGAATTTGGGCGGCGGTTTCTTTCTCTAGCAAGCTTAAACCAAAATCTTTTAGATTTAAAGCTGCAATCTTTTCTAGGTTGTCCGAAGTGTTCACAACCTTGACTTCCTTGACTAAGTTTGCATAAATTAAAACCGTATCCTGAGCAGTTAAAAACCCGAAAGTTACATCCTGAATTTGTACGCCTATTTTTGCAACTTCTCCTAGTTCTATGGCTAAACCTTCCGTAAAGAAGGCCATAAGGTCGGCCTCATAGTAGGGGAGGTCACCCCGATTTAACAAACTCACAATCCCTTTACGTTTCCAGTTTAATCCGTCCGTTTGCAAAAGTAGGTTTAAATGTTTTCGAGGCGACTTCCATTCTAAGTTTCTTAAAGCGGTATTAATTTCGAGGTTGGTCGCTAACTCGTTAAACTTTGGAATTTCAACCTCTTTAATCGAGTTAATATCAATTGTCGCCTTGAATGCTTTCAGGTAACGATTGATTGAAACATGATAACCAGCCTCACGATAGGCGTTTTCCCTTGCGGTTGGCGTCGTATCGTATAAAGAAACAATGTTTTGTGAATCCGTTGGAAGTAAATCTCTATTAATAACTATTGTTTCTGTGTAGGTGAAATTCTCAAGCATTTTTATACTAGATAGGGAACTGCTGTATAAATCGGTCTTCCATCGGTTGATACGGAAGGGATTATCGGAATTTCAATGGAACCTCCGAAAACTTTCGGGTTGATATCATAACTGCCCGTAATCCTATCGGCGGCGGTTGGATTCTTAAGGGCATCTGCCTCTAAGTCTTGACCGTATAAGATAACTTCGCTTAAGTAAGCGGCAAAGTTTGCCGACTTAAAGGTTCCCCCAGTTCCAGGCGTAAACGTTACCCCGGTTAAATAGTCTGGAACTGTGATTAAATTGCCGCCCGTCTCGTTCGTTTCTCGGTTAACTGGAAGCGAGAAATTACATCTAAATAAAGTATCGGTAAACGTGAAACCTTGAATATAATTAAATTTTTGAGGATTCCTTGCGGGAATCAACTCTTGATTCTTTGCAAAGGTTATGATTTCTAATAGATGGGCTTCAAAATTAGTCTGTTTGATTGTGCCACCTGTGCCGGGAGTAATACTAATAGCCATAGGGTAAAAATTATGAGTGATGAGATTATTTTAAGTGGTTCCGAGGAAACTTTAAAGCCAGTTATTACACTTCTTATTGGAATAAATCAAATGCTACAAAAAAACGGAGGAAACGAATTTATTTCTACGAATAGCGCAGTTAAAAGAAGACATAAGCCTCAAATAAATTTGTTTTTTCAAGAAGAAGGAGTAAAAGATTCCTATCGTCGTTCAAAAGGCCATATAGGGTTCCGTATCATGAATAAAGAGAGCGAATCCATTACCAATCAAGAATTAAAAGCAGTCGCGTCTATTATTAAAAGAAAATTTGCTGGTGGAGGCGGATTTGTTTGGAATAAAGGAAAAATTATGTGTTCCTACAGTGATTGGGATTTAGGATATCAACTTCAGTTACTTTGCCAGTCCGAAGCCGAAGGAAAACGGGTAATCGAGCAAGTTTTAGATATTAGAGGTCATTCACCAGAATGGGAAAATATGACTATTAACAGGAATGCAGCCCCAGAAAAAGCCTTTCCTAACACAAAAAGAAAGAGAATTATTTTAGGAAAGTCTGTCGATGCCCCTAATCGCAGACCTGTTGTAAAAGTTAAGTTCCAGTACGCGACGCTCACTTTACACGGTCTAGTTAATCCCATCTGTCTTGTGGATCGGTCAAATCGCTTCTCTAATCCAATAGAGCGGGGATAGCTCCTTACTGACTATCCAGTAAAAATGCTGCAAGTGTTTCTAATTATAGTGGTAATCATTCTCTCAAAGGTTAACCTTTGAGGCTTTTCTTTTATTTCCCTAAAACCTTTGCTGTGTAAGGATTTTCACGGATTGACGAGAACGATTATTCAATGGCATCTTTAAGGCATCCTTTAAATCAAATTTGGACAGGATATGGCTGACCTTTCTTTTGAAACCTTGGAATCACAAAATGAAGTCCCACAAGGAAGCTTTATTGTTGCAAATGGTAAAGTTTTACTAGATATTGGTGCTTTTATCGGTCGCCCGGTTGCCGCCCTAAGCGAATCGGCAGTAGTGGATTTGGTCTATCAATTAATCAAAGTTGGTGCAGCGGCCCAAACTGCGATTAATGCTGGAGATGGTCAACCTCTTCCCCCTGGAGAGCGATTAGCCGCCTTTGCTGCCCCTGCAATCCAACCGCCTCGGACAAGTCCCGATGGGCAGCTCTACGCGCTGGCAACTGGCAGCGTTACCGCTGTTCTCCCGATCCAAGTCGGGGCCGCTCAAGCTCCGAAGCAATAAGCAGAGGGGATTATTAATTAGGGATTAAAAGAAATGGGAAGACGATTTTCACGGCTAGACTATGCCACAAGAGTTTTGAAGGCAACTGGCGGAGCTATCGATAATTACAAGGCTTTCAAAGCAGGCACTGCGGATTACGACGTTGAGGGACAAAAAAGGAACGGTACGGTTCGGATTGGCGTTCGCCCCTTTGGGATTTTAGTTGCCTCTCCCGCAGCGCCTACTATTTATCCTTCCAGTTTGAGCGGGCGAGCTGATGGGCAGATTACAGCAAACGGACTAAGCAAACTGACTCTTTCGCATCGCGACGCCGATGATGTAAATGCTTCGGGAGCGGGTTTTAATTCGGCGAAAATTATTGTTCAAGTAGCCGCAGGCGCAACTACTTCAAAAATTAGCCAAATTACAAAGCTTTCTTACGACAAAACTCCGACCGAATCCTATACCATTCCATTCGGGGCAGTTGATGCGGATGCCGCAACTGAGGGGGTTTACGAAGCTTTTCAGCGATTAGCTGGACAGGTCGCTGCGGTCGCGCCGGCTGCCGGTACTTCTCGTCGCGTGAGTTTTCGACCGGAGAGATTCAGACAGAGATAATGATGCAGATCCAGGAATCTCAAATTGAGAGCGCTTGTGCTTTGAGTACGATAATCATTCCCAATTCAGGGATTGATTTAGAGCGGGAATTCCGCAAAGTGTTTGAAGTCAATCAAGCGCTTTCTCTCTTCCTGGCAGGTGAAATGGATATGGAAACTTATTTGGATATCTGCGAATTTTGGGAGCAAGATATGGATCGATACTTGCTTGTTGCCGATGCCAATTTGCAACTACTGGGTTTTTAAATGGCGTGGGTCAGTCTGGGAAATCATTTATTTTCTGTGCTGCCGACCAGTAACGATTGGCAGATGTTGAGCGAAGCGATTAACCCTTTCGAGGCGGTAACGGTTCGCTCTAAGATTGCCTCGGTTGTTACCAAGAATGTTGAAGACCGGATAATTTACCCGGAAGTCTACGGGCTGCTTGCAGATATCTATTATTACGCTTCGGCTCCTGCTGATTTTTGGGTGGGAGGAATGAGCCGCTTCAGCGTGATCGCATCCGCTAGCGAACTGCACCCTTTTCCGGTCGTTGGGGGTACGACTGTCGCCAGCACGGAGCAAGACCCCAACACCCGCCGCTTGAAGCAATACGATTTACCTGGCGGCTTTCACTATCTGCGAGCGACCGAGCCGGATGCGACGGCAACTTACAGACCAGACGATAATTTGATTCGGCGGATTGGATATAAAGCGATTCCCAAAAAGAAGGGCACTTCTGGAGGATATTTCCAGGCCTGGCTTTATGGGGACAAAAATCTGGATTTTTCGGCTGAGCTATTTATTTTCTCGCTGGATGCACTCGTCAATGTTCCGAGTATCGCCCCGCCGCCGCCGCCCAATCCACCTTCAGCCAGTGCGAATCTTACTAAAGAGCAGCGCTCTGTTTATCTGGCGCTGTCCACGGATTACCGGACACTGGACACAATTCTTACTTATTTAGAAATGCCTTCCGGTCAGGTACTTGGTATTTTATTTGAGCTTGAATTATTAGGACTTGTTGAACAAGAACCGATGAGCGGGCGCTATCGAATCACGGGACTTTAGTATGTGGGAAGAGTTGGGAAAAAATCGAAGCGGGGTAAAGGGGAAATATACGATGAAGCAAAATCAGAGCAGCTTTCAATTCGTCTAACCCCGACAGCTAAAAGGCTTTTAAAAGACAAAGCATTAAAAAAAGGAATATCGATTCAAGAATTAATAGAAAGATATTCCCGCGAAATTTAGGTAGTCTAGCGGGCGTCTATGCCAGCTAGCGCACATCTTTTTTACTGCTTTAATCTCTGTAGTTTTCCATTTCTAAACCTTACAAAGAAGATTGATTGAAGCGCAAGCAATCTGAGCGGAAATCCAAAAAAACCATCGCATACTGAAATCATAAAGACTCAGTATGCAGCCATGAATTCTATAAATACTTCTACGGTTTTAGTTGCCAATTCTGCGATGCCTTCTTTCTCGCCTCCGGTTCCGTCAGCGGGTTTGGTGGAGTGGTCGGTACTCTCAGTCCTAGCGGTTTATCTAGTGAAAGAAGGTTGGAAGTATTTCTCCACCTCAGAGCAGAAAGACCGGGACGCAGATCGCCAACTTCTACAGACTTTGATTGAAGACTTGCGAGACGCTAAAAAAAGCCAGAGTGACGCTCATCTTGCTGCTCTCTCAGGGTTGCGAGACGAACTCCGAGAAATCAAGGCATCAGTAACGAAACATTCTATCTAAGGTGATTCTTGTGAAAACAGTAGGCCAGTATTCTGACTGCTCGACCGCTGGTGTCCGCGCTTTGGATCTACAACTAATTCGCCAGATTGAAAGAATTAGCCCTGGCCTACTGGTTGATATTTCCCATTTGATGGTTCAGTGTGGCCCTGGCGTTCATGCCTATCTCCAGGCCCCCGCTGTCGCCCCTTTGAGAAAAGCGATCGCTGCCCGTGGCAGAAAGATGGTTGTAAATTCTGCCTATCGCACCATCGTCCAACAGTTCATTTTGTACTTGCATTGTCAAGAGGGACGCTGTGGGATAACAGCCGCTGCCCAGCCTGGGAAATCAAATCACAATACCGGCTTAGCTCTGGATATTGAAGATGCAGCCGGTTGGCGTCCGTATCTAGAGAAGTTTGGCTGGGATTGGATCGGGTCTTTTGACCCGATGCACTTTGACTATCGCGGCTCTGGCTGTAAAAACTTGTCGTGGTTGGCAACCAAAGCCTTCCAGCAGCTTTGGAATTACAACAATCCAGAGCAACGAATTATTGAAGATGGTTGCTGGGGGAAGCAGACGAAACACGTTTTGAAGCTCGTCTCAGTTGATGGCTTCGATTCGGTTCCAGGTTTTGAAAAGGGAGAAAAGTTACCCGACCTCCCTCGAATTCCCGAAAGTTTAAGAGCCGGTGATAGGGGGGAGCAGGTTGCCCAATTACAGAAGAAATTAGGCATTCCATCAGACGGCGTTTTTGGATTAGGAACAAAGATAGCGGTTAAGAGTTTCCAGTTTGATCGCGGTTTGACTGCTGATGGAATTGTCGGGGTACAGACTTGGCAATTAATTAATGAGCAATAAAAAAGCCCTTGTGAGTACAAGGGCTTTGAGAACCGACTCGGCCTTTGGGATTTTACATGGTTAACCTTCCGGGTTCTCTCCATCTGCCCAGAAAATTAATCCTCTTGTGTCCAGCTCGTCCAAACTAGCGGCATTGATTTCTTCCACGAATAAATCTGGGAGTGATCGCATAATTAGGCGAATCAATTCTGCAATAAGTTTATTCATTCTGTTTTCAGGTTAGTTCTGCCTCGTTGAGTATCTGTTCCAACCTTTCCTTTGCTGCTTTGTATTTCTCGCTCCCCCCTTTTTTCACTCCCCAGACACGTTCGATGATGACATCTTTTGCTATTCCAGAACGCCTGAACGCTACTACCGAACCTCTCACCCAAGGCTCAATATCTGGGTTTAGAGGGTCTGCTATTTGCGCGGGTTCCGTGGGTTCTGGATTGCTGGAACCCACGTTCATTAGGCGTTCTAGGCGTTCTACGTCATTAGGTTCGCCAGGGTTCTGACTGGGTTCTGGAACGTTCTCATTTTGTTGTTGAACGTTCTCCGAACCAGGGACATTTTCTTTCTGTGGCTGGAATAATTTCCACACATACTCTGGTCGAATCCATTCCGGCTTGATGGTAATTTCTTGACCTTCAATCGTTTCACCGTTGGCAGTTTTGATGCCGGAGATGCGCCCTCTAAATAAAGGTTTATTGTCCGAATCGCTGTATAGCTCAATCTGAATTAAACCTCTATTTTTAGCTTTGCTAATTCCTTCGCCCCCTCCTAGTGCTTGCAAAGTGTTGTCATGCGCTATCAGGATAGGTGCTTCCGCTGCTTTGCGCGGGTCGGTGAGTACCTTTCTAATGAATAAAGACGCTGGTTCTTTACACTCGTCATATTGGTTGTAGTTAGTCACTTCATCCCAAATCGAGGTGATCCACTGGTCTTTTAGAGTGCGAGTGGAGAAGCGTTCGTACATGGCCTCTAGCGCTTCACCAACCTGGGCGTAGTTGTGATTGCTGCCATAGCCGACGACCGCCAACTTCACGAGGTACTTCCAAGCGTCGGTTTTATTTTGGTGAAAATGTGGATCTGCAATGCCAACGATTTTGTGACAGTGCAAGTAGTAACGCACCAGGGCAAGGAAGGCAGCGAAGTAGGATTTAAAGCTGCCCATATCGCCGTAGATGAGAATCGGTTTTTTCATCAGCTGCTCAATCCATCCCCCCTCGTGTTCCTGGATTAGCTTAATTAATTTTTCGCGGGGGCTTGGTTGCTGGGGCTGGACTGGTTGAGGGATTGGAGCGGCTTGGGTGTCTGGAGTAATCGCCTCTGACACAACTTCAGCTTCCATTGGCTCCTGGTACGGTGCCAACACAGCGTAGGATTGTTCAGCCGCTTGGATCATCGTTTGCTGGTTAAAGCTTTCAAGTTCTGCCTGTGCTTGCAGCTTCAGCTTTTGCAGGTTTAATCCGTCCCAGATTCCCTGATATTTTTGGTGTTTGGATTCGATGCAAGAGAGCGATCGCGCTAAACTCATAGACGCCCCAAACCCAGCAACGGCAACTAATGCCCCGCATAACTTCCAACCCGCAGCGCCAGGGGTGCGCTTTACTTGGCTAGCACTTTGATTAACTTGTATCCAGTCTGGAACCGTTCGCGGTTCGCATCCGGTAGCAGTCGGGTGACAGTATTCAATCTTCCCGTCGAAGTGTCCAGCCGTCGCCACTGACGATCCGACGATGCCAACGGCGAACGCTCCAAGCATGGCTAATTTAGGATTCATCAGCGGCCTCTCCCCATAAATACAGATAAGCCAACGGCAAACACACCTAGAATTACGCCGATCCAAATTAGCGGATTCACCATTGCAATCAGATTGACAAGGGCATCCCAAAAACCGGCAATGGTTGAGAACGCGATCGCAAGTCCGATCACCGCTCCTTCCCGCCTATCTCCCCTGATTGCGATCGCAATGTAACCGGCTGCGATTCCCAGTAGCAGGCCGTAGGCAATTAGCATCCCTGGAATTAATCGGGATAGCAGCGCCAGGGCTAAGCCGCCACTAAAATACAATCCAAACTCTGATAGATTCCCCGTCGCTTTATAGAAGCGAATTTGATTCGTTTCCGGGGTTTCATCCTCAAAAAAATCAGCCTCGTGGTGAGGCTGATGATTATTAAAATTCAGCATCAGCTTTCACCTTGAATTAACGACCTCTAAACCAATCACCAACACCTTGCCAGAATCCCTTTTTTTGAGAGCGGGAACCGTTAGTGATTAAGTCTTTGCGCTCCTCTTTCTCTTTCCTCACTTGTTCAGATAAAGCTTCCCGTCGTTCCATTTGGGGAATCTTTTCTTGAATGCGATTTACAGCGCTTTGGTGGCGACGTGCCACAATTTGCAACGCTGTCTGAAAGTCCATTCGTTCCAAAGTTAGGGCGCTTCGTCCTTCTGCATCCAACAACCGGACGCCGTTAGCGGCTTTCTCTCCCATCATTCGGATGTGCTGCTGGTAGCCTTTCCCAGCGAGAAACACGTTTAGAATCTGCTGGTCAATTTTCTTGGCACCGGCAGCGGCGTCCTTTTGGACTTCTGCTACGAATTGCTCGTATTTCACCTGCCCGTCAATCAAGGTTTTGAAGTGTTTCTCTAGAATGGGTAACACTTCAATTAACCGATCCATTGCAGCGGCTCGATCCGCATATTCGGCTAGCTGCTGGTCTGTCATGTTTGGGAGTTCGGCAAGGTCAATCCCAAAGTAGTTTTTAGTTAGTCCGACGAGGTTTTTATCAAGGGCGTGTACCTTGTGAATCCCTGACTTTTTGCCCTCGTATTTAACAATCGCAGTGCTTTTAGACGATCCAAATTCCATGACTAATCCTTAAATAGCGAAGTGCGATCGCTCTCAGCATTGAAAGCGATCGCTTGATTGTTTACCGACTCAATCCAAGCGCTCGTTCCATGCCGCGCTGCTCAGCTTCAAGCGTTTGGATGTGCTGCTCTTGTTGCTGAATGATTAAATCTTTGGGGTCAGTTTGGGGTTGTTTGGTCATGAAGTAAAACCCGACTCCAGCCAAAATTAAAGCGAGTCCGATATGGTCTTTCATGCCATCTCCCCCTGGTGCATCCCTTTTGTGATTCGGTCGAGGGGCACTCCGGAACTACCTGGATGAAAGCCAGGGGCAAGTAGCACGCCTCCGATTGCAAGCGCGAACTGACAAGTCAGCGCTTTCGCTATCGCGTATTTCATGCCTCCCCCCCTTTCCCACGCGCTGGATGATTGGTGAGGCGATCGGTTATCCGTTGGGCGACTTCCCGCACTTCCGGATCTTCAATACTGTCAATGATTGGCTGTGGGTCAGTGCCTTTATGGAAGGCGTCGGTTAATTCAAGTGCAGCGTCTAGGTCAACTCCGTGGGCAAGATATTGCCCATCTGGGAATCCGACTTCAAAATCTGTCATGATCGGAATATCTCCTTGATTGATTGGGGAGCCAGTACCAGCGGTTGGAAGCCTGCAAAACTATCGCCGCTGGTTACTGACAAATCTTTAATTTTTAGAAGAGTGGCACGCCGTCGGCAACGACGGAAATTGAGTAACTGGGATAGGTAACGGTAGAGGCTTGCCACCAGTGCGAGAGCTTTTGATAGATGAGGTTGAGCATCATTAGTTCTCCTCTGCTTCGGTGGTGGAGTAGGAGAGCAAGGAAGATGAACCACTGAATTCTCCAGCGGCCAATAGAAATTTTGGGTCATTTTCCGCTGCCTCCAAACGCTTGCTTTGGTTATCTATGCCGTCAATGAAGTCGTCGAAGGCGTCGATAACGCCTTCTGCTATATCACCAAAATCACCAACTGAGATTTCGTAGAGAGCGTCTGCAATGCCACCGCCAACGATTTGAGCTTTGACGGCGTTAGCGGTCTTGCGACGGGCGAGAGCAATCTTATCTGTGATTTGGGTTTGGGCTTGCTCGGCATTAACTTGAGAACGTTTTGAGCCAGTTGAGCCAGAGCTTTTTTTACGCTTGGCTTGTTCAACGGCTTTTTTGTCAGCTTCGGTCATAAATCTGCTCCATTTTTTGGTTGATTTCTGAAATCGCACGCTTGCGACCTTTTTCTCGGACTAATTCGCGGAACTCGTTCAAAACGTTGAAAGCTTCCAACGTGAACCCTTCTTCGTATGGTTGATAGTCGAAACCCTTGACTCCAAGCTCTAGTAGGACTCTCTGATCGCGTCTTAGTTGGGCGTCAGAGATGTCAAGTAGCTTCTTAGCTTGGGAACGAGTAATCCATGTTTGGTCTGCATTTACTGTCCTCATGGTTGAGTTGTGGTTGAACTGTGATTAAGTTGTGGCTACACTCACGGAGTGAGCATAATTCGGTCATTCTAAGGGAATTATTAGTTGTTAATGCATAATAAAAACGCTCCTTTCAGTTGGGAGTTGAAACCAGCGAATACCACCCCGCTGGCTTTGCCATTTCTGGGCTAACTGATGACGAGGGGGACACCTTGATAAGCGCAGAATTGATTTAAAAAGTAGATCATCATCTGCCGCTGTTCGTTGGTGAGATCGCGCTTTTCTTTCTTCAACAGACCAACGTGGACACCAACTTGCTTAAGAGCCGCAGCTTTGCGGGTTTGGTTGCCAGCTTGGTTGTATTTTCGGATCTGGTTGAAGATAAGATTTTGGTCGATTGCGCGTTCCATTTAGAACCTTTTTGGGATTACTAGAAGGGAGTCGGGGAATGAGAGCCTCTCCGGCTCGGCTCTCAACTAGGTGATCAAATGAATCAGTTTGAGTTTGTTCAGTACGAAAGTGAACCTCGATCGATTGAGTTGTATGAACCAGGCTATAGATATGACCCGGACTATGCGCTTTCTCGCTCTGAAGAAGCGATTATTTTAGTTTTAACTACGCTAATTGTCTTAGCGGTGTGCGGCGCAATTGCATGGAATCTACCTAGAAAAGTTGGATACAAGGGTCTATCTCAATGGCTTTGGTTTGGGTTTTTGGTTTTTCCTTTTACGACAGTGTGGACTTTGTTGGCTTTTGTTTTGATACCGTCACCGAAGGACAAGGAGCTTAAGGTATTGAAAGCTCAATTGAAATTGTCGGAGGACGACCTAGATTCAAAACAGAAGCAGATTGAGCGAAATGTGGAATACATCAAGAAGGCTAACTTGGCTATTGAAACGTTGAAGGAACAGGCAATTAAACGAAATTAGGTTCATCTCCTTAAGTTATGGATAGAAAGCCGGGTGTCGGGAAGCCCCGGCTTTTTCTATGGGGCGATACCAAGAGCCAGATGCTGAAATCCTCCTTTGGTGATTTCAAGGTGTATGCGGCACGCCCCAAAGCTTGTTAGTTGACCATCCGCTTCCAGTCGTCAAACGAAAGCTCTGCCCGGTCAAGAAAGAGCTTAAGTTGCGATAGCGTTAACCTGATTTGAGCATCCTTGAAGGCTTCGGCAAACTCGGAAAAACTACATTGATAGGCAATGATCGCGGCTTCAATCTCTTCTGGGGTATCGAAGATCGGAAGCTTGGCTCCTCTTTCCCAGTTACTGATTGTCCCCACAGTTTTTTGTAGGTCTACCGCTAATTGCATTTGGGTTTTTCCGGTTCTGTCCCTCAGGTACACAGGCGTTATGGGGTTGGTATTTTCTTCGGATTTCATAATATACTAGCAGTGCTACTACCCCAGTGTAAGTACCGGGGGTAGAAGTGGCAGATACAACAGTGGGGCAGACCTGGATTTTGCCGTCTGGTCTGCCCACATCAACATCGTCCCACTAGGGGGATATGCAGTTTAAAGCTAATAAGTACAAATGCGGAAGAGAGGTCTGTCCCCTATTTGCTGTAGGGGACAGACCCCGTCATAGTGTGCCGATTAGCCCAAGGTGGAACACACGTTAAACAGGAGGTGACGCGACAAACTTATTGATCTGTGCCCAACTGCTTTCGCAGCGGATCTAGAGACTCATGGTTATCAGATGGCTCGTCGGGTACAAACTCTAGGCGGAGCCGCAGTTTCCCCTTCTGCCACTCTTTCCTAGGCTTTAAAAGCTCACAAGTTAAACCATCGCCAAGCCAGTCAGAAGCTAGATTTTTCATTTCTCCGCCTAAGCAATGCATCACTTGCAACTTCATCTCATTGACCTTGCAGGTGGGAATGCCAAGAGGACTTATGCCCTCATCCATCCAAAGCACATCATCGTTATCGAGATCGTTCATGACAATTACTTACCTATAGACACAGCAACACTGGGCAGACCTAAAGTTAGCCGCTCCGGTCTGCCCATCTAAATCGTCTCATTAGCGCTATTTGCGCGATCGCAACAACACCATGAGCAATGATCTGATTCGTAATTTGTTATGGAACACGACTCCGCGCTTCGGACTCCGAGAAGCGGTGGATATTCCAATGCTCAATCTGAGGGGATGGATTATGGGCGTTGCTGTCCGCGAAGACGGCTGGGCTTATCAAATCAACTCTGAAGATCGTCCTCCGGTCTGGCTACCCGAATCTGATTTACAAAAGATTCCTTTATCAAGGGAAGAGTTACACGATGACTTTTGAAAATTAACCAAAGAAAAAGCGATCGCCCCTGACCCGTTGAAGGGAGCGATCGCCAAAGAAGGAGAACTAAAAAATGATTGCAACTTCTCAATTTATAAGCGGTGACAGATTGCCGCCAATGAATCTCGAAGCAGAAGAAAGCGTTTTAGGTGGCATCCTAACCTATCCAGAATCCTTTTCTCTGGTTGCTAAACAACTACTTCCAGAACACTTCGCTCTCAAAAGTCACCAACAAATATATAAGGCTATTGTAGCAGTTTCAAGCCTTGCCAAACCACCTGATTTAATGCAGGTTTTAACTTATCTTCACGACCGAGGATTGCTTGATTCGATAGGCGGACAGAGTAAGCTAGCTCAATTGGTTGATTGCACAATATTCGCAATTAATATTGACGGATACGCCGAATTAATCATCGAGAAATACCAAAGAAGAAGATTAATTCAGCTTGGAAACGAAATCAGTAGTGCTGGATACGAAACCTCAGCAGAGCTATCAGAACTACTTAGCTGGGTGCAGGAGCAATCTTTTAATACTACTCAAGAGGCGCTAGGAGGTGTAAAAGATTCCAAAGCATTTAAACACCAGCAAATTGTCTCTCAAGTAGCAAAGCTGGAGCTAGAAGAAGAAAATCCTTCTTTGCGATACTTCAAGCTCATTGATATTGCCAAAAGCTCAGGATTATCCGTTGCTCAACTGGAGACAATCTACTACAAACATTTAATCAACGATGAAAACGAACCGGCTATCCCCCTAGCAGAATTCCGTCAAAAATACGGGGCATCGGTAAGCCGCTGGTTTCTACATGGCTTCCTCTCTGAAGGCAAGGTTTCTCTCTTCTACGGGAAGGGTGGGGTGGGTAAAACCCGGCTCATCTACGACCTAATTTATAGCGTTGCCAAAGGTCAAAGCTGGAACGGGTTCCCAGTCACAGCCAAGAGCCGGAAGATTCTGCTTGTCCAGACCGATGAAAGTCAAGGGGACATGATCGAGGCTCTCAACGCCAGGGGCGTCACCGACGATCTCCCAATTCTGTGTAAGAGCCGGTGGACAGTAGACCATATCCAGCAGCTCAAGAAAGAGATTGTTGAGTTGGGGATTAACTGGGTTGTCATCGACTCACTGACCGCAGTATCCCAGAACTCGATCTACAGCGAGAACGATGTGCCCTATGCGCGTCCAATCCTGCTTTTGAAGGCGCTAGCGCAAGAGTTGGGAATTCACATCAGCATTATTCACCACGCTGTTTCTGACGGGTCGAAGCCCAGAGGAACGACAGCGATCGTCAATGCTGTTTCAGATGTTTTCTGCATCGCTGCAAAGTGCGATGCCCAAAAACCAGACTCTCTCAACCGAGTGCTGAAAGTTGAGAAATCCCGCTCTAGGGCACCGGGAATTTACGACCTACTCTTTGACCCCGAAGACAACTCCTGGCTGCTACTAGGCAAACAAGGAGAAGAGGAGGACAGCCCCAACCTGACGATCAAGGATAGGATCATCAGTTTTTTACAATCCCATCCCAACATCAGCTATGAGGCCGCTGAAATTCACGAAGAAATTGGCGGGCATCTCGATAGCGTCCGTCGCTGTGCAAGTCAGCTGGCAAGAGATGGTGAAGTCAGTGCTAAGCGCCTCCCCTCTGGTGCCAAAGGATACTGGATTGCTTTGGACGGCGATGAGCTACCGACACACACCCCACCGGACCGGGAGAAGATCGCCAAGGTTAAGGCTGAGTTAAAGGCAGCCGATATTGAGGCGGATGATCACCCCGATGATCACCCGATGATCACCTGCAATGATCACCCTTGCGATGACGGATTAGCAAGCCTTTCGGAGATTCGCCGACATCCGATCATTCAGAGCCAAGAGTTTTCCACAACAAAATCCGCCGACATTGATGATCAGATGTCGGCAGATCCTGAAAACCCTCGCCAAAAGGAAGTTCCAGGGGTGATCATCAAGGGTGATCATCAGGTGATCATGGGTGATCATAGCGATCGCCCCTCCGCTTTCAAAATTGGCGACACAGTAGCTACTTCTGACCCCTATTCAACTCAGTACACTTGGCACGGCTGTATAGAAAATAGCCGTGGTGACGGAGAAGAGTGGCTGGTGCGATGGGCAGAACGGGCGGGGAAGCCAGGACGCGAAACTGACTGGTATTTCACCTCTGAGCTGAGATTAGTTCAAGAAGCGATCGCCACAGAAGAGGTAAAACCAGCGACATCAGCAGAGGATTTTGAAGTTGGAGACAAGGTCTGGGTTGAAGCAGTTTCCAGGAATCCCCCTTATTCAGGAGAGGCGACTGTGACAGCGATAGGCAACAAATACCTGAGCGTTGAGATTGGAGGTCAAAAAATTCCATGCGAAAAATCTGAAGCCAAAATTCTTTCCAGGGCAGAGACCACTACATCTAGTGATGAGGAGAACGCGATCGCCACTGCGACGCTAGAGCTTCGTGAAGGTCAGAAAGTCCGCTGGAACGGGATGGGCTGCGAAATTATCAAGCTTTGGAAGCATAAAGCTAAAATCAGCAGCTACAACCCTCAAAACAACGAATTCATAACCCAAACCGTTCCAATCGAGGAACTAAAGGAGAGTTGACACATGGCGAGTACATCGCAATGGCTCGACACCGCCGCCGCAGCGGTCGTGCTAGGCATTTCCGCCAGACAACTTCGGAAGCTGCGGAAAGAAGGACTGTTCAAACTTGGCAAACATTATCGAATTCCTAGTGCCCCTGGTGCAGCTCGACCAACTTATCAATGGCACCCCGAACGATGCGCTCAGGCGCTGGAAACCCCGATGGAAAAAAGGAGTTAGAAGATGCCAATGGATCGCCGTCTCTATCCCGCCAATTGGGATGAGATTGCCTTGCAAATCAAGGAAGCTGCTAATTGGAGCTGCCAACAATGCGGCAGGGAATGCCGCCGCAAAGGGGAAACCCTTTCAGAATTTTGCACGCGCAGGAATCGCCCCTGGGACGAAGTCACCGACCATCCCCAAAGATTCACTCTCACAGTCGCTCATTTGGATCATGTTCCCGCCAACTGCGACCCCTCCAACCTAAAAGCGCTCTGCTCGGTCTGTCACTGCCGATATGACCTCAAAGCTATGCCACTAAAAAAGCGGCTTAAACGAGAACGACTAGGTCAATTAACCTTGCCTATTTAACGGAGTTCAAAAGGAGTGATTGAATGGCTAAAAGACGACCATGCCCTTTATCCCTAGATTGTTCGGGAATGGGAGCTTTAAGAGGAAGGCCTTGCGTTAATTGGGATACCTGCAATTGGTGGGTGAAGCCTTGGCGTTTGCCTTACGAATTTAAATTACTTGAGTCGGAGGGATTGTCCTATCTATCCGTAAAATGGTCGGACTCATTTGAACAACCAAGGTGGCAAGAAGCGGGGTGGGCTGCCGCAGAACCATTACCTTTTGTTCATTTAAAAGCGTCAGATGGGTGTCGGATTCTGTACGTTAATCGATCTAGGGGAGATTGGGACAAAGCTGAGCTACTTGGAAAGAAATACCTGCTCTGGGCTGCCGCTCAATCAATGAATTATGCAGAGTTTTACGAGTTCGATCCAGACGTTTATGAAGACTGGCTGTACAAAGAGCCTTGGTACAACGTTGAACAAATTCATTGAGTTGGGGGACGCGGGCGATCGCTTGGATTCAGGACTTTTTTTAATCAAAAAATACTTTGACCTCAGCGAAGGACTTGATGAAGAAAAAAGGCTCTTGGCGCTTTTATCCATCAGTCACTATCACGTAAAAGTTAAACTGGTTTTCAGATCAGATAAGGATGTTTGGGGTTTATACCTTAGTCAGTTTGCTGTCGAAAAGCTTGTTAATTTAGCCCTAAAACAGGAGCCTTTGGAAGATTGCAATGAAAATAGCAGGGACAATTGAATTTTCAGGAGTTGAAGCTTTTTTGAAAACCGATTCTGGAAATTACAAGATTCACTCTAGCGAAAAAGCAAGACTGGAGTTAGATCGAGATTTACATGAAGGAGTACACGCCAAGGGAGAAGAAGACTCCAGCATTGTGCCGCCTCAAAAATTTGATGGATGGGTTAAAAATGACTCTCTAATGTTGGAGGCTTAGGGCGATCGCTCCTCATCATCAGCGCCTCAAATGCCTTTTGGTGGTGTTTGTCTGTAATCCAGTGGTGATAGGTGTCGGTGTGCATTTGGACGCTGTGCCCCATCTGCTGAGCCGCCAAACTTAGATCGAGTCCAAACTCTAAGGTTCGTACAGCCCAACAGTGGCGCAGGTCATAAAGCTTAAATCCGGGCAGTAGCGGGTTGAGGTATTTGGAGCAAGATTCTCCAATCCGCGTGTTGTTTCTGTCCAGGCTGATATTTGGCGTCTGTACTTGTTGGATTTGAAATTGGTTGTACCACTCTGGATAACAAGGCCATACTCGTCTGGCTCCGGTCTTCCCTCCCAGCACGCTAACAACTTGAGAGCCGGACCTAATCTCATCAAGATCGAGGTTAAAAACTTCGTGAGGTCTTAAGCCGTAAGTAGCTAGCACCCCATAGACCCAGCGCCACGCCGGGTTTTTAATCGTTGAATAGCATTCGGCAATTGAACTGTCATCAGGAAGCGTTCTTGGTGACACTCGCCGCGGCGAATACCTGCCAGCGTAGGGGCGAAAGTCACACGGCAGCTCAGCAAACTTGGCTAAAGCATTCAGTACCATACACACCCGCTTTCTAGATTTACTGTCGGGTGCTGTTGTCAGTACCAACTCTTTTAATAGTTCCACCGATAGCACCCCGTCTTGGGGCAACTGCCGCAGCACTTTTAAATAGTCTCCCTTCCAGGTTGATTCGCTTTTATCAGTGCGCTGTCGCCGGTGGAAGTAATCTGCCTCGAACCGCTCGATCCAATTGCCTATCGTGCCAGCATTCTCGGTGTCAGCGGCGGCTGCCCTTATATAAGGTGTCCAGCTAAATTCGTTGCAGTCCAGCAGCGCCCCAATTTTTCGGGCTTCTTTTTCTGCCTCACTAATGCCAGCGGGGTTCGCGTGGACACCTAAAGCCAGCCGCTGTTGATAGGAAATCAGTTTTTGGGAGGAAGGCTTTGGCGGAAACGTCGCCCGAAGATAAAGCCTATCCCCAATGACTTCAATTTTCACTCCGACCTTCGCCACTTTCAGGCGTCCGTTCGCTTGTGCTAATTTCCCTTGGATCACGCTTGCCTAAAATCCAGCCTAGTTTTTTAAGTATATTTAGGTCTATTTAAGTATGTTTAGGTATATTTCATTCATGCCACAAATACTAAAATCGCGTCATCGCAAGGTTTTTAAGGCTTGCGATGACGCGATTTCGTTGTGACTTACGGATACCCCCAGGGGAATTCGAATCCCCGTCGCCTCCGTGAAAGGGAGGTGTCCTAGGCCTCTAGACGATGGGGGCCTGCTCCGTTGCACTTTTATTAATTTAGCCAATTGAAAAGCTTTTGTCAACACCTAAACGAAAAAAATTTGAGCGGGGAGTTAAGACAGGCAATTTCGGAGTTTTGGGGCAGGAGGAGCGCGATCGCGTTAGGCTAGTGGCTGGGTAAGCAGCGAGTGTATGCGGCAATAATTTGCCGTCCCGCGACCAATCGGGACGTAATTTTAGTGAAAAGCCCGATCGCGTTAGCTAGAGCTGCTAGAACAATAGTAGTCTTTAATTTCTATCTCCTCACATTCCATGCTGACCCATCACCGCAGACCTGTCTGCTTATCACTTGTATCTACTGATATGCCGGTTTGGTCTACCATTGAAACCGCTGCTACCTTATATCAAAAAGACAAACAGCGCTTTCATCTGCTGCTCACGGAACCAGAAATCCGGGATTGGGAACGCTCTGATGAAGCGCCCCCTGTTGCTAAAGACCAACCGCCAGAAACTCCCAGACTTTTGTGGTTGGAAATTTCACCTTCTAGGGTGATCATGACCATGCAGGGAAACGGCAAGTTGAGTTATCGCCATCTCTGGGAACGAGGAATTTATGGTCTTAGCCGCTATTGGTTACATAGCGAGTCCTTAGCCGCGCATGGACAGGTGCGTCTGCGAAACTTTACCAAAAGTTTGACCCTAGAAGGGCGTCTCTTGCCAGAACATCTGCGGCTGGAATATGAATTATGGTCGGAAAAAGTCCAGTTGGGGAGCTATATCCTGAATCTGGAGATTCATCATTAGTCATTCGTCCTTAGTTGCGACTCCTCAACTAAGGACGGATGACTAATGACTTCAGACTTTTAAAAAGTAAACGTTGTTCGGATGGTGCCAATCACCAGATCGTCATTAGCCGCATTATGATCGGGAGCAGTGAGCCAGATAATCGCCGGTGTTATCGCGATGTTATCTGTCACCTGGTACTGATAGAACGCTTCTAGGTGCAATGAAGTATCGGAATCCTGAATCCCCAACTGGCTAAGGCTATTAGCCCGATTTGTCACCTTTGGTTCCATGCCAACAATCACACCTGCCAAATTGCCGGTTTTTCCCAAGTCAGGAAATGCCAACGTTAAAGCCCAGTTCCAGATGTTGGCATCTCCCAGCGCGATCGCCCTCGCCGCCGTGTAGCCAACCCATCCTCCGACGACAAACCGGGGACTAATCTGAAAAGAGGCTTCTACACCGTAGGAATTGCTAACAACTGGAAACCCTAACGGATTTAACTGATTATTCAGATTGGCGTCATTGCTGCCAGTTTGCAGGTCATTTTTATAAGCGTGAACATAAGTTAATCCAATGCTGGCGCGATCGCTGGGTTTAAATAATACTTGTGCTAGTGCCCCATAAGAACCATTGAACAATCCGTTTCCAGATTCTGGATTATCAGCGTCACCGGCTAAATAGCCTAAGCTCAGTTCCAGTTTGTCGTTGAAAGCATGCCGAATCCCAATACCCGCCCCTTCAACCAGGTAGTAAATGGAAGGACGGGTTCCAAAGCGAGATAAGGCACCGCTGCCACCATCGCCATCCAGGTAAGGGTTGACGGTATTCGTAAAGTTTTCTGCATCAGCGGCATTGGCAGCAACCACGACTTCTGTATTCTTGCCGACGGGGAACTGGTAAAGCAGCTCATCAATCACGACATCACTGCTAGTATCGCCCGTAAAAAACAGGTCGCCTTCTGGAGTAAGGGTACGTTCGGGAAGCGAACCCAATTCTTCAGCTTGCAGTCGAGTTCTCAGGATATCTCGACCTGTAAAGCTAGTTTCTAAGTTTAGGCGCGTCCGATGCCCAAAGATTGCCACGTCATCGATCGGCTTGCCATCAGCATTTTCCCCAGTTGCAACGCCTGCAACCCCAAAAATCGCTTCCCCAGCAAGTTTGGTCGTGGTGGAAAATCCAATCAGTTTCAGTTCCTCAGTCCGCGCTGTTAGTTCATCGACTTTCCCGCGCAGCAAGGCGAGTTCAAGGGTATATTCTTCTTTTAAACGCTCCAATATCACTAAGTCTTCTTTAGCAATGGCGTCTCCGTTCGCCACAGGCAGTACCTGGCTAATTCGGTTGAGGGCAAGATTTAGGGCAGCAGCGAATTCATCGCGGCTCAAGGCTCGATTGCCCCGAAAGGTGCCATCGGGATAGCCAGCAATGACCCCATATCGCTCTACTAAAGACCGTAGCGCCTCATACGCCCAGTCACCTGGTTGAACATCCTTTAGCTGGGAAACGTTGGTGACTTGGTTCATGCGGTCATCAACAGAGTCTTCCTGCGCCGAGTCTGGCTGAGCGTAGCCATCAATTTGTTCTAAAACGCTGGATGATGACTCCGGGGGGTCATCGACGGGCATGACAACTTCTGGAGTGTCAACAGGAACGGGATTTTCTGGCGTTGTCGGAATTTCAGACGCGATCGCTTTCCCACTGACAATCAGGATTGCTCCTAAAACTGCTGAGCTTAGCCACTGAGAATTCCTGAGGATTTTGCACATCTCTACTCTTCACACCACTTAAGCTTCTTCCCCATTGTTCATTGTCAAATGCTTTCTAACATGACAACAGAGAAGATTTGTTTTATTTCAGCCAGAGTGTTCCGTCGTTGAAATTTCAGACGCGATCGCATCCGATGAAACAACCAGAATCATTGCGATCGCAAGCAGGAATCGCTGCTAAAACAAAGAGTAGAAGCACTACTCTATAAAATCACCATGACACCGAAAACAACGCGCCGTGCTTTCTTAGCCACTAGCATAGCTGTAGCAGGAGGGATTGTCGGCACTGCGGCGTTGAAAGAAGAGCGGACGCCTGCGGAGTCATCTCCAACCCTGGTGACAGCGACCATGCCAGAACGGGAATTGGGAAGTACTGGGGTGCGTCTCCCGATTCTCGGTTTAGGGGGTGCTGGACAGACACCATTATCCTGGGAAAATTCGGAAGAGAAAGCGATCGCGCTCGTTGAAAAAGCTTTAGCTCTTGGCATTCGTCACTTTGATACAGGGGCAAGCTATGGCCCTAGTGAAGATTATCTAGGAAAAGTTCTACCTGCACATCGAAGTAGGTTGTTCCTAAGCAGTAAGACGGCTATCCGCGACCGAGATGGGGCTTGGCGAGAGTTGGAGCGCAGTCTCAAACGTCTGAATACAGATTACCTTGACCTGTGGCAACTCCATCATGTCTCTTTTGAGCCAGAACTAGACGAAATTTTTGGGCGTAGCGGTGCAATTCAGGCTTTGGAAGAGGCAAAACAGCAAAAGTTAGTGCGTTTCGTTGGCATCACCGGGCACCACGAACCGGCAATCATCGCTGAAGGCTTGCGCCGCTATGCCTTTGACACAACACTTATTCCCATAAATGCTGCGGATAAACACCATCCACGCCCGTTTATCCCCGCAGTGCTACCAGTGGCGCGGGAGAAAAAGACGGGTGTGATTGCCATGAAGGTGCCAGCTTACGGGCGTCTATTTAAGCCGGGAGTGTTGGAGGGAATGCATCAAGCGTTGGGGTATTCGCTGTCAGTCCCAGGTGTACATTGTGCAGTCATCGCCGCTGAAAATCCTACACAGTTAGAGTCAAATGTCAAGGTAGCCCAGGCATTCCAACCACTTGCTGAGAGAGCGATCGCAGAAATTGAGCAACGCACGGCTGCTGCTTGGGAGGATAATACTTTCTTCCGGGCTTGGACTTGATTGTTTTAACCGCAAAGGACGCAGAAAAATTCGCCCTCACGACGATTACCGAACCTCACTATCGAAAAAACGGCGATGAAAGTCGCACGACGCCTTAATGCTATATATGCACTGTCAAAACTAGGCAAGCAATTTTACTAACGTTTATCTTGATTTACTTATTGAGAATAATTGACAATAAATGAACAGAGTTTTATACTCTTCTGGAATTATTTACAAACTTTCCTCAATTGATCGGCGCGAACCGTCGATCGTGCCATGCCGAAGAACCCACTACTATTACTACAACAAGGAAAACCTTTGAGCCGCCGCAAACTGCTGGCACTCGGATTAGCAGGAGTCGGTGTGACTGGTGCAGCGTTAGCCGGAGGTAATGCTTTACGCTTGGCTTTACCCGCTCTCAATAAAAAACGAACGCTCCCAGCAAGAGTGCCACCAGTTGCCAGCGATACACCCGCCGATCCGAGTGGCTTAAACCCAATGAGGGTGTTGCGGGATTTTGATTATGGCACGATTAAGCAGGAAAATGGACGCACAATCCGGGAATTTCGGATTGTTGCGGAGAATTCCATGCTACAGCTCAATAGTGCGGTTTCTTTTAACACCTGGACTTTCAACAATCGCGTACCGGGGCCAACATTACGGGCAAAAGAAGGCGATCGCATTCGCGTTCTTTTCCTCAATCAAGGTGGACATTCCCACTCGATGCACTTTCATGGCTTCCACCGTTCTGAGATGGATGGAGTGCGTCCGGTGCGCCACGGAGCCGCAACGATTTATGAGTTTGACGCAGAACCGTTTGGCGTGCATCTGTACCACTGTCACACGGAGCCTGTGACGCGGCATATTAGCAAAGGTCTGTACGGTATGTTTATCATCGATCCTCCTGAGGCTCGTCCACCGGCGGATGAGATGGTGTTGATGATGGCTGGCTATGACATCGATGAGGATCGGAAAAATGAACTTTATGCCTTTAATGGTCTGCCTGACTATTACATGATGCACCCGATCCCGATTTACCAGAATCAACTGATTCGCCTATACGTTCTGAACATGATTGAGTTCGATGTAGCGGCGACGTTTCACCTGCACGCCAATATGTTTCAGGTGTATCGCACTGGGCGCACTCTAACTCCCAGCGAAGAAACCGATGTGATCACGATGGGTACCGCTGAGCGGCATATCCTAGAATTCTCTTTCCGGTATCCGGGAAAATATATGTTTCATCCCCATCAGGATGAGATGGCAGAACATGGTTGTATGGGTCAGTTTGAAGTAATGGGTTCCGCTTAGTAGAAATTTTCGCAAAAAGTAGTTGATATAGTTTTGCAACTACTAGATAATAAACCCCGGAATCTGAATAAAAAAATGTCTCAAAACTCTTCAATGATGCCTTCTTTTCGGTCTTTATCTTATACCGTGGCGATCGCTGGTTTAATCGCTCTTACCAGCTGTGGGAATGCCCCAACCACTGACAACACCGCATCCCCAGCAGCGAGTCCCTCGACCGCAGCTTCTTCCCCTGCAAGTACCACAGAAACGGCTGCTCACAATCACAGTAGTGGTAAGCAAATCAACATTAACACGGCTATTCTCTCCGAGTTAGATAAATTAGAAGCAAAATTAGGCATTCCAGCACTGTCTAATAAAATTCAAGCAAGTCGTCCCTACGGCAGTCCTGAGGAATTAGTTACCAAAAAAGTAATTAGCCAGGAGCAATATGACCAAGTGAAAGACATGGTCACGATTCAGGATGTGGTGCTAACTGGGGAAGCCAAAGACGTTGATTATATGACCAAGTTAGGCTTGATGAAGGGTCATCTCTTGGTTGCCAGAGAACTACTTGATCAACAAAAACCCGACCAAGCGGAACCTCACATTGGGCACCCGGTAGAAGAAATCTACGTGGATGTAGAAGACCAACTCAAGGAACGCAACGTCAAAGAATTTAAGACAACTTTGATTAGCCTGCAAGATTTAATAAAGTCCAAACCCAAGGATGCCAGCGTAAAAACGAGTTTCGCTCAGTCCACAGAGGCTGTGGACGCGGCAATTCAGGCTTTACCCGAAACCCAACGCCAGTCTCCAAAATTTGTGCTACAGACGATCAACGGGTTGCTGGATGCGGCGAATGCAGAATATGGAGCCTCGATCGCTAACGGCAAAATCTCCGCTGCGATTGAGTATCAAGACTCGCGGGGGTTTGTTAACTACGCCGACACTTTGTATAAAGGGATCGCCGATAAAATGGTTAAAGAAAATCCGGAAGCCCACAAAGCGATCGCAGACAGCATGACCCAGTTGAAAACTGCTTGGCCCTCCGCCATTCCCCCGGCTGCACCCGTAAAGACTCCGGAGGAAGTAAACCAGCTAATCAAGACAATTGAGAAGAACGCTCAAACTGCGATCGCGAAGAGTTAACCAATCTAGGACATCACCGAAAGCATGAAAGAGCTTGACCAAAAAAAGACTATTGACCTGCTGAACACAATCATGGAATTTGAGCTGGCAGGAGTGGTGCGTTATACCCATTATTCCTTGATGGTAATTGGCCCCAATCGAATTCCGATTGTGGAATTTTTCAAATTGCAGGCAACTGAGTCTTTGACCCATGCCCAACAAGCGGGAGAAATTCTGACAGGTTTAGAGGGACATCCCAGCCTACGAATTGCTCCCATTGAGGAAACCTATAAACATTCGGTGCAGGACATTTTGCGGGAAAGCTTCAATCATGAAAAGAAAGCGTTAGACCTCTATAAAACCTTGCTAGACACTGTTGCCGATGCCAGCATTTACTTGGAAGAATTTGCCCGCACGATGATTGGCACCGAAGAAATGCACACCATAGAAATCAAAAAGATGTTGCGCGACTTTAGCTAATGGGTAATGGGTAAGCAGAGTTTTGAGTTTTAAATATTGAGCTTTGAGCTAGAAGAAAGTTCTAATTACGGTTCTCGGTTATGTGAGGTACATTCTCAAAACTGAAAAGCTTGATAATCGTGAATTTTGGCGTACCTCACTGGTGCAATAACCACGATCGCTCAAAACTCAAAACTCAGATGAGATAAACTCTTGCCTCTACAACTTTTTCCCAATTGCTTACTACCAATTACCAATCGTCATGGATTTTAGTTCTGCGCTACCTACCTTTGCGATCACCCTCCGCGAAGGCGTTGAAGCCGCCCTCGTTGTGGGGATCGTGCTGGCTTGCTTGAAAAAAGCCAAGCAGAGTTCCCTGAATCCTTGGGTTTATGCGGGTGTTGGGGCTGGGCTTGCCGCCAGTGCCGTAGTCGGCGTTTTGTTAGCCTGGATAGCTCAAGCGCTCTCGAAATCCAATCAACCCTTTGCACCCGTGCTGGAGCCACTTCTGGAGGGTGTATTCAGTGTAATCGCGATCGCGATGCTCAGCTGGATGCTCATCTGGATGACTCAACAGGCACGCTCGATGAAAGCATCTGTCGAAGGAGCCGTTACATCGGCTCTGAGGCAAAAAGGGGGTTCGGGTTGGGGTATTTTCAGTCTAATTTTTATCGCAGTTCTGCGGGAAGGTTTTGAAACTGTTCTCTTTATCCTTGCCAAATTTCAACAAGGTTTAATTCCAGCTTTGGGTGCCTTGGCTGGCTTGGGAGTTGCGGCTGGGATTGGTGTTGCTTTATTCAAGTGGGGAATTCGGATTAATATCCGCCTGTTTTTCCAGGTGATGGGCGTTTTATTGATCCTAGTTGTTGCAGGTTTGGTCGTATCCTCGTTGAGCCATTTTGACTCAGCGATTGCTACATTAGCTCAAATGGATCGGAAGTCAGAAGCTTTGTGTTTCTACTACGAACGGTTTGCTAAAAATCCCTCCTGTATTTTGGGACCAATGGTTTGGAATACGACCCAAATCTTTCCTGATGACAAGTTTCCTGGGCTACTTTTTAGCGCCTTGTTCGGATATACCGATAAGCTCTACGTCGTTCAAGCAATCAGTTACCTGCTGTTTTTGCTGACTATTGGGGGCATTTATTTCCGCAGTATTACCGGACGCACCAGTGTAGCCGCGGCAAATGGTAAATCGGCACAAAAACCGATTAGCTATCGGCAAGAATAGCGCCAATTGCAAGATTCTAGAGATTGGTATAGAGGTAGTCATAGAAAAACCCGTTTTCTTCTCAGAAAACGGGTTTTTCTATTTTCGGATTGTTTTAGCGACATACCGATTGTCCCACCGCTTCAGGGTGACAGGAACAATACGTCCTTTGCAAAAATGAGCGATCGCCAGTTGCTAAGCAGGAAAGTTTAGCCCTAGAAAAGAAATTGCTACCCTCTTTAGTCACATAAAGGTTAGCTTATCTCTCTTGCTCAACTCCGAAGTGCTTTGGCAGCAGGACAAAAGCATTAAACTCTGGCAGATGCACAGGAGAATTCTTAAGCACTACCTGTGAAGGCGACTTCTGGAAATTTTGCCTGAGCATCAGACATAGAACGACGTTTGCCTTCTTCTTGCCAGTAGTTAATCACTTCTGTCGCTTTGTTGAGCAACGCGACGCGCTCTTGATCGGTAATCCAATGCTTGGCTTCCAACTCATTTTTTAGCTGTTCCCAAGCATCGTTCCGAGGCCAAAAAAAGTAAGATGTCAGAGGGCTGGTGCCTTTGCCTACTACTTGGTCAACCGCTAGTGCTACGTTCTCTTCCAGCCAGAGAACCTTTAAAATAAACCTCGACAATCACACCTCCAGGGAAGTCCCAGGCTTGTTGAATACTGTACAAACGATTATTTTACACCTAGGCGATCGTGGATAGCTATGTGTTTGCTCATCGAATATTTTAATTGGGATTGGGAGATGCTTTGCAGTGGTTCAAGAATCTAGTTGCCTAAGTTTAGTCGTTTTCGATATTGACGGTGTAGTGCGAGATGTTGGGGGATCTTACCGACGGGCGCTAGCTGATACTGTGGAGGAGTTTACGGAGGGTGCTTACCGACCAACCCCAGAGGAAATTGACCATCTGAAGTTGGAAGGGATGTGGAATAACGATTGGGAGGCATCCCAAGAGTTGGTCTATCGTTACTTTGAAAGCGTTGGACAGAAAAGATCGCAACTAAACCTTGATTATGACGTTTTGGTTGCTTTTTTCCAATCGCGGTATCGCGGGCCAGATCCGCACCATTGGACGGGTTATATCTGCGATGAACCGCTGCTATTACAGCCGAGCTATCTAGAGCAATTGACAGCGGCTGGGATTCTCTGGGGCTTTTTTAGCGGTGCTACCCGTGGCTCGGCTAATTATGTCTTGGAGCAACGCCTGGGTTTAAAGTCGCCGTTGCTCATTGCGATGGAAGATGCTCCGGGTAAACCTGACCCAACAGGGCTGTTTGCGGCAGTACAAGCGATGGAAGAAAGATCGTCGGTTCCCCCCTCAACCCCGGTTATTTATGTGGGAGATACGGTTGCCGATATTTACACGATTGAAAAGGCGCGATCGCTTAGCGTCTCCCCAGGAGAATCGCTCCACCCTGACCGTCGTTGGATTGCAGTGGGCATTTTGCCACCCCACGTTCAGGAAAACCAGCAACAAAGGGATGCTTATGCAAATGCTCTCAAGGCTGCTGGTGCTGCTGCGATTTTCAGCAATGTACAGGAATTGACACCCGTGCAGATTTTACAACTGGTCAATTCACCAGAATGAGCGAATCGTGTAGCAGCGGGCGAGTGGGTATTGCTTCATACGAATGGGTGAGCGGTTAAGGTGAGTTTAAATACACCTAGCAGGGCGAAGGGGAAGCGGGGCTGCCATCAGTAGATTGGAACAGTAGAAACAACACTTCCCAGGAAAATTCATCATGCAATCAACCAATCAATTTGAAGCCATGACTCCTCAAGCCGCTGCTACCAATGCGATTAAAAAGCCAGTTCTGCGTAGAGGTTCCCGCGATCGCGCAGTGGTAGAACTCCAACAACTACTCGCTCATTGGGGCTATTATGCCACTCCTTTCGATGATGTGTTTGACCTCCCCGTCGAAAATGCCGTGAAAGCTTTTCAACACCGCGTCTTTCTAGTAGAAGATGGGATTGTTGGCGCTAAGACGTGGCAAGCTCTTTACTCTGGTGCCCCCGTTGATATGCCGGAACTGAGACTAGGTAGCCGTGGTGAGGCAGTGAAAACCCTTCAGAAAGTCCTACAGTTGATTCCCGATGGTATATTTGGGTCAATTACCCAGAATACTGTGAAAAGCTTCCAAAGCTCCCGTGGCTTGGTAGCGGATGGAATTGTCGCTTCTCGCACTTGGTTTGAGTTGAGCAAGCTACCTCACTAAGAAGTTGTTGCATCGGGATGTGGTGGCGCTCCTTTTTTACCCGCATCCCTCGTATCGAATTGGAACTTTCAACCAGCGCGATCGCTCTAGAAGTCTTAGGGCGATCGCTGTGCTTTTCGCGCTGGTTGTTTAATCGGGAGTCTCAACTGTGCAGAAAATCGATAAATTTTTACTCAGAATGCAGCTTCTGACCGCAGAGAGTGTGCGGAGCGGGTATCGCCATCTATATTAAGAAACGACCTGTAAAATTCTGCAATTACTGCCCATATTTCAGCAGATGTGCAAAATTTCTTCCCATTCGTCTGTTATTTCTATGTTTTCTGCTCAAACTAGGACTTTAGTCGGTACGATAGGCGCGATCGCCACAGTCATGGCTACGAGCGTTATAATTCCACCAAGCAACATCAAGGCATACGCAGCTCCAATTGATGCTTCTGTTGCAGTAGCGAACTTAAACGCTTGGGAAAACGCTCAACTAGAACGCACCCTCAGAGGGCATTCAAATTGGGTAAATGCTGTCGCCATCAGCCCTGATGGAACAACCTTAGCCAGTGGCAGTTCTGACAACACGATCAAACTTTGGAATCTTTCCAGCGGACAAGAAATTGGCACCCTTACCGGGCATTTCAAACCAATTTTCACAATTGCATATAGCCCCAATGGGCAGCTTCTCGCTAGCGGATCTCAGGATAATACAATCAAAATCTGGAATCTTGCTACAGGTCAAGTAATCCGCACTCTCAGGGGGCATTCTAGCTCCATTGATTCGGTCGTTTTCAGTCCTGACGGGCAGTTTATTGCCAGTGGAGGTAAGGACGACACGATCAAGATTTGGAATCTGACTTCCGGCGAGCAAATCTTAAGCCTCACAGGTCATGCTAATGGGATTGATGTTGTTGCCTTTACCCCAGATGGGCAGACCCTCGTGAGTGGTTCTGAGGACAAAACGATCAAAGTTTGGGATCTCTCTACAGGTCAAGTCATCCGCACCTTGAGAAAACATACAAATGCGGTTCATTCCTTGGCAATTACCCCAGATGGACAGACACTTATAAGTGGGGGTTTTGACAAAACTATCTACCTTTGGGACATGACCACATGGCAGCTCAAAGGTCGCCTGAGAGGGCATGCAGACATGGTTTATGCAGTTGCTATTAGTTCGGATGGACAGTTTCTCGCTAGTGGTAGCGAAGATAGAACAATTAAAATTTGGAGCCTAAAAACTGGGAAACAAATTACAACGCTGACGGGTGATTCTAGTGCAATTTATTCCCTCTCTATCAGCCAAGATGGACAGACGATTGCAACGGGTAGTTATGACAAAAACATCCGAATTTGGCGAACGCAGGGACTTTAAATTGAATAGCTAAAAACTAAAATCTGGGCTAAAAGCTTAAACCCATTGAAGCGAGTTTTAGCTTCCCCAGGAAACTTTTAGCTTGACCAATGCTATAAATGTCGCTCGTTGACGTACATCTTGAATCGTCACACTTGAGAGGCATACCTGCAAAAAAAAGGCTTAAGCATAATGCTTAAGCCTTTTTAAATTTAATACGAGTAACTGAAACTAATTGCGCTTACAAATTACTCAGCCCTTTTTGTCTCAGCTTTTTCAAGGAAAAACTAAAAAGGTTTAGTTTCTAAAGCTTAGTAGCGGCGAGAAAAGCTGTTGTTTCCGCGACCACCACCACCAGACGGGCCTCTATCTTCTTTGGGCTTCGCCTTGTTAACTTTCAAGTCGCGACCCATCCATTCAGCACCATCAAGCGCTTCAATGGCAGCTGTTTCTTCAGCTTCTGTACCCATTTCTACGAAACCAAAGCCACGTAGACGACCTGTTTCCCGGTCAGTGGGTAGCTGGACGCGCTTTACAGAACCATATTCTGCAAAAACCCCAGTCAGGTCTTCTTGCGTAACTTCGTAGGATAGATTGCCTACATAAATAGACATAGATTGTCTCCAAAATCAAGGGGGTGTAGAGATTTGAATTTCGGAGAGAAGCCTGTCAAGACCAAAAGGAAAACACCTATCAATACTATAAACAAACACTGCAACCGAATTTATTCTCACCTATTACGGTAGCACAACAGATTCTGGAATGGGGCTTTTGGTATCTAAGTTTTCTCCAACTAATCTTTAAACTTTGACCGAGTATAGCTTCTAGCTAATTTCCCGGATTCAGCAAAGTCCGAGCGATCGCTTTCCTTGCGATTGCATACTTCTAATAAATTTGCAACGGTAACATTACATAAATTTTCTGATTCTGGGCACACAGGTAAATCAACAACGTCTCAGTGTAAAGCAACACATTTTTGTAGTGTGCGTTGTGTCCCAATTTACTAAAATGACAAATCAGCAAATTTCCGCTAAGGTTTTCACGGCGCTGGTCGTGGTGGCAACGATTGGCGTTTCTGCAATGCCTATGTTTAAAGCAGTATCTCAGCCGCCTGTCATTCCATCTACCTTAACGGCTCAAATACCCACCAACACTTGGCAAAATGTGCGACCGATTCGCACCATCGAGGCTCATTCAGGGAGCGTGGGAGCGATCGCGATCGCTCCCAACGGACAGCTAATGGTTAGTGGTAGCGATGATGGCACGATCAAAGTATGGAATCCGAAAACGGGTCAACCAATTCGCACCCTAACTGGGCATACTGACACCATTTGGGCACTTGCGATTAGTCCTAATGGGCAAACCCTCGCCAGCAGTAGCGCGACCAACGATGGCTCGCTAAAACTGTGGAATTTAAAAACTGGCAAGGTAATCCGGACTATCACGCGGGATTGGTACGTTAAATCTCTCGCCTTTAGCCCAGATGGAGAACGCCTTGCGATTGGTAGCTGGAACACGACTGCACGGAACGCAGAGATTGAAGTGTGGAATGCACGCACGGGTAAATCGATCTATAGCTTCCAGGGATCTCCTCAGTCGAATTTAATGGTCGCCTTTAGTCCCGATGGAAAAACTCTCGCTAGTGGGAATGAAGACAGTACGATCCAACTATGGGATCTTAGGTCAGGCAAACCCATCCGCACCATCAACAATGGAGAGGCTGTCAGAGCGATCGCTTTTGGTCGAGATAGCAAAACCCTTGTCAGCGAGACTTATAACCAAATCGTCAAAATCTGGAATCTGCAAACCGGCGAACTCATCTCTACACCGATTAAGGATTCAGGCACCGTTTTCGTGAATGCTGTTGCTTTGCATCCGAATAATCAAATACTTGCAAGTGCATTAGGCGGATCGGAAGGCAGTTTAAATTTATTTGATTTGCAAACTGGTAGTGTAATCAATCCTCTTACAGGGTCTTTTAACGTTATCTCCTCACTCGTATTCACCCCAAACGGGCAGACTCTTGTTAGTGGTAATTTTGACGGAACAATTACCTTCTGGGAACCCCAATAGTTATACTGTTTCGCTTTTGCCTGAAGTGAGATTGGCATCGCTTCAGGCTCTATTTCCCTTCTCTTGCGTAGGAAAAGCCCGACTCTAGACACATTGGTTAAGAATGTTATCTGCGACCTTCTCTTAGCTCCCAATAAATTGGGGGTTGGAGGGATCGAAACGTAATGCAAATCACGTCAGATCCCCCTAGCATCCAATTTATTAAGAGGAGAAACTCCCTATCGCTGCATTTGCTGTTCCAACAGTTTCTGCGCTCTCGGCTTGTAAATTAAATAGAACAACGCCTCAATGTAACGCAGTAGATCTTCGCGGTTCTCCTTGGAAGTATAATTCCAGAAGCCGTAAATTCGAGCTAAAGATAGAAGTTTGGTTGTGTGAATCTTCCACGTATAAGTGCTATAAACTCGATCAATCGCTCGTGTAGAAATTTCGTACCAGTAGTTAGGATTTTGGTCGCACTTAGATACAAACTCCAGGATTTTTTCCGCCATCTCTTCAAGATGCGTTGGGTTAATGTAGAATCCATTAAATTTATCCTGAATAATTTCTAACGGGCCACCAAATTGAGTGGCGAATGTCGGTAAACCAGAAATCATCGCCTCCAAAATGGTCAGACCAAAAGCTTCAAACAGCGCTGGTTGAACAAAGACACCTTGGCGATCGGCAATCACCCGATAAATTTCACCAGAGTCGGTTTTAGAAAGGCGCACGCCTAGCCAGCGAATTTTGCCTTGTAGATTGTACTTTTCAATGATTTGGTAAAGCTTAACAATTTCATCTTTTTCTTCGTTATCGCTTGATTCCTCAACGCGCAACTTCCCAGCAACTAAAATTAAGTTGCAATGTTCTTGTAAAGCTTCGTTCTTGCCAAAACACTCAGCCAATCCGGTAAGATTTTTGATTCGGTCGAGACGAGCCATTGAGAAGAGGGGGCGCTTGTTTGGATCGTCCAATTTCCCTAAAATTTGGGACGGATCTTCGAGGGTAAAGAGCATCTCCTCGATCCGGGCGCGATCGCTCGGTATGCGATCTTCGGTACGCGAATAGGGAAAATAAGCATTTTCATTTACTCCAGGCGGCACCACGTTGAATTTGGGGCTAAATAGCTCAACTCCGCTCACTACATGGTACAAATCCGGCATCGTGAAACACTTGTAAGATTCATACTGTCCCACACTATCCGGCGTTCCGACAATTTCTTGATAAGTACTGCTAATGATGAAATTTGCAGCATTCATCGCAATTAAATCGGCAGTGAATTGTAGGGAGAAATGATACTTTTCTTCCAAGTCGTTCCAGTAGAGGTTACTGAAAAGATATTTAGATTTTTCTAAGGCGTGGGCAATGTTGCATTGAGTCACCTTCAAGCGACGCGCCAGTAAAAATGCCACCAAATTACCGTCGGAATAATTTCCGACAATTAAGTCGGGCTTACCTTGAAATTCTGCCAGCAGCTCTTTTTCCGAGTCGATGGCATAGCTTTCTAGATAAGGCCAAAACTCAAACCGGGAAATCCAGTTTTGAGTCACTTTGGGATTAAACTCTCGCAAAGGCACTCGCAAAATCCAAGCATTATCTGTGCCGTGAACTTTTTCTAAGCGTTGGTTACACAAAGTACCATCGCTATTCGGAATTAAGCGAGAGAGAATAATTACTTTCGGCTCAACACCTAGAACATCCAACCCAGCCAGCGAGAGGTCTTCTTGCATCTGCTGTTCGAGACTCTTGGCTTGGTCGAGGACGTAAACGACCTGTCCGCCAGTATCCGGACGTCCCAAGACACCTTCCTGCCCAAACCAACCGTGGGGAGACACGAGGACAATCCGGAAGACCATTGGAATCCGGGAGAGGAAAGCTTCTAGAGTCTGATGATCGGGGGAGTCGAGGAGTTCATCAAGAATTTCTAGAGTTTCCCGCACCCGTCCGGCGGTGTTTCCCCATCCAGGCTCAAAGCCCATTGCTTGCAAATCATACCGAAATTCATCGTAGCTTTGCTCAAAAGGGCGATCGCCCAAAAATCCCAAAGCTTGCTTGACACGACTAGAAAGTTGCTGCTGCGATTTAATTCGCCCGTTGATCAGCAGTTGCAGATTGTTATAGGAATGGACGCTTAAAAATTGAAACAAGCTCTCCAGCCATTGTCCGGGGTCTTGAAAGAGTTTGCTCGATAAATAACGGTTGAGATACTGTACCCCCTTACCAATATTTTTAGGGTCGCGAATGGTCGGGGTATAGTCGTAAAACGGCTGAAAATCGAGTTCTAGGATGTCGCCTTCCTGGGGATGGAAGCGATTCACCAGGCGATCGCGTACATCCAGCAGTTCTTGCACCGTCATTGGTTCGACAATTAAATCTTCCGTTAACCGATAGATTTCTTGAGAAGCAATGGTTGGGCGGACGATCAAACAGATGTTTCCATCCTCCCGAATAATTTCTTGAGTGTAGTAAATTAATTTACCTAAATGGGAAGATTGGTCAAAATGTTCAGGCTTCTGGTGATTTGTGCAGTATTCGGAAAAAGCATTGAGAATGTCGTTTCTCAGTAAATACGACTTGTCCTGTTGGCGTAACTCACTCACAAATTGGCGCAGATCGATTTTTTCATCACTCTCTAAAACAGCCTGAATCAAATCGGACATGACAACTCCCTAGATTAGTTCAATAACATTCACAAAGACTAAACTACAAAATGTTTTTCCTGGTGACGCCCTTCCGAAGGTGGAAGGAGTACGTCTCAAACCAAAATTAATTCACCGTTCATCTTTCTTAAGAGTGAATCGGCTAGGCTATGCCTAGCCTAGCTTCTTTTCACGCTATTGTGTATCACAAAGCGTAAATTTCTCCGTATTTTTGCTGAATATAACGAATCAAGGGATTAATACTCAAACAATTGCCAGTGACGCGCTCGATAATTTCAGCGGCGGTATATTTCTGTCCATGTTGGTAAATATTCTCTCTCAGCCAATTATGTAGAGTGCTGAACTTCCCTTGCTCGATTTCGGTAGGAATTTGGGGATTCGCCTTGAGTGCAGCTTCAAAAAACTGGGCGCTCATCATGTTGCCGAGAGTATATCCTTGGAACATTCCGCCGATGCTACCCGTGTACCAATGGACATCCTGCATGACGCCAACGCTGTCGTTGGGGGGGACAACACCCAAGTCCGATCTGTAGCGTTCGTTCCAAGCTTCCGGGAGATCGCGCACTGCCAGCTTGCCTTCCAGTAGCGCCAATTCCAAGTCAAAGCGGATCATGACGTGGAGGTTGTAGGTGACTTCGTCGGCATCGGTACGAATGAGCGATCGCTCGACTTTATTAATCGCCCGGTAGAATGTCTCCAGGGGTATATTACTAAGTTGATTTGGGAAAGCTGCTTGCAGTTGCGGATAGCAGAATTTCCAGAAGTTGCGGCTGCGTCCCACCTGATTTTCCCACAGCCGTGATTGGCTTTCATGCACCCCCGATGAGGTGCCGGTGGCTAAAGGCGTCCCTTCATATTCTGGGTTAATCCCTTGCTCGTACAAGGCGTGTCCCATCTCGTGAATGGTGCTAAACAGTGCCTCATTCAGATCGTTCTCTCTAACGCGGGTAGTAATTCGCACATCCCCAATCGAGAAATTGGTCATAAATGGGTGCAGTGTCTTATCTTGTCGTCCCCGTTGGAAGTCATATCCAATCTGTTCGATCACCTTTAAGCTAAACGCTAGCTGTTCGTCTTCTGGAAAAGTTTGGTGCAAGCAACTATCATCGACAATCGGCTGGGAAGCGATCGCATTTACAATTGGAACCAGTTCTTGACGGAGTTCCGCAAAGAGCGATCGCACGGTTGAAGCCTTCATCCCGTAATCGGCACCATCAATCAGCGGATCTGCAATATGCTCGTAGCCAGAGAAAAAGCTGGCATAGTCGCGGCACAGCTCCAGCGTTTTTTCCAGATAAGGCTGCACAGCGGCAAAGTTATTTTCCGGACGTGCTTTTGCCCAAGCACCATAAGACTGAGTTCGGTGGAGAGACATTTTTGCCATAAAATCTGCTGGCACTCGCACCGCGCGCTCGTAGCTGCGTCTGACAACACGAATTAGGCTGGCTTCATCAGAGTCGTAGGGCAAGCTTTCCTCGTAGGGACGCAAATCTTCTAACAGTTGCGCGATCGCTGGATCGCTAAACTTAGTATGGGCAATTTGCCGCAGAGTCGCCATCTGCCGCCCTCTCGCCGCTGCACCCCCAGGCGGCATATAGGTTGCCTGATCCCAGTAGAGTAGGGAAGACGCTGAATTAATGTCGTCGATTTCGGTGAGGCGGGTTTTGAGTTCTTGAAGTTTGGGGTGAGTCTTGTCCAGAGTCTGCATGATTCGCTGTTGATACTCGTTTCCTATAGTGTGGCGCAGGACGAGCAAATATCAGTTCAACCACCGTTCGCGATATGTCACTTTCCCAGCTTGCTCAAGCGCAAAAGTGACGACCGTTTCACTCAGTCGGATACCTCTATTTCTGACGCGTTCAATCGCTTGCTGCATTGAAACTAGATACCCTTGCCGCTTGGCACGCAGCAAAATGTCTATAGAACCTGTTAGTGAAAGCCGCTTAATCTAGCAATCCGCCTACCAACGGCTGCGTTCATACAGACGGTTTGGATACCTTCATTTGTTGCCGTTCAGCGACGCAGAGATGTCTGCTACTGTCGTCCCGCTTGGCACATTCATGACATTAGGATGCACCAAAAGGAAGGTTATAACGTGTATTTGAATGGCTGTGAGGAAATGGTTAATTAACTACTGGGGCGAACAGGTAATTATAAAAAATCAGCTGTGGCGGTTGGAAAATTACCTGTAATCAAACCCAAGGTAGACAATATAGGATACTTAGCACCCTTTACTTGGTCGGAAGCAGCGGCAAGACTTTATACAGTGGAAGAACCTGGTAGCGAGCGCTAAAGAAAAGAACAGCTCGATCCAGCAGATGTAGGTAGGGTGGAGGGGTCTGTCTCCAACCCTACATTGAGGGGGAATGAGCAATAAAACTGGATCAAAACCTGGGTGCTTCCAGCAGCGCCTCAAACAAATCTTGATCGCGAACCGCGTCGAAATCTGGGTCGTATTTTGCCATTTCCCGATATTTTTCCTCACTCAGACGAATCGCTTGTTGCAAGTTGTGGACTGTCTGCTCGACATTGCCCAGCAAAGCATAGTAGCAAGCTTTGTTATACCAAGCGGTGGGGTAGTCAGTCTGAAGTTGTAACGCTTTATCACAAGCAGCGATCGCTTCTTCGTAGCGAGCTAATTTCCCTAGAGCAATGGCTTGGTTGAACCAAGCTTTGTAGTATTCCGAATTAATTTCCAAACTTCTTTGGAAGCTAGAAATTGCCTTTTCATAAAGCCCCCAATCATTTAGGGTAATGCCTCGGTTGTACCAAGCATTGCAGGAATCTGGTTTAAACTCAATCGCCCGGTCATAGCTATGAATCGCCTGTTCGTAATGATTGAGTTGGGCAAGAGCATTGCCTCGGTTGTACCATGCCCAGTAGGCGTCTGGACGCAGCTTCAGGGTCCGGTCAAAGCTGGCGACCGCTTTTTCATAGAAACCCCAGTCAATTAAGGTAATGCCCCGGTTGTGCCACGCAGCGGAAGCATCCGGGTTAAATTCTATGGCGCGATCAAAGCTATTAAGCGCCTGTTCGTAGCGACATAATTTCCCCAGCGCAATACCCCGGTTGAACCAAACCCAAGAAGCATCCGGTTGAATTGACAAGGCGTTGTCGAAGCTGGCGATCGCTTCTTCATGGCGACCTAAATTCCCTAGGGCAAAACCCCGCTGCGATAAGGCATCGGGGTAATTGGGTTCGCACTTGAGGGCGTTGTCTAAACAAGCGATCGCCGCTTCATATTTTGCCGACTGAAGCTGGCGTAGTCCTTGCTGGAAGAAGAATTCTGCTTCGAGGCTAATAGTTTGACCCATAGAATTTTGCATCTTACTTTAGGAGGATCTTGTATTTAAGATTCCCAAAACAATAACATAAGTCAACATCAAGACGGTAAATCCCTTTCTAAAATACATTCAAAGCAAGAACGATAAATTCCAGATGACCGCTGGGCAAAGGATTCAGCCGCTGGAGGCAACAAAAAATTTCCTTGAGCAGTCGGTACGGTAATCCTTATTTAACCTCTCTCTCACCCACCTGGTGCCAAGGGAGGAGCGATAAATATCCTCTTCTATAAAAAATTGACTCCGCTTCCCTCTCTCTTAGGGCAGGATTAGGAACCCTGGGCAGGGGTTATCCCATCTTAGATTTGGGATTTCAGATTCTGGGTGACACCAGTCTTGTCAGTAGACACTTCTAACAATTTATTTGTGCCGACCTTCAGGTGAAATGGGATTTAGACGGATCTTTTCTCAGAAGGATTGCGCCGGTATTGCGTAATCCTTCTGAGAAAAGAATGCTGCCAAATCTGAAGACTGACTCATCGCATCCCCCAGCTAGACATGGGATGATCTCATCTAAAAGAATCCATAGACAACTAACATGAGTGAACAGATAGGTAGAACCTACCGCATCGAACGCGATTCAATGGGCGATCGCCAAATCTTGGATAACGTTTACTACGGCATTCAGACGCTTCGGGCGATTGAAAATTTCCCGATTAGTGGAATTAAACCGTTGCCCACTTATATTGATGCTTGCGTACTGATTAAGAAAGCAGCAGCGATCGCAAATGGGGAACTTGGCTGCATTCCCCAAGACATCAGCCAGGTGATTGTCCAGGCGGCGGATGAAGTGCTTTCCGGGAAGTTCCGCGATCAGTTTGTCGTGGATGTCTACCAAGCGGGTGCGGGGACTTCGCACCATATGAATATCAACGAAGTATTGGCGAATCGGGCGCTGGAACTGCTGGGCGATGAAAAAGGAAATTACAAGCGCGTCAGTCCCAACGATCATGTTAATTACGGTCAATCGACTAACGATGTAATTCCTACGGCGATTCGGATTGGGGCGCTGGTGGCGCTGGAGAGGACACTGTACCCAGCTTTAGCCGATGCGATCGCTACTTTGGATAACAAGGCTGAGGAATTTCAAGATGTCGTCAAATCTGGAAGAACCCATCTGCAAGACGCCGTACCTGTACGACTGGGCGAAAACTTCCGCGCTTGGGGGCAAATTCTCGCAGAACACATGATTCGCATCGAGAGGGCGTCTGAAGATTTGATGGCGCTGGGTTTGGGTGGAAGTGCGGCGGGAACTGGGTTAAATACCCATCCGCAATATTGCGATCGCGTTGCCCAATTATTATCAGAATTAATCGACCAACCCTTGCGCCCAGCCCCTCATCTGATGGCGGCAATGCAGAGTATGGCACCTTTTGTCAGCGTCTCCGGTAGTTTGCGGAACTTAGCGCAGGATTGCGTCAAGATATCCCATGACTTACGGCTGATGGATTCGGGGCCAAAAACAGGTTTAAAGGAAATTCAGCTACCCCCAGTACAGCCTGGATCGTCGATTATGCCGGGGAAATATAACCCGGTGATGGCAGAGATGACTTCGATGGTGTGTTTTCAGGTGATGGGGTACGATTCAGCGATCGCTTTAGCCGCCCAAGCGGGACAACTAGAGTTAAATGTGATGATGCCGCTGATTGCCTATAACTTGATTCACAGTATTGAAATTTTGGGCAATACCTTAAGCGTACTAACGCAGCGTTGTTTGGAAGGAATTACCGCCAATCGCGATCGCTGCCTTGCCTATGCAGAAGGAAGCCTCGCCCTCGTCACTGCCCTCAATCCCCACATCGGCTATCTCAACGCGGCTGCTGTTGCCAAAGAATCTCTCGAAACTGGCAAATCCTTGCGGCAAATTGTCCTAGAACGAGAGTTGATGAGTTCCGAAGAACTAGCCAAGGTCTTAGACTTGGAGGAAATGAGTGCGATGTCAGGAGTGCAGCGTCCGGAGTTGTAGATACACCAAAATTTGCATCTATCCAAAACTCAAAACTTTCTAACCAGGAGTCTTGTTCTATGCATAGTCATGATGGTTTGACCCAGTTGACTTTTCACTATATTGATGGGCACACAGAATCTTTTACTGTCTATGAGTCAGTCGAGGAGGGCTTAGAAACGAAGCAGGAAATCCGGCAAGAAATCCGTCGGCTTTTAGATAAATCCTGGTGGATTCTCCACTTACCTGAAGAAACGGTTTTTATTAACACCGCCAATATTACCAAAGTTGAGGTGAAGCCCCCGATTCCTCACCTCCAGGGAGAAGATGTCTTCTCGAATGCCCAGCGGGTAACTGCCCTGACTCGTGGCAGCAATCGCTGAGAATTTGAGATTTTAGATTAGGAATTGCCAGGTCTTCATCAAGAATTGGAGACTGGCAATTCTCACTTTAATTGATTCAAAATTCTTGTATTCGCTCAATCCTCAATTACAAACGCAGAATCATGAAACCTTCCGTTAGTTTAATTCGTGCGAATTTCTACGATCGGCAACTATTGCGAGAATCCGTGGAAAGTTTGCTGGAACCGTTGGGAGGAATCAAAGCTTTTGTCAAAGCAGGCGATTGCGTTCTCCTCAAGCCCAATTTACTCACTGGCGGACATCCGAGTAAAGAATGTGTCACCCGTCCCGAACTGGTTCACTGTGTTGCCAAACTGGTACAGGAAGCGGGTGGCAAGCCTTTCCTGGGAGACAGTCCCGCGTTTGGCAGCGCGATGGGTGTGGCAAAGGCAAATGGTTATCTTCCCCTTATGGAAGAACTCAATTTGCCGCTAGTGGAATTTACAGGGAAGCGTTACGAAACCGTTAGCGAAGGGTTCAACCATCTGTTGTTGTGCAAAGAAGCAATGGATGCAGATGTAGTAATCAACCTGCCTAAACTGAAATCCCACTGTCAGCTAACGATGACAATGGGGGTCAAAAACTTATTCGGTTGCGTACCGGGAAAAATGAAAGCCTGGTGGCACATGGAAGCAGGGAAAGATAGTGCCCGATTTGGGGAAATGTTAGTAGAAACTGCAAGGGCAATTAATCCTACCCTAACAATTTTAGATGCAATTATCGGGCATGAAGGGAACGGCCCTAGCGGTGGCGAACCTCGCTTCTTAGGGATTTTAGCGGCATCGGCTGATGTATTTGCCCTGGATCGGGCGATTGTGGAAATTCTCAATGTAGATCCTCTCAACGTCCCTACTATGGCGGCTTCGATGAGGTTAGGACTATGCACAAACGTGGAGGAAATTGACTTTCCCCAACTGCATCCGGATGATCTAAAGGTGCTGGATTGGCAACTTCCTACTAACATGATGCCTATCGACTTCGCGATGCCTCGCGTGATTAAGTCCACGTTTAGGCATCTTTATATCCGGTTTATCAAGGAACCGATGAATGCCTACGCAGGACGATAAGAGTTTACCGATAAAAAAACTCGGTTTCTATAGAAATCGGGTTTAGAAAGCCATCAATAAACAATTTTGAGGCAGATTCGGTAAATGCTGTTACAGTAGGATACAAAATCATCAGCGTAATCTATTATCTACCCTCCGATTGCTTAGGAAGACCGCCCTGACTCATGCTAGAGGCGGTTTTTTTCTGTCTGCCAAATGATGGAGTGTTAGCAGCGATGCGCGGACAGTATATTTTTAAAAACGAGTCTGGTGTGTTTTCTAGATTAAAGATCGAAATAACGCCGGAACCGAGGATCTAAATGGTTGGTTTTGCGCTGGTTACAGGGGAGACAGAGGGTTTGTAGATTGCTGATGTCATTAGAACCGCCACGAGAGAGCGGTATGATGTGGTCAATCGTGAGGTTTGCTTCTAGCGCCGTTTTGCCGCAACTTTGGCACTGACAGCGATCGCGCTGAAACACATACTTCCTCACTTCTGCCGGGATGCGAATTCTGGGCGTTTTAGTCATAAAATGCTTTTGTAAACACGATCCCACGCTGCAATGAATCCAGACAATCAAACAACTACAGGCGCTGATGCGATTGATGTAGCGATCGCGCAGGGAATTGATTTTGACGGTTCCCCGATTCCAACACCAAAACTAGAATTATACACAAAAGTAATGGGGCTGGAAGCTGGGCGGCAGCGCAGCGGCGTATCCAATACGATGCGTTCTAGAATTGTTCGCATCGGCGCTAAGCATATTCCTCAGGAAGAACTCAACCAGATGCTAATCGACGCCGACTTTGCACCGCTGAAAGAAAAAGAAATCGCTTTTTACTATAGCGGTAAATAGTATTAGTAATTACAATTCCCCCTAGATGAATGAAACTCTAGGGGATTTTTTTAGTAATTTTTATCCTGATTTTCTTAGTTAATCATCTTACGAAGCTCGTCAAGTGGTGATTCTGATTGGCTGATTTCTAGCTCATTTCGCATTCGTGTTTCTTCTTCATTTTGCATTAGCACTTCTTTTACTTCAGGCTCATCAGGAATAAACTATAAGGTGGTTTTTATTTTTACCTGACCTTTTTGCCAGTCACTAGCACCAACTTTAAGAATTTCACAATCTATCCCCTCTCCCAACCACCTTTCGTTTGCTTTATAGTAATGGTTATTAATGATTATTCCTGTATCTATCTCTACTTATTGTGATTTTAAAGATTCATATAAGTAGCTAGGATGATTTAAACCTAAAACGCTCTAACGTATATCCCCCTTGTTCACTCCGTGATTCCATGCCGTCGATTACAGCAAGGGCTAAATCATATTCATTGTCGAACATTCGTCCTGAAATTTCATGGGCTTTGAGTTGATGCCACTGTCCTTCGATGGGGTTCATCTGGGAGCAATAGGCAGGCAAGAAGAAAATGAATAATCCTTGCTCTTGCCACCGTGCCCACTGCTCACGTACCAGTTTACTAGTGTGAATCGGTCCATTGTCTTGAACGATAACGGTAAGCCGTCCCGTTCGTTTGAGGG